>NZ_JBHVOL010000004.1:0-378830 GCF_042887925.1 Kitasatospora sp. NPDC057904
CCGCGGTGGAGGGCGGGGTGGTCCTGGTCGTTGGCGAGGGCGTCGAGTGCTGCGAGGGCTTCGTCGCGGTCGGCCGCCACCACCGCCGCACGGTGTGCCAAGGAGGACCGACCGGTGGCCAACTGCCGTGCGATGGACGACGGATCGAGCTCGGGGTGCTCGGCGGCATGTGACCGGAGCCGTTCGGCCTGGGCACGCAAGGCCTTCTGGCTGTGGGCGGAGAGCGGCCACAGCGTCGGCCCGGTCGGCGTGGGTTCCACCGGCTCGGTGGTCGGGGCCTCGGCCAGGGCGGGAGCCTGTTCGAGGATGACGTGGGCGTTGGTGCCGCTGATGCCGAAGGAGGACACGGCGGCGCGGCGGGGGTGGCCGTTGGGGGTCCATTCCCGTTCGTGGGTGAGGAGTTCGACGGTGCCGGTGGTCCAGTCGACGTGGGGGGTAGGTTCGTCGATGTGGAGGGTGCGGGGCAGGAGGCCGTGGTGCATGGCCTGGATCATTTTGATGATGCCGCCGACGCCGGCGGCGGCCTGGGTGTGGCCGATGTTGGATTTCAGGGAGCCGAGCAGGAGGGGGTGTTCGGCGGGCCGGTCCTGTCCGTAGGTGGCGAGGATGGCCTGGGCTTCGATGGGGTCGCCGAGGCGGGTGCCGGTGCCGTGGGCCTCGACGGCGTCGATGTCGGCGGGGGTGAGTGCGGCCTGGTGGAGGGCCTGGCGGATGACGCGTTCCTGGGCTGTGCCGTTGGGGGCGGTGAGGCCGTTGGAGGCGCCGTCCTGGTTGATGGCGGAGCCGCGGACGAGGGCGAGGACGTGGTGGCCGTTGCGGCGGGCGTCGGAGAGGCGTTCGACGAGGAGGAGGCCGACGCCTTCGGACCAGCCGGTGCCGTCGGCCGCCGCGGCGAACGGCTTGCAGCGGCCGTCGGCGGACAGTCCGCGCTGCCGGCTGAACTCCAGGAACATGCCGGGCGTCGGCATGACCGTGACGCCGCCGGCGAGTGCGAGGTCGCACTCGCCCTGCCGCAGGGCTTGGGCGGCGAGGTGCAGGGCGACGAGGGAGGAGGAGCACGCGGTGTCGACGGTGACCGCCGGGCCCTCCAGCCCGAACGTGTAGGCGATCCGGCCGGAGGCGACGCTCACGGTGCCGCCGGTCAGCAGGTAGCCGTCGAGGCCGTCGGCGGGTTCGTGCAGCCGGGCACCGTAGTCCTGCGCGGTCGCGCCGATGAAGACGCCCGACGCGCTCCCGCGCAGTCCGTCGGGTGCGATGCCGGCGCGTTCGAACGTCTCCCACGCGGTTTCCAGCAGCAGGCGCTGCTGCGGGTCCATCGCGAGGGCCTCGCGCGGGCTGATCCCGAACAGTGCGGGGTCGAACTCGCCCGCGTCGTGGAGGAATCCGCCCTTGCGGGTGTAGGACGTGCCGGGGTGGTCCGGGTCGGGGTCGTACAGCGCGGAGAGGTCCCAGCCGCGGTTGGTGGGGAAGTCGCCGATGGCGTCGGTGCCGGAGGCGACGAGCCGCCAGAGGTCCTCGGGGGAGGCGACGCCGCCCGGGTAGCGGCAGGCCATGCCGACGATCGCGATCGGGTCGTCGGCGCCGGTCCGGGAGGGGGCCGTGGCCGGCGCCGCGACGTCCGTCCGGGTGCCGGACAGCCGCTCGTGGAGCATCCCGACGACGGCCTCGGGGGTCGGGTGGTTGTAGATCAGCGCGGTCGGCAGTGTCAGCCCGGTGGCGGCCTGCAGGCGGTCGCGCAGCTCGACCCCGGCGAGCGAGTCGAAGCCGAGGTCCTTGAAGGTGCGGCCGGTGTCCACGGTGTCACCCGTGACGTGGCCGAGCACGATGGCGGTCTGGGTGCGCACGAGGTCGAGCAGTTCGACGGGCGCGGCCGGTCGGGCCGGGCGGCCCGCCGAGGCCGGGCCCGCCGGCCCGGTCTGCGGTGCCGGTGCGGGGGCCGTCGCCGGTGCGGGGGCGGTCTCGGGCGCGGGGGACGCGGCCGGGGTGTCGAGCCAGTGGCGTTCGCGCTGGAACGCGTAGGTCGGCAGGGGGACGGGACGTCCACCCCGGACGGCGGGTGACCCGGCCCAGTCCACCCGGGCGCCCCGGACGTGCGCGCCCGCGAGGGCGGCCAGCAGGGTCGTCGGTTCGGGACGGCCGCGGCGCAGCGCGGCCAGCAGCACGGGGTCGTCCTCGTCCTGGCCCGCCAGGGACTCGCGGCCCATGCCGGTGAGCACGGCGTCGGGGCCGAGTTCGAGGAACACGCCGACGCCGTTGCGGCGCAGCGTGCGGATGCCGTCGTGGAAGCGGACGGCCTCGCGGATGTGCCGCGTCCAGTACGCGGGGGAGGTGAGCTCCTCGGCGGTGGCGAGCTCGCCGGTGACGTTCGAGACCACCGGGACGCGGGGTGCGTGGAAGGTCAGTCCGGCGGCGACGCGGTGGAACTCGTCGAGGACGGGGTCCATGTGGGGGGAGTGGAAGGCGTGGCTCGTGGTGAGGCGCCGGGTGCGCCGGCCCTGGGCGGTCAGCGCTTCGGTGACGCGCAGGACGTCGGGTTCGTCGCCGGCGATGACGACGGCGCGGGGTCCGTTGACGGCGGCGAGGGAGACGCGCGCGTCGAGGAGCGGCAGCACCTCGTCCTCGGTGGCCTCGACGGCGGCCATGGCCCCGCCCGCGGGCACTGCCTGCATGAGCCGTCCGCGGGCGGCGACCAGGAGTGCGGCGTCGTCGAGCGAGAGGACTCCCGCGGCGTGGGCGGCGACGATCTCGCCGACGGAGTGGCCGGCGAGGTGGTCCGGCGTCAGGCCGAACCGTCCCACCAGGTGGTGGAGGGCGGTTTCGAGGGCGAAGAGGGCGGGTTGGGTGTAGCGGGTCTGGTGGAGGAGCGCGGCTTCGGGGGTGCCCTCGTCGGCGAAGACGATGTCGCGCAGCGGGTGGTCGAGGTGGGGGTCGAGGGCGGCGCAGGCGGCGTCGAAGGCGGCGGCGAACTCGGGGTGGGCGGCGTGGAGTTCGCGGCCCATGCCGGCGCGCTGACTGCCCTGGCCGGTGAACAGGAACGCGACGCCCGCGGGGCCGGACGCCCGCCCCCGCACGATCGCCGGATGGTCCTCGCCGGCGGCCAGCGCCTCGACGCCGCGCAGCAGCCCGGCGGGGTCGTCCGCCAGCACCACGGCGCGCTCGTCGAAGAGCGTCCTCGTGGTGGCCAGCGCATGGGCCGTGTCGACCGGGCGGGCGGTGCCGGCCCCGGGGGCCAGGTGGTCGCGGAGCCGGGCGGCCTGGGCCCGCAGGGACCGGGCGTCGCGTGCGGACAGCGGCCACGGGACGGGTCCGGCGCCGTCCGCGCCCTGTTCGGCGGCGAGAGCGGTGGCGGAGCCGGCCGGTGTGCTCACCGGGCCCGTTCCGCGCAGCTCGGCCACGCTCGCGGCATCGGCCAGCACCACGTGGCAGTTGGTGCCGCCCATGCCGAACGAGCTGACGCCCGCGACCAGCGGGAGCTCCGCCCGTGGCCACGGGCCCTGCTCGGTGCGCACCCGCAGACCGAGCTCGTCCAGGGGGATCGCCGGGTTGGGCGCGCGGAAGTTGAGGCTCGCCGGGATGCTGCCCCGCGAGATGGCCAGCGCCGTCTTCAGCAGGCCGACGAGTCCGGCGGCGCCCTCCAGGTGGCCGACGTTCGTCTTCGCCGAGCCGACGTGCAGCGCGTCGTCCGGCGTCCGGCCGCGGCCGAGCACGGCGCCCAGGGCCGCCGCCTCGACCGGGTCGCCCACCGGCGTGCCGGTGCCGTGCAGTTCGACGTACTGCACGGCGAGCGGCGGGGTGCCGGCCCGCTCGTGGGCCGTGCGCAGCACGGCCTCCTGCGCGGTCCGGTCGGGGACGGTCAGGGCGGTGGAGGCACCGTCGTTGTTGACGGCGCTGCCGAGGATCACGCAGTGCACGTGGTCGCCGTCGGCGAGCGCGCGGTCGAGGGGCTTGAGGACGACGGCGACGCCGCCCTCGCCGCGGACGTAGCCGTTGGCGCGGGCGTCGAACGTGTAGCAGCGTCCGTCGGGGGAGAGGGCGCCGAACCGGGCGCTGTCGGCACTGGATCCGGGGGAGAGGATCAGGTTGACCCCGCCGACGACGGCGAGTTCGGACTCGCCGCTGCGCAGGCTCTCGCAGGCCAGGTGGACCGCGACGAGCGACGAGGACTGTGCCGCGTCCACCGTGAGGCTCGGGCCGGTGAGGCCGAGGACGTACGAGAGCCGGTTGGCGAGGATCCCGCGGTGGAGGCCGGTCACCGCGTGGCGGTCGCCGGCGTCCTCACCGCGGCGGTGGTGCAGGGCCGCGTAGTCGTCCCAGATGGCGCTCGCGAACACCGCGGTGCGGCTGCCGGTGAGTGCGGCCGGGACGATTCCGGACTCCTCCAGCGCCTCCCAGCCGAGTTCGAGCATCAGCCGCTGCTGCGGGTCCATCGCCGCGGCCTCGCGCGGGGAGATCCCGAAGAAGGCGGCATCGAAGCGGTCGACCTCGTCGAGGAAGGCGCCACGGGCGGGGGCGGCAGCGGACCACCGGCCCGCCGGCGCCTCTCCCACCGCGTCCTCGCCGCTGCTGAGCAGCTGCCAGAACGCGGCGGGGTCGGGCGCCTTGGGCAGGCGGCAGGCGAGTCCGATGACGGCGATCGGTGCGGAGTGGTCGCTACGCATGGTCTGTGACGTGCTCCCTCGTCGACGACGACCTGGTGGCAACCACCCTCGCCAGCGGGGCTAACGACGACCTTTGCGCGTTCTAAACCCTGCTAAACCCGGCGGTCCGGGTGCAGCCCGCGGCGCAGCGTGACCAGGTGCTCGACCGCGATCCGCTGCTGGTCCTCCGGGGCCGCCGCGCCGCCGAAGGCGTGGTAGGCACCGGGGTAGTTGTGGACTTCGGTGGGCACACCCGCCTCGGCGAGCCGTAGGCCGTAGCGGAGTCCCTCGTCGCGCAGCGGGTCGAGGCCCGCCGTGGAGATGTACGCCGGTGGCAGGCCGCGGAGGTCCGCGGCGCGGGCCGGTGCGGCGTACTTCGGCGTCGTCTCCCGCCCCGCCCCGAGGTAGAGCTGCCAGCTCTCCTCGGCGAGCGGCCGGTTCCAGATGGGTGTGGCGGTGTGTTCGGCCATCGAGGGGGTGTTCAGCCGGTCGTCCAGCACCGGGGTGCTCAGGTGCTGGAAGCACAGCGCGGGGCCGCCGCGGTCGCGCGCGAGCAGGGTGAGGCCCGCGGCGAGACAGCCGCCGGAGCTCGCGCCGGCCACGGCGAGCCGGGCCGGGTCGGCGCCCAGCTCGGCCGGGTTCGCGGCGGTCCACTCCAGTGCCGCCCAGCAGTCGTCCAGACCCGCCGGGAACGGGTGCTCGGGCGCGAGCCGGTAGGCCACGGCGACCACGACGGCCGAGGCGTGCAGGGCGGCCTGCGCGGCGCCGTGGTGAGCGGCGTCCACGTTGCCGAGGACGAAGCCCCCGCCGTGGATCCAGAGCACCGCGGGCAGCGCGGCGTCCTCGGCGTCGGGCCGGTAGATCCGCACCCGCACGTCCGGGGCCCCCGGAGGGCCGGGCACGAACAGCTCGCGCACCGAGACGCCTGGTACGGCGGGCAGTTCGCCGAGCGGGCGCGGGCCGGCCCGGTGGTCGGCGATCGCGTCGGCGAGGTTTCCCGTCACGGGCATGGTCAGGCCTCCAGGGCGATCGCCTGCGACGGGCAGAGCGCGATGGTCTCGCGCAGCCGCGCTTCCTCCGCCTCCCCCTCCACCGAGGGTGTCAGCACGAGCACCGTGCCTTCCGTCGACTGGTCGAAGCGGTCGGGTGCGGACAGGACGCACTGTCCCGCGCCCAGACACCTTCCGGTGTCGGCCGTGATGCGCATTGTTCTCCTCGTTGTTCTGATCCGTCAGGTACCGCTGCCAGTCTGCAGATTGGCACTCGTCACCAGGTGACCGGCAGTTTCCAGACGCCCTGGACCCCGCCCGCCTCCTTGACCGGCAGTTCCGTCTCCGGCACGGCCAGCCGCAGACCCGGCAGCCGGCGGAAGAGCGTGGACAGGGCGATCTCCATCTCTGCCCGGGCCAGGTTCTGGCCGATGCACTGGTGGACGCCGTGGCCGAAGGAGATGTGGTGCCGGGCACCGCGGGCGACGTCGAACGACCCGGCCGCGGGGAAGGCGGCCTCGTCCCGGTTGGCGGTGGAGATGACCACGACGACCCCGTCACCGGCCTTGATGCGCTGTCCGCCCAGCTCGGTGTCGGTGGTGGCGAACCGGGCCACGCCGTCGGCGATCGCCATGTAGCGCAGCAGTTCCTCGACCGCGGTCGGCAGCACGTCCGGGTTGTCGCGCAGGGCGGCGAGCTGGTCCGGGTGCTTCAGCAGGGTGAGGACACCGAGGGCGATGGCGCTCGCGGTGGTCTCGTGGCCCGCGACGAGCAGCAGCAGTGCGATGTCCACCAGTTCGCGGTGGGAGAGCGCGCCGACGGCCAGCTGCTCGGCGATCAGGGTGTCGAGCAGCCCGTCGCCCGGTTCGCGTTCCTTGCGCCGGATCAGCTCGTCGAGGTAGGAGCTCAGCTGCGCGAAGGCGTCGGCGCTGTCCTCCAGGGTGGTGCTCCCGGTGACCACGCGCCGTGACTGCTGTTCGAAGAACGTGTGGTCGGCGTAGGGCACGCCGAGCAGCTCGCAGATGACGATCGACGGCACGGGCAGCGCGAAGTCGGGAACGAGGTCGGCCACCGGGCCCTTGGCCTCGATGGCGTCCACGAGCTCGTCGACCAGGCGCTGGATGCCGGGGCGCAGCGCCTGCACCTTCTTGACGGTGAAGGTGGAGAGCAGCATGCGCCGCTGGACGGTGTGTTCCGGCGGGTCCATGCCGATGAAGTTCTTGACCTTGCGCGCGGATTCGAAGCGCGGGGCGGTGGCCGGGTAGTCGCGGTGGACGCGGTCGGAGGAGAAGGTGGCGGCGTCGAGCAGGACCTGACGGGCCTCGGTGTGGCCGCTGACGGCCCACACCCGGCGGCCGTCGTAGAGCTCGACGGCGGAGACCGGTCCTTCCTCGCGGTACCGGTCGTAACCGGACGGCGGCTGGAAGGGGCAGCCGCGGGCCTGGGGGTACGCCGGTGGTCGGCGGTCGTCGCTCGCGGCTCGCGTGGTGTCGGTCATTCCTTGGCCTCCAGGGCGGGGACGGAAAGGGGTGTGGTGTGCGGCGCGCGGCGCTCCGCGCGAGGTGTGCTGAGCAGGCGCACGAGCGGGCTCTCGACCCAGGTGAACAGCGCGAGGGCCAGCACCAGGCAGAACGCCAGAGCCGCGACGAGCAGGGCGGCCGCGGCGGCCGTCGGCAGGCTCCGCCCCTCGACGAGCCACCGGTGCCCGTACGTGACGACGAGGCCGTGCACCATGTAGAAGGCGAAGGAGAGTTCGCCGAGCCGTACCAGGAGCCGGCCCCGGAACGGGGTCGGGGTGCCGTCGCGGTCGGCGACGGCGGCGCTCGCGACCAGCGGGGTGAGCCAGAGGGCGGCGGTGCCCGCGACGCCGTACAGGTACGGCACGGCCGAGTTGAGGGCGTAGCCGCCGACGGCGATCAGGCTGGCCGGCCACAGGCCGATCCGCGGCCACGAGCCGGACAGCACGAGCCGGGCGGCGACCATGCCGAGGACGAACTCCAGCGCCCGGACCGGCGGGAAGAAGTAGACGAACCAGATCTGCTCGAAGGAGAGCGAGCCGTCGGCGATGAAGGGCAGCGGCTGTCCGTGCAGGGTGTGCAGGCTGATCCACGGGACCGCCACGGTGCACACGGCGAGGGCTCCGGCGAGGGCCCACAGGCGCCGTATCGGCACCCGGTCGAGCAGGCGCAGGAGCCACGGGAAGCTCAGGTAGAAGAACAGTTCGCAGGAGAGTGACCAGCTGACGGCGTTCATCGTGTTGGGGACCTGGATCTGCGGCACCCACGCCTGCAGCAGGAACAGGTTGGTCAGCGTGCCCTCCGTGGTGAAGACGTCGGAGGCCGCGAGCATCAGGGCGGCGGCGATCACGAAGGTGACCAGGTGGTTCGGGTAGATCTTGACGAGCCGACGCCGCCAGACCCGGGTCGCGGTGTCGTTCGGCCGCGCCGACCAGGTCAGGACGAAGCCGCTGAGCACGAAGAAGAAGCTCACGCCGTAGAAGCCGGCGTTGGCGAAGACGGTGCTGAGGGTGTCGCCCGCACCACCCGGGATGAACCGGGTCTGCCAGGTGGTGTGGAAGGCGAAGACGAGCAGGGCGGCGATGAACCGCATCCCGGTGAGCGAGGGCAGTCTGGTGGTTCTCGGCGGTCTCGGCGTGGCGGGCATGAGTGGCGGCCTCCGGGGCGCAAGAGTGTCCGAAATTGGCCCTTCGAGGCTTGCAGCGGCTCATTGGCCGGATCTAAAGCTGTTCTTTGGCAGCACCAAACGCCGCACGGGTGCGGCGCGGTACCGCGTCGAGCAACTCCGCGGTGTACGGGTGCGAGGGCGTCGCGAGGACCTCCTCCACCGGTCCCGACTCCACGACGCGGCCGGCGCGCATCACCATCACCCGTGTGCACACCTCCCGGACGACCGCCAGGTCGTGGGAGACGAAGAGCGTCGCCAGACCGAGGGAGTCCTGCAACTCCCGCAGCAGGTCGAGGATCTGTGCCTGGACGGACACGTCCAGCGCCGACACCGGTTCGTCGCACACGAGCACCCGGGGCCCGGGGGCGAGCGCCCGGGCGATGGCCACGCGCTGACGCTGGCCGCCGGACAGGGCGAGCGGCCGGCGCTCCAGCAGTTCCTGCGGGAGTCCCACCTGCCGCAGCAGCCGCACCGTCCGGTCGTGGCGCTCCGCGCGGGCCGTTCCCGCGGCGCCCAGGGCCTCGTCGATGATCCGGGCCACCGTCCAGCGCGGGTCGAAGGCGCTCAGCGGGTCCTGCGGGACGAGCTGGATGGCGTGCCGCCGGGCCCGCCGGGCCCGTTCGGGCAGCGTGCTCCACGGCTCGCCGTCCAGCCGCACCTCGCCGGTGTCGGGAGCCAGCAGGCCGAGGGCGATCCGGGCGAGCGTGGACTTCCCGGAGCCCGACTCGCCGACGAGGCCGAGCGCCTCGCCGGCGTGCAGGGTGAACGAGACCTGCTCCACGGCCGTCCGCCGGCTGCGTCGCGGACCCTGGTAGTGCTTGCCGACTCCCTCGGCCCGCAGCACCGGGCGGCCGGTGCCGCTGGACGGCCGGGCCGTCCGCGGGTGGCCGCCCGGCACCGCGGCCAGCAGCGAGCGGGTGTAGGCGTGGCGGGGGCGGTCGAGCACCTCGCCGACCGGGCCCGACTCGACGACGCGGCCGTCCTTCATCACCGCGACCTCGTCGGCCAGGGCCTCGACCACGGCGAGGTCGTGGCTGATCAGCAGCACGCCGGTGCCGGCCGCCTTCAACTCGCCCAGCAGTGCGAGGATCCGGGACTGCACGGCGGCGTCCAGCGCGGTCGTCGGCTCGTCGGCGATCAGGACGGCCGGGTCCGCTGCCAGGGCGGAGGCGATCAGCGCCCGCTGCCGGAGTCCGCCCGACAGCTGGTGGACGTACGCGCGGGCCCGCTCGGCCGGCTCCGGCACGCCGACCCGGGTCAGCAGATCGACCACCACCGCCCCGGCGTCGCGCCGGGGTACGGTCCGGTGGGTCAGCAACGATTCGGCGATCTCCCGGCCGACCGGGCGCAGCGGGTCGAGGGCGACCAGTGCGTCCTGGGCGACCAGCCCGATCCGCCGGCCCCGGACCGCACGCCAGTCGCGCGGCCCGAACTTCCGGGCGTCGTCCCCGCAGATGCGCAGCCGCTGCGCGGTGACGGCCGCGGTGGGTCCGGCGAGGCCCAGCAGGCTGCGGGCGAACGTGCTCTTGCCCGAGCCGGACTCGCCGACCAGGGCCAGGCACCGGCCGGCGTCCAGGCTGAGCGAGGCGCCGCGAACGGCGTGGACCTGTCCGCCCCCCGTGCCGAACCTGACGTCGAGCCCGGCCACGTCGATCAGTGGTTCCGTCATGCCGCGGACCGCCCTTCGGATCGTGCCTGTGCGTGGCGTCCCAGCACGGTGACGGTCACCACCGTGGTGACCAGCAGCAGGCCGGGGAAGAACGCGATCCACCAGGCCTGTTCGAGGAAGCCCTGGCCCTCGGTGAGCATCGCGCCCCACTCCGGCGTCGGCGGCTGGGCGCCGAGGCCGAGGTAGCTGAGCGCCGCCCCGGTGGAGACGGACGCGCCGAGGGTGACGGTCGCCAGGACGAGCAGCGGCGCGAGCGTGTTGGGCAGGACGTGCCGCAGGACGATCAGCGACCGGCGGACCCCGATCGCGACGGCGGCCTCGACGTACCCCGAGCGGCGCACCAGCAGGGCCTGGGCGCGGACCACCCGGGCGAAGCCGGGGGCGAGCCCGACCGCCACGGCGGCCGTCGCGCCCGTCACGCCCTTGCCGACGACGAGGACGACCAGGAGGGCGAGCAGCAGGCCGGGCACCGCGAGCAGCGCGTCGGCGATGCGCATCAGCAGGGCGTTCCCGAACCGGCCGGACAGCGCGGCGGCCAGGCCCCAGAGCACGGCGAGGGCCACTCCGCAGCCGGTCGCCGCGGCGCCGATCGCGAGCGAGTAGCGGGTGCCGTGCACCACCCTGGTGAAGACGTCCCGGCCGAGCTGGTCGGTGCCGAACCAGTGCTCGGAGCCCGGCGGCTGGAGCGCGTTCAGCGGATCGGTGTCGGTCGGGTTGCCGTCCGCGAACAGGGACGGGACGAGGGCGGCCAGCAGGATCAGGGCCAGCAGGGCCGCGGCGAGCAGCACGCCGGGCCGCGGCCGGACGCCCGGGACCCGTTCGGTCAGCGCCGTCAACGGGCCGGTCCGCACCGGCTGTTCGGTGGTCATGCCGCCGTCACCCCCGTTCCCTCGCGCAGCCGCGGATCGACCAGCGCGTACAGCACCTCGATCAGCGCGCCCACGGCGACGAACACCACCGCGGACAGCGCGACCACTCCCTGCACGACCGGGAGGTCGCGGCCCTCGACGGCCTGCAGGGTGACCCGGCCGATCCCGGACCTGGCGAACACGTCCTCCACGACCACCGCCCCGCCCAGCAGCGTGCCGGTGAACCAGCCGGTCAGGGTGAGCGCCGGCAGGGCGGCGTGCCGCAGCCCGTGCCGCACGCGCACGGCGGGCTCGGCGAGTCCGCGGGCCCGGGCGGTCTGCGCGAACGGCTGCTCCAGGGCCCGCAGCAGTCCCTCGCGCACGACCGGGATGAGGACCGCGGCGATCGGCAGGGCCAGTGTGGCCACCGGCAGGACGAGCGACCGCACGTCGTCGCCGTCGGAGACGGGCAGCCAGCCGAGCCGGAACGAGAAGACCGTCAACAGGACGATCCCGAGCCAGAAGGACGGCGTGGAGACGACGACCAGCTCGATCGCGGCCGACACCCGGCGCGGCAGCCGGGAGCGGCCCGAGGTGAGCACCGCGACGGCGACCGCCAGCGCCACCGCCACCAGCGTGGCCCACAGCGCCAGTTCGGCGGTCGGCCGGAACTGTGCGGAGAGCACGGAGGAGACCGGCTGCTGCAGCTGGTAGGAGTCGCCGAGGTCGCCGTGCGCCAGCCGGAGCAGGTAGCGCAGGTACTGGACGGCCAGCGGCTGGTCGAGGCCGTAGTGGTGCCGGACCTCCGCCCGCTGCTCGTCGCCGACCAGGGAGTTCGAGCCGACGATGGCGTTCACCGGGTCGCCGGGGATCAGGTGCAGCGCCAGGAAGGCGCAGCTGGCCGCGCCCCAGACCACGAGGACGGCGCCCCCGAGCCGGGACGCGACGACACGCAGGAGGGCGGGCATCAGCGGGCCTCCGTCCAGGCGCCGTAGAACTCGGGCCAGGCCGAGCTGCCGAGGCGCAGGCCGTGCACCTTCCGGTTCACGCCCACGGCGGCCTTCACGACGTACGCGGGCACCACGGCCGCCTGATCGAGCGCCCAGCGCTGCACCTCGGCGTAGTCCGCGGCGCGCTCGTCCGGCGACTGGGACGCCTGGGCCCGCCGGAGCCAGTCGTCGACCCCGGGGTCGGAGACCCGGGAGAAGTTGTGGCCGGTGGCCGAACCCTCGGTGGTGAGGAAGAAGTGGCTGAGCATGTCGCCGTCGGCGCGGCCCCAGGAGGTCTCGACCACGTCGTAGCGGCCCTGGGCCAGCCGTCCCGCGACCTCGGTGGCGTCGGTGGAGGCGGCCAGGTCCAGTCTGATCCCGGACTTCTTCAGATCGCCCTGGACCGCCTGTGAGAAGAGGCTCGGCTTGCCGTAGACGGGTGCGACGACGGTGAGCGTGCGGCCGTCCCTGGTGCGGTAGCCCTGGGCGTCGCGGCCGGTCCAGCCGGCCTCGTCCAGGAGCCGGCCGGCCAGCGCGCGGTCGAACGGCCAGCTCTTCTCCAGGGCGGCGTCGTAGCTGTGCGGGGTGGAGGGGGCGAGCGGGCTCCAGGCGCGCGTGCCGGTGCCCTGGAAGACGGACTTGGTGATGGCGTCGAGGTCGATGGCGCGCTGGAAGGCCGTGCGCACCCGCACGTCGGAGAAGAGCTCGCTGCGGGTGTTGAGGAAGAAGGTGTCCACCACGCCGGGGACGTCCATGGTGAGGATGCCGAGGTGGGGATCCCGGGACACCATGGGCGCCTGGTTGGCCGGGACGGCGTCGATGGCCGACACCTGGCCCGAGGTCAGCGCGCCGACCCTGGTGGTGTCCTCGGCGATGAACCGCAGCGTGAGGGAGTCGAGCACGGCCGGGCCGCTGTGCCCGGCGTGCTCGGGGGCCCACTGGTAGCCGGGGTTCCTGCTGTACTGCCGCTGCTGGCCGCGCAGGTAGGCGCCGGCCTTGAACGGGCCCGAGCCCACCGAGTCGGTGCCGGAGCACAGCTTGTCCGCGCCGGCCTTGAGCGAGGCCGGCGAGGCGATGCCCAGGTACGTGGTGCTGAGGGCCTGCAGGAAGGGTGCGTAGGGGCGCTCGAAGCGCACCTCCAGCTGGTACTTCCCGGTGACGGTGGTTCCCTGGTACGGGCCGAGCAGGCCCGCGGCGTACTGGGAGCGGGTCTCCTTGGCCGTGATGTGGTCGAAGTTGGCCTTCACCGCCTCGGCGTCGAGCGGTGTGCCGTCGTGGAAGGTCACGTCCTGGCGGAGGGTGAAGGTGTAGACCTCGCCGTCCTCGCTCGTGCGCCAGGACTGCGCGAGCCAGGGTTCCAGCTCGCCGTCCGGGGTCTGGTAGACCAACGAGTCGAACACCGGCCGCTGGACGAAGGCCGTCACGTCCTGGGCGCTGGTGTGCGGGTCCCAGCAGTCCGGCTCCTTCTTCACCGCGTACGTCAGGTGGCCGCCGGTGCGCGGCTCGGAGCCGCCCGGCGTGCCGTCGGCGCCGGGGCCGCAGGCCTGGGCGCCGACAAGCACGAGAACGGACAGCAGCACGGCTTCGAGCGGGGCGGTGCGGCGCGAACGCATTCGAACTCCGGGGCGGCTGGCGGACTCTGGACCGTGCACGACTCTCTCGGGGATCTCTAAAGCCGAACTGAAACACCCTCGGTGCCGGCCCCGGGCTGCACCGCGGCCGCGGCCTCGGCGAGGAGCTCGAAGGAGCGCAGCCGCTCGCCCTGGTCGGGCACGATGGTCAGCGCCATCAGCTCGTCCGCGCCGGTGCGCGCCACCAGCGCGGTGAGCTTCTCGCGGACCGTCTCCGGGCCGCCGACCAGCTGGGGCTCGACCAGGTCGTCCAGGAACTGCCGCTCGGCCGGGGAGAACACGTGCGCGGCGGTCTCCCGCGCGGACGGGAAGGCGTCGAAGCGCGGCACCATGCGCATCCGTATCTTGCCGAGGAGGTAAGGTGCGGCCGCGGCCCGGGCCGCGGCGTCGGTCTCGGCCACCGTGACCAGCGCGGCGACCAGGGTGCGGGGCCGGTCGAGGTGGGCGGAGGGCCGGAAGGACCTGCGGTACAGCTCCAGGGCGTGCGCCGCGGCGTGCGGGTTGATCTGGTGGGCGAAGGCGTACGGCAGGCCGAGCGCGCCGGCCGCCTGGGCGCTCGACGGGCTGGAGCCCAGCATCCACAGGTCCGGGCGGCCGTCGGCGGCGGGCACCGCGACGATGCCGGAGTCGGGGGAGCCGGGCGCGAAGTACCCGTCGAGCTCGGCTATCTGGTGCGCGAAGTCGTCCTGGCCCAGCTCGGGCACCCGGCGCAGCGCGCGGGCGGTGAGCGGGTCGGTGCCGGGCGCGCGCCCGAGGCCGAGGTCGATCCGGCCCGGGTGCAGGGCCTCCAGCGTGCCGAACTGCTCGGCCACGACCAGCGGTGCGTGGTTGGGCAGCAGCACGCCGCCCGATCCGACCTTGAGGGTGGTGGTGACCGCGGCGAGGCTGCCGACGAGGACCCCCGGTGCCGAGGTGGCGAGGCTCGGGGTGTTGTGGTGCTCGGCGACCCAGTAGCGCAGGTAGCCGAGCGCCTCGACCTTGGGGGCGAGGGCCACGGTGTCGCGCAGCGCCTGGGTCGCGGTCCCGCCGGCGAAGACGGGCACGACGTCGAGGACGGACAGGGGGATTCCGGCGAGCTTGCTCATGGGTTCTCCACAGGTGGTCGACGGCCCGCGAGGGCCGGGTGTGGCCGGTGGTTCCGGTTCCCCGGGGCGCCGCCGGTCCCGTGACCGGCGGCGCCCCGTGAGGGACGGGACGTCAGACGCTCTCGGGCTGCGGCGCGGGCGAGGTCTCGGCGGCGGGCTGCGCCCGGCCCGGCAGGACGAGGCCCGCGACGAAGACGACGACGGCGGCGGCGACCGCCCACCAGAAGGCGTTGCTGAAGGACGCGTCGGTCGGGGCCGCGTGCTCGCCGCCGCCCTGGATGATCAGCGCGACGACGGCGATGCCGAGCGACGCGCCGATCTGGTTGAGGATGAAGACCGCGCCGGTCGCGCCGCCCACGGACTCGCCGGGCACGGTGCGGTAGACCGCGCCCATGGTGGGGGCACCGACCAGGCCCATGCCGAAGCCGGCGGCGAGCTGGGCGACGGTCAGCACGGCCTGCGAGGTGTCGGCGCCGGACTGGGTGAACACCAGGGCCCCGGCCCCGATCAGCAGGGCGCCGAGCGGTACCAGTTGCCGGGCGCCGAACTTGTCCGCGAGCTTGCCGGCGATCGGCATGCCGATCAGGGTGCCGAAGCCCAGCGGGGCCAGCAGCAGACCGGACTCCAGGACGGTGTGGTGGTGGACCTGCTGGTAGTAGAGCGGCAGCAGGAAGAGCAGCGAGAACAGGCCGCCGCCGAGCAGGAACATGGTGGCCACCGCGGCGCTGAAGCCCTTGTTGGTGAAGAGCCGCAGGTCGATCAGCGGGGCCTTGTCGGTGCGCAGCGCGTGCACGACGTAGCCGATGAACAGCACGACGCCGAGGACCAGGCCGATGATCACCTTGGCGCTGCCGAAGCCCTCGCTGCCCGCCTGGGACAGCGCGTAGACGATCGCCGCGAAGCCGGGCGGGAGCAGGGCGATGCCGAGGCCGTCGACCGGCACCGGGTCCCCGCTGGGCGCCGGGTCGGCCGGCAGGACCTTGACCGCGAGGATGATCGCGGCGAGCGCGAACGGGATGTTGACCAGGAACATCCACACCCAGGACAGGTTCTCCAGCAGCAGGCCGCCGACGATCGGGCCGACCACCGGGCCGAGGGTGATCGGCACCGAGATGAGGCCCATCACCCGGCCGATCCGCGCCGGTCCGGCGGCGCCGGCCACCACGGTCATCATGATCGGGTCGACCATGCCGCCGCCGAGGCCCTGGAGGACGCGGAACGCGATCAGGGACTCGACGTTCCAGGCGACGGCGCACAGCGTCGAGCCGGCCAGGAAGAGGGTCAGGCCGAGCAGCCACATCCGCTTGGCACCGAAGCGGACCATGGCCCAGCCGGCCAGCGGGATGGCCAGCGCCACCGCGAGCAGGTAGCCGGTGGTGATCCACTCGACGCTGGCCAGGGTGGCGTTGAAGTGGCCGCCCAGGGTGCTGATCCCGACGTTGACGATGGTCGCGTCGAGGTAGGACATCATGCCGCCGAGCACCATGACGCCGACCAGGGTGAGCAGCGGGCGGTCGAGCCGGGCGGGCCCGCCCCCCGCCGCGTTCGTTTCAGACACGGAAACTCCTTTGCACCAGACCGCCAAGCTAAATGAACTAGGTAGTTCATTTCGATGGCTGGGACGGTAGCATGGCTCCATGAGTGTTGGCGAGACCGAAAAGACGACCGGGAGCCCCGGCGACCGGGGCCGGATGGACAAGCGCCGAGCGATCGTGGAGGCCGCCCTGCGGGTCTTCGCGCGGGTCGGCTACGCCCAGGCGAGCCTCGACCAGATCGCCACCGAGGCGGGGGTCGCGAAGCCCACGATCTACAACCACCTCGGGTCCAAGGAGAACCTCTTCCGGCACGTCATGACGGAGACCGCGGCGCGCTCCAACGCGAAGACGATGGACGTGCTGGAGTCCTTCCCCAACGAGCCGCAGGACCTGCGGCCCGGGCTGGAGGACGTGGCCCAGAAGCTGGTCGACTGCTACTGCGACGAGCAGTCCGAGTCGGTGCGCCGCCTGCTGTACGCCGAGGCGGTGCGCTTCCCCGACCTCTTCGACGCCGTCCGGGCGAGCGGGCCGGACCAGTTCGTCGACGCGCTGGCCGGCCGCCTGGCCAGGCTGGCCAACGCCGGGCAACTGCGGATCGAGGACCCGGTCCGCGCCGCCAACCAGTTCATCGCCCTCGTCTACGAGGAACTGCCGGGCCTGAGCGGGCTGGGCACGCGGCCGCTCGACCACGCCGAGGTGACCAAGGTCGTCACCGCCGGGGTCGACACCTTCCTGCGCGCCTTCGGTACGGGGGCAGGCGTCGACCCCGGTACCGCTTCCGGTACCGGGGTCTGACGGATCCGGCCTCAGCGGTCGAGCCGCTGGTACGACCCGCGGAAGAACAGCAGCGGATCGCCGTCGGCGAGCGCGTCGAGCCGGAGCACCCGGGCGACCACGATCACGTGGTCGCCGGCGGGATGCTCCGCCTCGACCGCGCACTCCAGCCACGCCAGCGCACCGTCGAGGATCGGTGCGCCGCCCGGCGAGGAAGTCCACGGCAGGCCCTGGAACTTGTCCGTCCCGCTCGCCGCGAGACGGTTCGCCGCCTCGGCCTGCTGCGCCCCGAGGATGCTGATGCCGAGCGGCTCCGCGGACCGGATGAGCGGCCAGCTGGCGCTGGTGTGGGCGACGCAGAAGGAGACCAGCGCCGGTTCCAGCGACACCGAGCAGAAGGAGTTCGCGACCAGCCCGGCGCGGTGGCCGGTGGCAGGGTCGGCCGAGGTCACCGCGACCACGCCGGTCGCGAACCGGCCGAGCACGTTGCGCAGGCACCGGGTGCCGCCGTCGAGGTCGATCGTCGTGTTCACGGCCGCCGCCCCTTCCCGTACCGCAGCCGGGCGAAGTCCCGGGTCAGCGCGACGCGCTGGTCGCCCAGGCCGCCGCGCATGCGCAGCACCGACAGCAGGGTCCACAGCCGGGTCTGCGCGAAGTGGCCCGGTGAGCCGTGCACGTCGTCGTGGGCGAGCAGCCGCACACCGCGCACGTGTTCCCGCAGCAGCCGGGCGTCGGCGGGCGGGATGATCTCGTCCCGCAGGCTGGTGACGTGGGCCACCGGGATGCGCAGTGCGCCCAGTTCGCCGGGCGTCAGCGCCCAGTCGCGGATCACCCCGTACACCTCGTCGGGCTTGGTGCCGATCAGGTGCGCCAGGGTGTCGGTGGTGACGCGCGGCACCGTCCGCTGCCAGGCGGTGTCGGTGAAGAAGTCGTGTACCGGGGCGCCCGCGCCCACCACCCCTCTGATCCGGGAGTCGTGCAGGGCGGCCCGCAGGGCGCCGTGGCCGCTGAAGCTCAGCGCCAGCGCGTACGTCCGTGAGGTGTCCGCCCGGTCCCCCACGGCGTCCAGCACGGCGGGGAGCATCCGCCAGCTGTCGGCGCGGTAGGGCAGGGTGTTCTCGCCCACGCCCGGCATCTCGGTGACCACGCCGGCGAACCCGAGGGCGCCGAGCTGGAGCAGCACCGGCGCCCACTGCTCCTTGACGGACACGATGCCGCCGGTCATCACCAGCAGCGGCTTGGGGTCCGCGGCGTCGAGCCCGGCGCTCCAGCAGCGGATCCGGCCCTCGGGCAGCTCGACGTCCAGCCGCTGCACGGCGGGGAAGTCGGCGCGCCACCGGTCGAACGTGTCGGTGCAACGGCTCAGGGCCTCCCGGCGCGCCGAACCGTCCACGTACGGGAACCGGGCCATGTTGTAGTGCACGCAGGCTTCGAGCAGCTTCCCTTCGGCCTCCAGCCGGGCCGCGTCGGTGCTCCACTCGTGGACCCAGGACCCGGGCCCGCCGTTCCCGTCGTGCCGGACGCGGTCCAGCAGCGGGTCGTAGTGCTCGGGTGGCAGGCCCTGCGAACGGGTGTGCGCGACCACGAAGTTCTTCAGCTCGGTGATGTCGTTCATACGCTCTCCAGCGACTCCTTGACCTCGGTCAGTACGTCCGCGGCCTCGGCCCCGTCGATCACGCGGTGGTCGAAGGCCAGGCTGAGCCGCAGCACCGGCGCCACGGTGACCCGGCCGTCGCGGACCACCGGCCGGTCCAGGATCCGGCCGACGCCGAAGGTGGTGGTCGTGCCGCCCACCGAATGGAAGGAGTCGACCGCGCGGTGTCCCAGCGAGGTCACCGCGAACGTCCCGGTGAGGTGGGGGCGCAGCGCGAGCGAACCCGCCGCCTCGCGGAAGCGCTCGCGTCCCTCGGCCCACGGCGCCCGGTGCAGCTGCCGCACGCCCTCGAAGTCCGGCAGCTGCTCGGCGTCGCCGTCCCGCACCCGGACGAGGTGCTCCTGGATGTCGTCGAGTTCGGCCTCGTGGAGGTTCGGTACGACGGTGCCGAGCACCACCCGCCGGCCGTCGAGGGTCCGGTCGAGGGTCAGTTTGCCGTTGACGAACGGGTAGTGCGCGATGCGCAGCCGCTGCGGTCCGCCCTCCACGGCCGCGTTGGCGTCCGGGTGCCCGGCCAGGACCCGGCCGGCCGCGCGCAGCACGTAGGCCGTGGTGGAGTACCGCACGCCCGTGCTGTCGAGGGCCGCGGCGCGGTGGGCCAGCACCCGGCCCATGTCCACCTCGGTGTCCAGGAAGACCGGCGCGAAGTCGCGGATCACTTCGAGGAAGAACAGGGTGTGCCGGCGCTGGCGCGGCAGCGGCTCGCCGACCTCGGTCTCTTCGGCGGTCACGACTCCACCGCCAGCCGGTAGACTGCCTCCAGGCTGGGCGCCTCCAGCACCTCGGACAGCCGCAGCGAGCGGCCGGTCTCGCGCTCCAGGAGCGTGCACAGCGCCAGCAGGTGCACCGAGTCCCACTCCTCGACGGTGTCCAGGTCCCGGCCGAGGTCCTCGGCCGAGACGGGCAGGGCGAGTTCGTCGCGCAGGAGCGTGACGAAGTCGTCGATGGTCCTCACGGGGTGTCCCCTTCGAAGTTCGCGGTCAGTCGGATGTGCCCGACGGGCTCGGGCAGCGGCTCCAGCGGGTGCCGGAAGGCGGCCGAGTCGTCGTCGACCGTGACGGTCTCGAAGCCGGCCCGCGGATAGAAGTCGGCGACGTTGCCGTTCTTCGCGGTGCGGCGGTAGTCGGCGCGCACCTCGGTGGCGCCGCTGCCGCGCGCGTGGCGCAGCACGGCGCCGAGCACGGCCTGTTCGATGCCGCGGCTGAACACCCGGCAGCTGAGCAGGAAGTTCTCGATGTGCAGGACGTCCGCGTCCCGCCGCAGCAGGACGGCGCCCACCAGTCCGTTGTCGCCGAAGCGGTCGGCGGAGGCGATGGTGAGCACCTGCGCGGCCGGGTCCTCGGCCATCGCCCGCACCTGTGCGGGCTGCAGCCGCCGCGTGGTGAGGTTGAACTGGTTGGTGCGCAGGGTGATCTGGGAGACCCGGGCGAACCGGTCGGCCGTCGCGGGGCCGAGGGCCACCGAGATGTCCAGCTCCCGCAGGTAGCCGTCGAGCGAGTCGAAGGTCGACAGGAAGTCCTGCCGGGCCCGGTCCTCGCGATAGCGGGCGGGCCGCGCCAGGTCCTCGTCGGTGAGCCGGCGCGCGTCGAACCAGCCGTCGTGCAGCAGCCGCGTCACGTGGGTCGCCGGGTCGCCGTCGACCCGGACCACGGCGACGGTGGGCAGCTCCCGCTCGACCAGGCCGCACTCGAAGGCGCTGTCGTCGACGAAGACGAAGCTGTCCACGGAGAGGTTGAGGGCGAGGGCCAGTTCGCGGAGGTTCTCGGGCTTGGGCCGCCAGTCGGCCCGGATCTGCACGAAGTCCTCCTCGCGCAGGACCAGGTCGGGGTGTTCGCGCAGGGTCCGTTCCACCGGTTCGCGGTCGTTCTTGCTCACCGCGGCCAGCAGGACGCCCTGCGCGCTCAGCTGGCGGGCCACCCGCTGGAAGCGGGCGAACGCCTCACCCCGGTAGCCGCCGGCCGTCTCGATGCCCTCGGGGCCGACCTCGCCGAGCACCCCGCCCCACACGGTGTCGTCCAGGTCCAGCGCGAGGACCTTCTTCACGCCACCCGACGCCTGCCGGGCGAGGTGGCCGACCTCCCGCGCGTACGCGGCGAGCAGGGCGTCGGACAGGTGTGCCTTCGCGTACACGCTCTGCCGGACGTCCCGGGCGGCGACACCCTCGGCGAGCAGCGGGTCGAGGTCCACGGTGACGACCTCGGGGTGGGCCTCGGACAGGCGCAGCAGCCGGGCGTTGGCCTCCCGCCAGAGCACCCCGAGCCCGGCCCGGGCCCGGAGGTCGACCAGCTGGCCCGTCAACTCGCGCGGCAGCGGGAGGGTGTTGAGGACGAGCGTGGCCCCCTCGGTGGTGCCGGCGAAGACCCGCGCGGCCCGCTCGACCAGGGCGAGCTTCTCCTCCAGCACCCGCGCCACGTCCTCGACCCGCCACGGCGACGGCAGTTCGTCCACCACCGTCGCGGGGTCGAGCACGCACAGTGCGAAGGAGGGGCGGGCCGCGTAGAGGCCGCTCGACGGGTCGACGAGGTCGAAGACCCAGCCGTCGAAGTCGGACAGCCGGGTCCGGGCCAGCAGGCCGTGCCGGGCGAACTGCGCGGTGAGCGCGGGCAGCAGCGCGTTGAGCGTGCCGTGACCGGTGACGGCGACGACCGGCGCGGGGGTGCCGGGGTGCGCGGCGAGCACCGCGTCGGGGTCGGTCCTCGCCAGCACCCGGCCGGCGCGGACCAGTTCGTCGTCCGTCAGGCCGGCGAGCAGCCGCCGGACCTCCGGGTAGCGGTCGGGCAGGCTGCCCTCCCGGTGCAGCTCCGCCAGTGCGTCGGTCACGGCGTCAGTTCCCTTCCAGGGCGAAGCCCGCCTTGAGCCACTTGCTGGATTCGATGGAGATGCCGACGGCCCGTCGTCCGGGGCCGAGCGGCCCGGCGAGGGCGCGCTCCAACTGGAGGAAGACGATGGCGTTGCCGCAGTTGCCCGCGTCGTCCACGCAGGAGACGTCCTGCGCGCGGGGGAGTCCGAGCCGCCCGCTGATGAGCTTGGTCATCCGGCCGGAGAGCTGGGGCGGCAGCAGCAGGTCGACCTCGTCGCCGCGCCAGCCGAGGCCGGTCAGCAACTCGTCCAGCACCTCGCCGGTCATCGTCGGCACGTGTTCCTCGATCGCCTTGTAGTCCTCGGTCGCGGCGGGCCGGTCGTTGTGGCGGTCGGCCGGGCCGAACCACTCGAGGACGGCCCCGGGCGGACGGCCCAGGCCGACGAGCCGGGTGAACAGGGCCCGCACCGCCGCCGAGCCCGGGGCCGGGTCGGTCGACAGGACCGCCGCACCGGCCGCGTCCCCGAAGAGCACGAAGTTCACCAGCTCGGCCGGGGCCGCCTTGCGCAGGTCCGTTTCGAGGTCGTAGAAGCGGGCGATCACGTCACCGCCCAGCACCAGCACGGTGCGCCCGCTGCCGCTCAGCAGGATCTGCCGCGCGACGTCCAGCGCCTGCACCGCTCCCGAACAGCCGGACTGCAGCTGGAAGCTGCGCACGCCGTCGATGCCGAGCCGGTCGGCCACGACGTTGACGGTGGCCGGCATCAGCTGGTCGGGGGTGGCCGTGGCCAGCACCACCGCGTCGACGTCGCCCGGGCCGAGGCCGGCGGCGGCCAGCGCGCGGCGCCCCGCCTCCTCGGCGAGCGAGGCCAGGGTGCGGGTCTGCTTCCCGGTCTCCAGGTCCAGCGCCAGGTGGCGGGCCCGGGTGCCGATGAACGCGTCGACCCACTGCTCCCACAGCGGGTCCATGCCGAACCGCCGGGCCAGCGTGGCGTTGTCCAGGGCGGGCCCGGGAAGGGCTGCTGCGGCGGACAGGATGTGTACGTCCCGGCCGGTCATGTGTGGTCTCCCGTCGGTTGCCGGCGTGTTGGCGTCAGTCGGACAGCAGGATCCGGGCCTCGGCCGAGGCCCGGACACCCGTCATCCGCCACTTGCGGAACCCGGTCAGGCCCTCGTAGCGGCCGCCGGTGCCGACAGCCGGGTAGAAGACCCACTCGCTGGTGCGGACGTCGTTGAAGTCGGCCCAGCCCTCGGCGTGGACGGTGCCGTCCTCGAATGTGAGGTCCTCGCTGTAGTACGTCATCAGACCGCCGTCACCGGGGCGCGCGTACTCGATCCGGAAGGAGCCGTGGGAGGTGCCGATGAGCTTGCCCGACTCGTCGAAGAGTTCGTCGTCGAAGGTGCCGGTCTGGCCCACCTGCGGGTCCGAGACCTCGACGTCGTCGACGACCTTGACCACGATTTCCCGGGGAACCCGGAGGACGATCTGCTCGGCCATGTGTCCGTTCCTTTTCAGTGCGGTGGAGGGGGTGGATCGGGGGTGCGGCACGCGCGCGGTGCCCGCGCGGTCCGGGTGGGTCAGTACGCCGCGAACCGCGCCGGCGGCGCCCCGGTGATCAGCGGGGGGACGTCGGGGGTGGCGCCGGGACCGGTGAGATCGGTCAGCAGCCGGTCGGCCGGTGCCGCCGGTGCCGGCCGGGGGAAGAACGACCCGGCGGCCGGCTCGAACGGACGCACCAGCACCGCCCGGAAGTCGTGCCTGGTCCAGGTGCCGCTGTTCACCGGGTCGTTGTCGGAGAACGTGTACGGCGCGTACTGCCGCCCGGTCGGGTCGGGCTGGGTGAAGCGGCCCCAGAACCCGTTGTAGAGGTGGTGGTCGAGGACGTGGGCGCTGCGCAGCAGCTGGTACGCGCCGCGGTAGCGGAAGGGGTTGGCGGCGGCGGCCTCCCCGGTCGCCGTCACCGCGCCGTGCGGCGTGTAGCGGTAGCGGGCGGCGAGCCGGCCCTCCTCGTCCAGCAGCGCGAGCACCGAGCCCTGCTGGTCGGTGACGGCCCAGTAGTGGCGGCCGTCGGCGGTGAGCACGGCGAGCAGCGCACCGTCGGGGGTGCGGACGAAGTCGGTCGGGACCCCGTCGTCGGTGGCACGGGCGATCCCGAGCGGGGTGTGGGTCAGGACGTGGGTGACGGTGTGTCCGTCCACGGTCGTCTCGGTGATCCGCCGCGGCAGCTCCTGACCGAGTCCGTCGTACCGGATGTCCACCACCTGCTGCCCGCCGAACACGCCGGTCAGGGTCTGGTTGGTGGCGCTGTAGGTGAAGGAGCCGGTGGGGTTGGTCTCCTCGGTGAAGTTGCCGGCGCCGTCGTACGCGAAGCCGGTCTCGCCCAGCAGGACCACCTGGCCCGCCGTGTTGAGGGTGAAGCGGGTGCCGCCGAGGCGGACCAGGTGGTGCGCGCCGTCGTACTCGAACTCGGTGTCCCCGGCCCGCACCAGGCGCTTGAGGCCGTCGTAGGCGAAGGTGACGGTCTCGCCGTCGACGGTCGTGGAGAGCAGGACGTCGCCGTCCGAACCGTCGGCGGTTCCGTAGCGGTACTCCGCGCCGACCAGGAGGTCCCCGGCGGGTCCGCGGACCGTCAGGGCGGTCCGGCGCCCGGCGTCGTCGTAGCCGATCTCCTGGCGGCCCGCACCGAAGTCCACGGCGGTGAGGCGGCCCGCGGCGTCGTGGGTGAGGCGGGCGGTGCGTCCGGCGGGGGTGGTGACCGCGACGGGCCGTCCGGCCGGGTCGTAGTCGTAGCGCGTCGTGCCGCCGGCGGTGGTCAGCGTGGTCAGCGCGCCCTCGGCGTCGTGACCGGCCCGCACCTCCTCGGTGTCCGCGCCCTCGGTGCGCACGGCCGAGGCGAGCCGCCCGCCCGCCGCGGTCCGGACCCAGCGGAACTCGTAGGACCAGTCGGGGGAGGACTTGCGGACCACGCGGCCGAAGGCGTCGTGGGCCAGGGTGAGCAGGACCCGGCCGGACTCCTCGTCGGTGACCTCGGCGAGCCGGCCGGTCGGGTCGTGCCGGTAGCCGGTGCGCCGGCCGGCGCCGTCGGTGACCCCGACGACCCTGGACAGCCGGTCGTGGCGGTAGGACGTCCGCCCGAGCGGCGCGGGCGGCGTGACGTCGGTCAGATTGCCCTGCCCGTCGTAACCGAAGGTGGTGGTCCGGCCGTTGCCGTCGGTGAACGCGGTCGGCCGGCCGTGCACCGGATGGTTGACGCGGGTGTCCAGGTCGGCCGCGCGGCCGGGGGCGTGGCTGCGGACCAGGTGCCCCGACGCGTCGTACTCCAGGAGCAGTTCGTTGCCGGCCGGGTCGCGCAGGGCGGTGGCGAGCCCGGGGTGCGCGGCGTCGTCGTAGGCGATGGTGGAGCGGGCGGAGGTGGGCAGCCGCAGGGCGACCGGGCGGCCCGCCGCGTCGTGCTCGAACGCGGTCGTGGCGCCGGTGGCGTCGACGACCGCCGTCGGACGGCCGTCCGCGTCCCACTCCCGTCGGGTGACGTGCCCGAGCGGATCGGTGACCGAGGTCGGCCGTCCCTGGTCGTCGAACTCGTAGGTGGTCGGCAGGCCGGTGGCGCCGGTGACGACGGTGCGCCCAGGAGAGCGGGCGAACCCGGTGCGGACCTGGCCGTCCGGGCCGTCCCAGGCCACCTCCAGGACGGCGTTCCGGTCGTCGTACCCGAGCCGGACCGTCTCCCCGCCGGCCGTGACCGACAGCAGCCGGCCCCGGTCGTCCCAGCCGTAGGCCGTGACGGGGCCGTCGGCACCCGTCTGGCGGGCCATCCGGCCGGAGGCGTCGTACGCGAAGGCCGCCGCCTGGCCGCCGGCCGGGTCCACGACCTTGGCGACCATGCCGTCGCCGTCCCGGTGCAGGGTGACCGTGCGGCCCAGGCCGTCGGTCACCGTCACGGGATCGCCGGAGGCGTCGACCTCGAACCCGGGGCCCGCGCAGAGCAACCAGCCGGGGCCGAACCCGTCGGCGGCGGCCGAGGCGCGGCGGTGCTCGCGCAGGAGCCGCAGGTGGCGTCCGGACCCGGCGAGCACCAGGTCGATCTGACGGAACGTCGGCTCGCCCGTGGCGAGGTCGACCACCAGCTCGGCCAGGTCGCCGAGCGGCAGGCGCCACACTGCGCGGTGGTCGGGGAAGTCCCGGAGTTCGAGCACGGATGGGCTCCTCGGTCTGCGGGTCGTCGGTCGGACGGGCGCCAGACTCGCCCGGTCGTCTAAAGCTCGGCTAAGTCCGCGTGACGTGCACGTGGGGCCGTCCGGGCTCGGGAGGAGCCCCGGTGCGGTAGCCGTCGTGCCATTTGTGAACTAACTGGGGAGGTTCTTTCCGGGGCCGGTTGGCATGGATCGGACTCTTAGGCTGGTTGTGGTTGTTGGTGATCCGTTCGCGTTCTTCATCGTCGGAGCCACACCGTCGCTTACGGGGGAAGGGATTTCGGGATGACCACTACCGTCATGACAACGCCGCCCGCTCGGGCGGCCGTTCGTACCACCGAACTCGGCCGACTGCTCGACCACGTCCGGACGATCCGTGAACGGCGGTCCACGATCGTCGAATTGGCCGGGGATCCGGGCAGCGGGAAGACCTGGCTGCTGACCGCGCTGGCGCAGGAGGCGCGGGGCCGGGGCCTTGCGGTGCTCCGGGGATGGTGCTCCGAGGCCGACGCCCGGATGCCGTTCCAGCCGTTCGTCGACGCGCTGGCCACCTGGCGGGGCGGGGCCGGGCCGGTCGAGTCGAGGGCCCGGGCGCTGACCGGCGCGTCGACCGCCTCGTCCGAGGAGGCCGGGAACGCCGACTTCACCTCCCGCGGCCGCCTCCTGACCGAAGCGCGCCGACTGATCGCGGACTGCCTCGCCGCCGCGCCCGAAGGACTGGTGCTGATCGTCGACGACTTCCACTGGGCCGACCCCGGCTCGGCCGCGCTGCTGAACATGCTCGTCCGCTGGCCCATGGACGGCGGCATGGCGCTCGTGGTCGCGCACCGGCCGCGGCAGGCCCCGGTCGCCGTGCGCTCCATCCTGCGGCACGGCACCGAACTCGGCACCGTCGAGACGATCGAGCTCGCCCCGCTGACCTTCGCCCAGAGCGCCGAACTGCTCGGTCCCGCCAGGCGCCCGGCCGAGGTCGCCGACCTGCACGAGCGCAGCGCGGGGAACCCGCTGTACCTGACGGCACTGGCCGACGCCGCCTCCCCGGCGGACGGCGGCTGCGAGGACTGGGCGCGCAACGGCCTGGGCACCCGGCTGCTGGCCGAGACCGAGGCCCTCGACGGAGCGGCCCGCGCGGCCCTGCAGGCGGCGGCGGTGCTCGGGGACGCGTCCGGCATGAGCGCGGTCGCCGAGGTCGCCGAGATCGGCGAGGACGAGGCCTGCCGGGTCCTCGGGGAACTGCAGGGGCGAGACCTGCTCCGCGCCACCGGGCCGGACCTGGTGACCCTGCGCCACCCGCTGCTCGGCCGCTGCCTGAACGCCGCCATGGACGCGTGCTGGCGGGCCGGCGCCCACCGGCGCGCACTGGCCCGGCTCACTCGACTCGACGCCCCGGCCACCGAACTCGCCCCGCACATCGAGCGGTCGGGTTCGCTGGCCCGCGCCTCGGACGCCCGGGTGCTCGCCTCCGCCGCGCGCACCGCCCTGCACCTCGGCGAGCCCTCGCGGGCCGCCCACTGGCTGACCGCCGCGATGCGCCTGCCGCGGCCGGCCGACGAGTCGCCGGACGCCTCGCCGGTGCGACCGGAGCTGTGGCGGGCCGTGGTCCGGGCGCTCGCGGCGCAGGGGGACGCCGAGCGGATCAGGTCACTGGCCGGCGCGATCCTGTCCGGGCCGGTCCGGCGCCTGGCCGCCGGACCGCGCTCCGCCGAGGTCGCCTTCCTGACGACCGTCCTGGCCTCGCTCGGCCAGGACGAGGCGGTGCAGACCCTCCTGATCGTCGAACTCTCCACCGCGGACCAGGCGGACCCGGCCGTCGGCGTACTGCTCCGTGAGCAGCAGCACCTGGCGAAGGTCCTGGCGGGCAAGCTGCCCGCCCGTCCCGACATCGAGGCGCTGGTGCGCGAGGTGCAGCGGACGGACGGGGTGTCGCCGGCCGGAGCACTGGTGCTGAGCGGCCTGTGCGCGGTCCTGGAGGGCGACGTGTGCGCCGCGAAGCAGGCGTTCGACGCCGGGTCCCGGGTGCTCGACACCACCGCGAACGGCGGCCGGCCGAACCACCGGCAGGCCGTCCACCTGCTCGTCCTCGGCTGGGCGGAGGCGCTGATGGGCCGTTACGGCACCGCGCACGCCCACATCGACCGGGCGCTGACGGCCGTCCGGGAGCGCGGCGACGTCCACCTGACGCTGCCGCTGCTCGCCACCCTGGGGTACGTCAACTACCAGTCCGGCCGGATGGCGGACGCCCTGGACGCCGCCGAGGAGGGGCGTGTCATGGCCCTCACCCTCGGGCGCCTCGACCACGCCGCGCTGCTGGACGCGACCATCGCGGCCGCCTCCGCTCAGCTCGGCCGCGGCTCGTTCCTCGTCGCCAGCGGCGTGCTGAGCAAGGCCCCCAGGACCCCCCTCAACGCCCTGCTGCGGGCGGAGGCCGCCCTGGTCTCCGGCGACGCCGAGTCGGCGCTGGCGCTCCTGCTGCCCGAACGCGAGGCGTGGCGGGTGGCCGAACCGGTCGGGGTGCTGGCCGCCCGCGGGTACGAACTGCTCGCTGCGGCGGCACTGCGGACCGGGATGGACGAGGCGAGCATCGAGCAGTGGGCCGACCACGCCGCGGACGCCGCCGCCGTGGTCGGCATCGCCGAGCAGAGCGGGCACGCGCTGCTGGCCAGCGGCCACGTCCTGATGAGCAGGCACCAGCCCGTCGAGGCCGCGCAGCGCTACCAGGAGGCGCAGGAGCTCCTCGGCGCCGAGAGCTCCGCCGGCGTCCGGGCCAGGGAACTGGCCCGGGCCGCGCTGCGCACCGCCGACCGCGGGCCGGAGGGGGCGCTCGCCGAACTCACCATCCGCGAACGGGAGGTGGCGGACCTCGCCGGCCAGGGGCTGAAGACGAAGGACATCGCGGAGCAGCTGCGGGTCAGCCCGCGCACCGTCGACGTCCATCTGACCCGCATCTACAGCAAGTTGGGGATCGCCTCCCGGGTGGCCCTGGTCCGGCTGATGACGCTGGCCGGCTGACCCGGGTGGGTGGTGGTGACGGGACGGGCGCCCCGCCGCCACCACCCGCCCGGAGGCCGGATCAGCTCGCCAGCGGAAGGTCCAGGAGCTGGTCGGAGGTCAGGATCGCCTGGTGCAGCCGGCGCAGTGAGCGGCACGGCTCCAGCCCGAGCTCGGACCTGAGCACCTGCTGGGCCGAGCGGTACACCTGCAGGGCCTCCGCCTGCCGGTCGGCCCGGTAGAGCACGAGCATCAGCTGGCGGTAGAAGGACTCGCGCAACGGGTACTGCGCGATCAGGGTGTTGAGCAGCCCGGTCACTTCCCGGTGGCGGCCGAGTGCGGTCCGGGCCTCGATCGACAGCTCCAGGCACTCCAGCCGTTCCTCCTCCACCCAGGCGGCGAAGGAAGCCAGTACCGGCCCCTCCGCGCCGCCGTCCAGCACCGGCCCCCGGACGAGCGACAGCGCGCGTTCGAAGTCGTCGAGCGCCGCCTCGTACTCCCCGGCGTGCTGCCACGCGCGACCGCTGCGCATCGCCGTCTGGAATTCGGCCACGTCGTACTGGGCGCCGTCCAGTCGCAGGAGGTACCCGGACGGCTTGGTGGTGATCGCGGCCCCTTCGGTGTCCCCGGCGGCGGCGAGGAACTTGCGCAGCTGGGAGAGGTACACGTGGACCGCGGCCGACGCGCGCCGCGGCGGACCGGAGCCCCACAGCTCCTGGATCAACTGCTCCTTCGTGGTGATCCGGCCGGCCCCCACGAGCAGGGTGGCCAGGGTCAGCTCCATCTTCGGCGCGCTCATGGAAAAGCTCGTCGTACCGTCGGACACGCGGAGCGGCCCGAGCAGTTCATAGCGCATCGATACCTCGCAAACGGTGGGAATGGGGAGCCCTCGTTTCTCCTCGCCCCCAACTCTCCGGTCGACACACGTGTTCGCACATCAGGGAAACTGCGTACGTAAGGTCGATTGGCCGATAGTCGACGCCCCGGGCCTGCCGACCCGGCCCGGATCACGGCCGTAGTCTGCCGCGTCTTCCTTCCCTTCGCACGGTCATCCCGCACAGTCCCCGCATGCCGCCGGCTGACTGGACGGTGCGTATTCACTGCAAGCTCGGCGCCGCCTCCGCAGGAATCTGTCTTGTATATTGGCAGCTCGGTTTCTATAGTCTCCTCATGGCTCCTGAGAGGACTCCCACGTGACCCGCAGAACCGTTCCGCTGGTGGCAGGCATCTGCTGCATCGGCACCTCCGAGCTGCTGCCCGGCGGGATGCTGTCCCAGGTCGGGGCTGCGTTGCGCGTCGACGTGACGACGGCGGGGCTGCTCGTGACCGTCTACGCCGCGACCGTCGCGATCGCCGGGCCTGTCGTCGCCGTGCTCACGGCGGGGGTCTCGAAGGTGCGGCTGGCCACCTGGCTGCTCGCGGTGTTCGCCCTCGGCAACGTCGTCATCGCGACCGCCGCCGACTTCTCCCTGGTGCTGCTGGGGCGGGTGGTGACCGCGAGCGTCCATGGTGCGTACCTCGCCACCGCGATCGTGCTGACGCAGCGCCTGCTACCGGTGGAGCGCTCCAGCAAGGCCGTCACGGCCATCCAGTTCGGGGTGAACCTGGCCACCGTGCTCGGCATCCCGGCCGGGGCCGCGCTGGCCCAGATCGGCGGCTGGCGCACACCGTTCGCGGTGATCTCGGTGGTCGCCGCGGTCGCCACGTGGGGCGTGCACAAGGCGACCGCCCACCTGGACATCGGCACTCCGGAGCCGGACGCCCGGCAGGAGATCTCGGCGCTGCTGAATCTCGACGTCGCGCTGACCGTCGGCGCCACCGCGCTGTTCTCGGCGGCGATGTTCACGATCATCACCTACTTCGAGCCGAGCGCCGTCGCGGCCGGCTACGCCGAGGCGGCCGTCCCCGTGCTGCTGGTGGCCTACGGCGTCGCGAGCATCTTCGGCAACTCGATCGGCGGCCGGCTCGCGGGCCGGGGCCGCGGGCCGGCGCTGCTCACGGCGGCCGCGTTCATCGCCGGCTGCGCGGCCTTCCAGCCGCTCCAGCGCAGCACCCTCACGTTCCCCATCGGCGGGGTGCTCTTCGCCCTCGCCACCTTCTCGCTCATCCCGATCCTGCAGAGCGACGTCCTGGACCTCGCCGCGGCCGCCCCGAGCCTGTCCCTGGCGACCAACATGTCGGCCTTCGGCGTCGGCGCGGCCCTGGGCTCGTTCGCCGGCGGCCGGGTCATCACCCACTTCCACGACGTGCACGACGTACCACTGGCCGCCGTCGGCCTCGCCGTGGGCGGCTTCGTCCTCTACGGGCTGCGGCACGTGCGACCGGCCCCTTCCCCAGTCGACCGCATCAAGGAGGCGTCCCATTTCCAGGCCTAGCCACGACCACCGCGCCCCGCTGCCGTCCCTGACGGGTCTGCGCTTCATAGCGGCCGCGCCCGTCTTCTTCTTCCACCTCTCGCTCACGTTCATCCCGATGAACCCGTTCAGAGACCAGAACTGGGCCGAGACCTACAAAACGATCTTCTGGAAGGCCGGCTGGGTCGGCGTGTCCTTCTTCTTCGTCCTCAGCGGGTTCCTGCTGATGTGGCGGAGCTCCGACAGCCGCGGCTACCTGCACTTCTTCCGCAAGCGCGTGGTCAAGCTGTTCCCGTCCCACGTCGTGACCTGGGCGCTCGCCATGGTCCTCTTCGCGGGGGCGGCCGCCACCAGCCCCTGGGACTACCTGCCGAACCTGTTCCTCGTGAACTCCTGGTTCCCGGTCCACAACATCTTCCTCGCCGTCAACGTCCCCAGCTGGTCGCTCTGCTGCGAGCTGATGTTCTACGTGCTGTTCCCGCTGATCGCGCCGCTGGTGCGCCGCATACCCCGCGAGCGGCTGACGCTCGCCCTGGCCGGCTGCGTCGCCTGGACCTTCCTGATCGCCGCCGTCGCCACCGTGCTGCCCAACTCGCCGCACACCGACGGCATGCCGATCTCCACCGTCCAGTTCTGGTTCGGCTACAACTTCCCGCTGCCCCGGCTCGCCGAGTTCCTCTCCGGCATGCTGCTGGCCCGCGTGATCGCCGAGGGCCGGCTGCCGGTGATCCGGCCGGCCGTCGCGTGGGGCGCGCTGCTCGTCGGCTACGTCGTCGCCGAAGTGGTGCCGTTCACCTTCTCGTTCATCCCGTTCACGTTCGTGCCGCTGCTGCTGATCGTCGCCTCCGCCGTCCGCCGCGACCTCGACGGGCACCGCACCTGGACGGCCACGCGCACGATGGTGTGGCTGGGCGAGGTGTCGTTCGGCTTCTACATGACGCAGCACGTGCTGATGTACACGCTGCGCACCAAGATCCAGCACGGCGCCCACTACGCGCCGCTGCCCGCGATCGCCCTGATCCTCGGCACCTTCGCGGCGACGATCCTCGCGGGCTGGCTGCTGTACCGGCTGGTCGAGCTGCCGACCATGAAGTACTGGGCCACGGCCCGGCCGAAGGCCACGGTCCCGACGGAGCCCGCGCCCGGGGCACCGGCCGTGCCGGCGCAGCGGGCCGGGGCCGAGGCCGAGGCGGGGGTGTCCTCGTGAGCACCGCCCGGCCGGTCGGTACCGCCCAGCCGGTCGGCACGGGCCGCGGTGGCAACCTGCCCGGACTGTCGCTGGCCCGGCTGCCCGCCTCCTTCTTCATCCTCACCTCGCACGTGGTCGGCGTCGGCCTCTTCGCCGACCAGGTGCTCCAGTCGCACGTGTACGGGGCCCTGAGCAAGGTCGGCTACACGTCGGTGTCGTTCTTCATCGTGCTCAGCGGCTTCGTGCTGACCTGGACCTCGCGCGGCACGTCGCTGGACTGGCGGCGGTTCATGTCCCGGCGCGTGGTCAAGGTGATCCCCGTCCACCTGGTCGCCTGGGTGATCTGCGCGGCCCTCTTCGCCGCGACGGCGTTCCCGCTCGGCACCGTCCTGGCCAACCTGTTCCTCGTGCAGGCGTGGGTGCCGGACCACACCGTGTACTTCGCGGTGAACAACCCGGCCTGGACGCTGTCCGTGGAGATCTGCTTCTACCTGGTCTTCCCGTTCCTGTACCGGGGGCTGGTCCAGCGCTCCACCAAGGCCCTGCGCATCCTGACGGTCGTGCTCACCGCGGTGGTCGTCGCGCTGCCGTTCGTCCTGTCGCTGCTCCCCGACGGCGCCACGTTCCAGAGCCCCGGGATGAACTACCACGGCGTGCCCGAGGACATCTCGGAGTGGAAGTTCTGGCTGGTCTACGTCTGCCCGGCCGCGCGCATGGTCGAGTCCGTCCTCGGCATGCTGATCGCCCTGCTGCTCAAGCGCGGCGCCTGGCCCCGGATCCCGCGCTGGACCGCCCTGGTGGTGCTGGCACCGGAGGTCTACGTGGCGACGGAGCACGCGCACTTCATCTTCGCCACCAGCGCGGTCGGCATCACCGGCATCGTGCTGCTGATCGGCGCCGTCGGCGCCGGCGACCTGCGCCGCCCGGCGGACCGGCCCGCGCCCGCGGTCGCCCGCTTCGGCCGCTTCACCTTCGGCGTCTACATGTACCAGTGGCCGCTGCTGTGGATGTGGTACCTGCACCGCTCGGGCCACGGCTACAGCGGGGTCGAGGCGCCGATCGTGTACGCCGGGATCGTGGCGCTGACCATCGCCGCCACCTACCTGTCGTACCAGCTCGTCGAGAAACCCCTCGACCAGCGCTGGCGTCGCCGCAACGCGAGCCCGCGCCAGGCCCCCACCGGCGCGCCCGCCCCCATCGGCGTCCCCACGGACACCGCGGCGCCCGCCGAACCCGTGCACGCGCGCTGAGCGCCGTGCCCGCGACCGTCCCGCCATCCCCCGGCCGGGACGAGGCCGGCCACCGGACCCGCCCCGAGGGCACGGTGGCCGGCCCCCACAGCCCCTACCGCCCCCACGACCCCCACGGCCCCGACCGCTCCCACGACCCCCCACGACCCTCACCACCACATCGCACCGGGCACCACCCCGTACCAACAGGAGGAAGTTCATGTCGCAGGAATCGACCGCCGTGGTCCTCGGCGGCGGCGGACTCGCCGGCATCGGCTGGACCATCGGCGTCCTGGCCGCGCTGGAGGAGGCCGGGGCGCTCCGGCTCGACGCCGTCGGCCACGTGGTCGGCACGTCGGCCGGCGCCGCCGTCGCCGCCGCCGTGCTGCACTCCGGCGCCGCCGCCGAGTTCGACCGCACGGTCCGCAAGTCCCGCCGCAACGCCGAACTCGCCCCGGCCGTCTCCCTCGCCGAGATCCTGCCGGACGTCCTCGCCGTCCACGGCGCCGACGAGTCCCTGGCCGTCAAGACCGAGCGGCTCGCCGCGCTGTCCCGCGAGCGCTCCGGCACCGACCCGGCCCGCCGCCGCGCGGCCATCGCCGGCCGCCTCCAGCGGGACGCCTGGCCCGAGGCCCGGCTCTCGGTCACCGCCGTGCGCGCCGACGGCGAGCCCGCCGTCTTCACCGCGGACTCGGGCGTCGGCCTGGTGGACGCGCTCACCGCCAGCTGCGCCGTGCCGGGCCTGTGGCCGGTGGCCACGATCGACGGCGCGGACTACGTCGACGGCGGCATCTACTCCCTCACCAACGCCGAACTCGCCGCCCACGCCGACCGCGTGCTCGTCCTGCGCCCGCAGCCCGAGCTGCCCGGCTACGTGACGCCGGAGCGCCGGAAGGTGCTGGACCGGGCCGTCGTCCTGGAGCCGTCCGAGCGCGCGCGGGCCGGCTTCGGCGCCGACCCGTTCGACCCCGACGTGCGCGGCGTGGCCGCCGTGCTCGGGTACGAGGACGGTCTCGCGGCGGTGGCGGCGGTGTCGGCCCTGACCTCCCCGGCCGGGGAATGAGCACGGTGAACAGCGCCGGCAGACTGGCGCCGGCGCCGGCGGCGGTCCCCGCACCCAGCGGGCCGCCGCCAGCGGCGGCCGGGCGGCGCACCCCCCGCCTCGACTCGCTGACCGGACTGCGCTTCTTCGCCGCGCTGTCGGTCTTCGTGTGCCACTCCTCGTACCTGGCGCTGCCGACCTTCGCCGACCACCACACCAACGTCGTCTTCCACGAGGTCTCCAACCAGTTCGGCGGCCTAGGCGTGGCGTTCTTCTTCGTCCTCAGCGGCTTCGTGCTCACGTGGTCGTCCCGCACGGGCGACCGCCTGGGGGCCTTCTACCGCCGCCGGTTCGTCAAGATCCTGCCGCTGTACTACGCGGCCGGCGTGGCGGCGGTGGCGGTGTTCTGGGGCACCGGCACGCAACTCTCCGACGTGCTGCGCTACGCGACGCTCACCCAGGTGTGGGTGCCGAACCCGAAGCACAACTTCACCGTCCTGCCCCCGGGCTGGTCGCTCGCGGTGGAGGCGGTGTTCTACCTGGTGTTCCCGTTCGTGATCGCCCGGTTCCGCACCGTCCGCTCCGGCACCTCCTGGGCCGGGCTGGCCGTGTGCGTGGCCGGCGCCGTCCTGATGCCGGTGCTCGCCTACACGCTGCCGTCAGGGAACATCAAGCTGATCAGCGAGCCGAGCGTGACGGGCTTCCAGCTGTGGTTCGCCTACGTGTTCCCGCTGGGGCGTCTCTTCGACTTCTTCGCGGGCATGTTCGCCGCCCAGCTGGTGGCCTCCGGCCGCTTCCCGCGGATCAGCCTGCCGTGGGTGCTGGTGTCGTTCGTCCCGGCCTACGCCGTCGCCACCTACAGCCCGGTGCTGTTCGGCTGGCGGGCGCCGCTGATCGTCCCGTGCGTGCTGCTCATCGTGGCGGCCGCCCAGCGGGACGTCGCCGGCCGCCCGGGCGTCCTGGCCTCCCGGCCCCTGCTGGCGCTCGGCAACGCGTCGTTCGCGTTCTACCTGTGCCACTACCTGGTGCTCTACACGCTGAACATCAAGGTGCTGCACGGGCCGTTCGGCTCGGGGGCGATGGTCGCCGTCTACCTGGCGTCGGCGCTGGCCGTCTCCCTCGTGATCGCCGGACTGCTGTACCGGTACGTGGAGATGCCGCTCGTGCGGCGGTTCGGCAAGCGGAAGGGAGAGAGGTGACGGACCTCCAGTCGCCGGTGTCGAGCGCGCTGCTCGGCACCGGCCGCACCGAGTACCTGAGCGCCGGGACGGGCGCCGGGCTCGCCCTCGCCCACGGGGCGGGCGGCGACGTCGAGTTGAACTTCGGGCCGCTGATCCGGCGCCTCGCCGGGCGCCGCCACCTCGTCGGCACCCGCTACCCGGGCACCGGCGCGTCGGACCCGTCCGGCGACCTCGACGTGTTCGCACTGGCGGACTCCCTGGTCGCCGCCCTGGTCCGCGAGGGCCACGAGCGGTTCCCGGTGGTCGGCTCGTCCTTCGGCAGCGCCGTCGCCCTCGCCACCGCGCTGCGCCACCCGGAGCGGGTCACCGGCCTGGTGCTCACGGTCGGCTTCAGCGAGCCGGACGCGCAGCTGCGCACGGTCGCCGCGGTGTGGGAGGCCCTGGCCGCGGCCGGGGACCCGTCCGTGCTGGGCGCCTACCTGATCGGCCTGCTGACGCACCCCCGGCTCCTCGCGGAGCTCGGCGCGGAGGAGCACGGCGCACAGGCCGCCGCCGTCGGGGCGGGGCTGCCCGCGGGCGGGCTGCTCCAGATCACCGCCGCCACCCGGGTCGACCTGACCGGCCACCTGGGCGAGATCGCCGTGCCCACGCTCGTCGTTGTCGCGGGCGCCGACCGCGTCGTCCTCCCGGCCACCAGCCGGCTGCTGGGGGAGCGGATCCCGGGGGCGACGGTCGTCGAGTACCCGGGCGCGGGCCACGCCTTCACCGAGGACGAGGGCCGGCTGTGGGCGCGGGACGTCGAGCGCTTCCTCGACGAACACGCCGTCTGACCGGCCCGGTCGCCTCGCACCCCCGTTTGCTGTTGGTTGTTCCGGTGCCGCTTCGGCGCTCGCCGAAGCGGCACCGGAAGCCTTTCGGCCGGCTCGCCTGCCGTGCAGGTCAGGGTTCGTTCCGCGGCCCGCGGCCGAGCGTGACCGGCCCGGTCGCGGGCCCCTACCGTCTACGCGGCACGAGTCCGGTTTCGAAGGCGATGATCGCCAGGTGGACGCGGTCCCGGGCCACGAGCTTGGCGAACAGACGCGCGACATGGGTCTTCGCGGTCGCCGCGCTGATCACCAGCCGCTCGGCTATCTCGGTGTTCGACAGTCCCTGTCCGACCAGTGCCAGCACCTCGCGCTCCCGGTCGGTGATCCCCGCGATGGGACTCGGGTCCGGGGCGGGCCCGGCGTCCGGTTCGGGGGTCGCGGGGCCGGACGTTGCGGCGAAGTCCGCGATCAGCCGTCGGGTCACGCTCGGCGCGATCAGCGCGTCGCCCGCGGCCACCACGCGGATCGCTTCCAGGATCGCGTCCAGGGCCATGCTCTTGAGCAGGAATCCGCTGGCCCCGGCGCGCAGTGCGCCGTAGACGTACTCGTCGTCGTCGAAGGTCGTCAGCACCAGGACCTTGGGCGGGTCCGGCTCGGCGGTCGCCTGCCTGGTCGCCTCGATCCCGTCCATGCCCGGCATCCGGATGTCCATCACCACGACGTCCGGCCGCAGTTCACGCGCCAGGCGCACCGCCTCGCGGCCGTCGCCGGCCTCGCCGACCACCTCCAGGTCGTCGGTGTCGCCGATCAGGATCCCGAGCCCGACCAGCATCAGCGGCTGGTCGTCGACCAGCAGCACCCGCACGCTCATGCCGGGAGCCTCGCCGTCACCCGGAACCCGCCCTCCGGACGCCGGCCGGCGCTGAACTGGCCGGACAGCAACGTCACCCGCTCGCGCATGCCGAGCAGGCCGAAGCCGCTCCCGCCGGCCGCGGAGAGCCTCGGCCGGCCGGGCCCGCCGCGAGCGTCGTCCCCGTCGTCCACCACCTCGATCGTCACCCCTTCCGGCTCGTAACCGACCGCGACCCGGCACGTCCGCGCCCTGGAATGCCGCACCACGTTCGTCACCGACTCCTGGATGATCCGGAACGCCGACAGTTCGATCTCCGGCGGCAGTGGACGCCGCTCGCCCCGCCAGGTCACCTGAACCCGCACCCCGGCGCCGGCCGTGCGTTCGGCGAGCTGCGGGACGTCGGCCAGGCTGCCGGCCGGCGCCAGCGGAGCGGCCTGCGGCATGGCGTCGTCGGGCTCGGCGCGGCGGAGCGCCCCGAGCATGCGCTGCAGCTCCAGCAGCGTCTCCCGGCCGGTGGTCTCGATGCCGGCCAGCGCCTGCCGCGTCTGCTCGGGCTTGGTCTCCACGACCCGCGCCGCCGCTCCCGACAGCACCGTGATGATCCCGATGCTGTGCGCGACGCTGTCGTGCAGCTCGCGGGCGATCCGCAGCCGCTCGGCCATGACGACGCGGGCCGCGGTCTGCTCCTGCAGGGCTTCGAGGTACTCACGGCGTTTGCGGTACACCCCGCCGAAGACCCACGCGACCGCGAACCACAACGCGAACCCCCCGGCCCACTGGGACGCGTCGCCGAGGGACTGCTCGCGGCCGTGGAGGTCGTTGAAGAACGCGGCCACGACGCTCGCGACGGAGCCGACGGCGGCAGCCTTCGGCCGCCGGACGGCGAGGTACCCGCCCAAGCCGACGAGCAGGACGAACACGATCGAGGGCCGCGCGCCGAAGGCGTCGCCGAGGACCGCTTCGCCCAGGACCACCGTGAAGACCGCCGCCGGCAGACGGCGCACGAGCAGAACCGGCAGGGCGAGCAGGAGCCAGAGACCGATCTTCTGGAAGCCCCCGAGGTCGGGGAACCGGAACAGGCCGTGCTCAGGGGCCGGCATCGTCAAGGGGAGCATCAGCGCATACAAGCCGGCGGTGGCCAGCACCACGGCCTGCGACATCAGCCAGGTCACGCGCTTCGATGTCGAGAGACGCTGGAGAAGCTCTTCCATGCGGAGATCGTATTCAGCCGCGCCGGCCCTGCGCGTCGCCCCGGGGATGTACGCCGGATACGCCCCCGGGCCGATGGCCTGGGAGGAGCTGACATCCGCCGGCCGACGCGGTGGATCGTGGTCCGTTCCTACGTTCTGACGGGCCGCGCTGCTGCTCGACGGCCTCCGGAGCGCCGGCCGGGTTCGCCTCCGGGATCGGGCGGCGGAGCGTCACGGCGAGCAGGACGGCCGTGGCGAGGGCCGTCGAGACGGCGGGCAGCCAGGCGGGGGAGCCGTCGAGCAGGGCCGCGCCGAGTGCCGAGCCGCTCGCGATGCCGATCTGGAAGCCGGTGACGTAGATCGAGGACGCGCGGTCGGCGTCGTCGCCCGCCAGGCGCATGATCCCGGTCTGGAACACCGGCCCGGCGGCGGCGAACGCCCCGCCCCACAGGGCGACGGCCACCGTGGCCACCGCGGCGGCGACGGCTCCCGGCAGCGGGGCGGAGCCGAGCAGGAGCAGGCCGACGCCCGCCGTGAAGGCCGTCATCGTCACGGTGGCCGTCCGGCGCGGGACGGTGTCGTTGTGGCGGCCGACGAGGAACGTGCCCGCGGCGCCGGCCAGTCCGAAGACCGTCAGCAGGGTGACCACGGACCCGGCCGAGCCGGTGATGCCGGCGACGAGCACGGAGAAGTAGGTGTAGCTGAGGAAGTGGGCGGTGACCAGCACGAGCGCCACCCCGCACAGCGTCAGCACCGCGCGCCGGTCCATGCGGACGCCCTCGCCCGTCCGTGCGGGCGCCTCGGCGGGCCCGACCTCCGGCCGCCGGCGCAATGCCCACGCCAGGGCGCCCGTCACGGCCGCGGTGGCGAGCGCGAGCAGCAGTGCCGTGGCGCGCCAGCCGATCAGCTGCCCGATCAGGGTGGTCCCGGGGCTGCCCACGATCGACGCCAGGGTGGCGCCGCCGAAGACGGCCGCGGTCGCCGTGCCCACCCGCTCGCGCGGCACCAGTCCGGCCGCCTCCGGGGCGATCAGCGACCACAGCACCCCGTGCGTGAGCGCGGCGGCGACCCTGCTGGCCACCATCGTCGGGTAGTCGTGCGCGAGCGCGGCCATGAGCTCGGCGGCGAGCAGGACGAGCAGGCAGACGAGCAGGGCCGTGCGGCGGGAGACCCGCGCGGCGAGCGCGACGGTCGGCATGGTGACCACGGCCGCGACGACGGCGTAGCCGCTGAGCAGCAGCCCGATCCGCCCGGCCGGGACGCCGAGGTCGTCCGCCATGTCCTGGAGCAGGCCGACGGGGAAGACCTCGAAGGTGACGTAGACGAAGGCGGCGGCGGCCAGGGTGGCCAGCCGCGCCGCCGTGCGCGCGTCGATCCGGGCGGGGCGGTCCGCGCCGGGACGGTCCGCGCCGGGGTCCGTTCCGTTCATCAACTCACCAGCGCCGCTGCGGTTTCGGCCACGCCGCCCGGCTGCTCCGCCCCGATGCGCACCAGGACCTTGGGCCGTCGGCGGTCCGGGGACGCGAGGTGGGCGAACGCGGCGTCCAGGGACTCCACGGATTCCAGCGGGAACACCCGGTCGACGAGCGGGTCCAGGTCGACGGCGCCCGACTCGACGAGCTCCACCAGCCGGTCCCAGTAGCCGACCCCGGACAGCGCGGCGTGCAGCGTGACGTCCTTGATCACCAGTGCGGCGGCGTCGAAGCCGTCGACGGGGTGGTGGGGCGTGCCGAGCTGGGCGATCCGGCCGCCCGGGGCGACCAGGCCGACGGCCGCCCGGACGGCGGCGCCGCTGCCGGAGGCCTCCACCACGGCGTCGTACGCCCCCTGGTACCGCTCGCCCGGCGCCGCCAGGGCGGGCAGGCCGAGGGCGGCCGCGAGCTCGCGGGCCGCGGGGTGCGGGTCGAGGACGACGGTGTCCGCACCGAGCGCCCGCGTCACCTGGGCCGCGGCGAGCCCGAGGGTGCCGCCGCCGAGCACGGCGACCCGGTCGTGCGGGCCCACCGCGATCCGGTCCACCGCGTGCACGGCCGCCGCGGTGGGCTCCAGCAGTGCGGCGGCGGTGTCGGACAGGGCGTCGGGGATCCGGGTCAGGGTGTCCACCGGGGCGGTCAGCAGCTCGGTCCCGGCGCCGGGTCGGGGCCCCAGCACCCCGATCTCGCTGCGGTCGGGGCAGTAGCGGATCCGGCCCGCCCGGCAGGCCGGGCAGCGCCCGCAGACCCGGAAGTTGTGCCCGGAGACCCGGCGTCCGGCCCAGCCGGCGTCGACGCCGGGGCCGGTCCCGCACACCGTGCCGACCCACTCGTGGCCCGGGACGAACGGGTAGCTCTTGAGGCCGTCCCGCAGGTAGTTGCTGGTGCCGTCGAAGAAGCCGAGGTCGGTGCCGCAGAACCCGAGCAGGCCGACCCGGACGAGCACCTCGCCGGGGCCCGGTACGGGCGGGTCGACCTCGGCGATCGTCACCGTGCGCGGTGCGGTCAGCAGGATGGCTTTCACGGGGCGTTCTCCCTGGGAGCGGTGTGAGGGGTGTGACGGGATGCCTCGCGGCACGCGGTGACGTCGGCGCGCAGGCGGCCGGGGGCCCGGCGGTAGTCGTTCTCGACGAGCACCGTGCGGGCGCCGGCGTGCCGCAGCAGGTCCGGCAGTTCGGTGCGGATGCCGCGCCAGGTCGTCGGGCGCGAGGGGTCCTTGACGTGCAGGTCGGGCAGGAGCAATCCGGCCGCCGCGACGGCGCGGGCGAAGCCGGCGGGCGGGGTGCCGGCGTCGAGCAGGTTGCCGGTGTCCAGGACGAGGCGCAGGGCCGGGCGGCCCACCGCGCGGGCGAGGGCGAGGCTGTCCTGGGCGTCGAGCGGTGACTCGTAGGCGAGCGTCAGCCCGGCCGCGTCGGCTTCGTTGCCCAGGGTTCGCAGCAACTCGGCGGTCCCGGCGCGTAGGTGAGGAGTGACGGGCAGGCTGCGCCGGAAGCCCGGGACGTGCAGGACCCGGGCGCCCAGGCGCAGGGCGCAGTCCAGGGCCCGGCGCAGCAGGGCGAGGGCGGCGGGGTTGGCCGTGCCGTCGGGGAGGGCCAGGCCGAGGTCGTTGGCGTGGTTCACCGCCAGGACGGGGACCGGCAGGATCCCGGCGATCCCCTGGGCGGCGGCGAGTTCGGCGGGGTCGTCGAGGAACGGGCCCCGGTGGGCCCCGCCGAAGTCCAGCTGGAGCGCGTCCGCCCCGGCCGCGAGCGCGGCCCGGGCGGCGGCCGTCCGGTCGTCCGCGATCCGCCACTGCGGTGCGGCCACCAGGAGGGCGGTCACCGGGTGGGCGGTCACCGGCCACCCCCGACCCCGTACTGCCGGTCCCGCGGAGGTGCCACCCGGATCGCCGCCTTGAGGACCCGGCGGCCGTCCGCGACGCGCCGCCGCGTGGTCAGGACCGTGTTGACGAGCTCGGCGGCCCCGTCGAGCCCGACCTCGTGGGTGAGGACGTCCCGGCCCAGCGCCTCGCGCGGGGCGGTGAGGTGGGCGACGGCCTCGCGCAGGTGGTCGCCCGACACGCCCCGGTGGCCGTGCAGGAGCAGCGGACCGGCGGGCCGGGCGAGGCTGGTGGCCCGCGGCGGCCACGGCGCGCCGCCGCAGTGCTCGGCGCGCACCGCCGTGACGTCGACCGGGCCGGCGGTCAACTCGACCGGGCCGGACGGCAGTCCGGCGTGCACGTCCACGACCAGCGTGCCCGGCACGAGGCGGTCCAGCGCCCGCAGGGCGTCCGGGGTGCCGGTGCGCGGGGTGGCGATCACCGCGGCGACCGGTCCGGGCAGGGCGGCCAGCAGAGCCGGCAGCGCGGGGTCGTCCGGGTGGACGGCGCCGTCGCCGTGGCCGGCCAACAGGACGCGCAGGCCCGGCAGTTCGCGCGGCCACAGCTCGGTGGCGAGGCGGCCCACGATGCCGTCCCCCCAGACGACCAGCGAGGCCGGGCGCACCAGGCGGAGCGTGGTGCGCAGCCCGTACAGGACGGAGGCGAGCGGCTCGGCCAGCGAGGCGACCCGGGGGCGCACGGCGCTGTCCGGCACCGGGACGACGAGGCCCGCGCGCACCGCCGACGCCGGGATCCGGGCGAGCTCCGCCCACAGGCCGGGCAGGTTGTGCCCGAGCAGGAACGACGGGTCGTCCGGGTGCGTGGGGTTCACGGTGACGGGCGTGCCCGGGGCGAGCCCGGTGTCGCCCGGCTCGACGACGTACGCCACTCCCTCGTGCCCGAGCACCGGGGTGGGGTCGTCGCGCAGGCCGCGCAGGATCTGCCAGTCGGTGCCGCAGATGCCGGCCACGGCGGGGGCGAGCAGCGCGTCGCCCGGCCGCAGCGCGGGGGTGGGCACCTCGGCGACGTCGACGAGGGTGCGGCCGTGGCGGTCCGGGGCACGGCGCACCAGCGCGCGATGCGTGGCCGGGGTCGGGGCGCCGGTCGTGCTCGCGGCGCCGGCCGGGCGCACCGGGCTCACGGTGCTCGCCGCGCTCACCGGGCGATCCTCGGCGGCCAGTGGCCGATGCACTCCGCGCCGCGCAGCGCGTCCACGTCGCCGGGGCCGCACAGCACCAGGCGGTCGTCGAGCCAGGCCCGGCCGTAGCCGCGGGCGGCGTACGAGGTGGAGGCGGCCAGGCGGCGGCGCAGCTCGGTGGCGTAGTGCGCGCCGAGGCCCTCGACGACGCCGCCGCCGAGCCCGAGCAGGTCCAGGTGCGGGTCGAGGCACCACAGGGTGCGGATCAGCTGGGCGACCGGTTCGACGCACAGGCCGAGCAGCCGCCGGGCGGCCGGGTCGCCGGCGTCGAGCGCGCCGGGCAGCCAGTCGGCCACCCGTGCGGCGTCCGGCAGGCCCAGGCGTTCGGCGACCCGGACGAAGCCGGGGCCGGCGGCGAGCGAGGCGAGGTGGTCGGGGCCGCCGCACTCGCACGGCAGCCCGGCCAGGTCCGGCGGGCAGGCGACGGTCAGGTGTCCGACCTCGCCCTGCAGGCCCCACGCGTCGACGGGGATCACCGTCCGCTCCAGGTCGGCGGTGCGCAGCGCGATGCCGCTGCTGACGGTCAGGTAGGCGACGCGCCGGGTGCCGGGGCGGGCGTGGTTGACGGCGAAGTCGGCGAGGGCGGCGGTGACGTCGTTGACGAGGGTCCAGGTGACGTCCGGCCGGTGCTCGCGCAGGGCGGCCATGAGGTCGTACGGCTCGTCCGCCGCGCCCCACAGCGGGGCCGAGCCGTGGACGACGCCGGTGAGGTGGTCGATGGCCGCGCCGAAGGAGACGGCGGCCCTGGCGCCGGGCGGGGCGGCCCCGCCGAGCAGCTCGACCATGTCCCGCCGCAGGTCCGCGACGGCCCGTTCCGGGTGCCGCAGCCGGCTGGGCGCGGGCACCCGCTCGACCGGGCTCCCGGGGCCCCCGGCGCGCCAGCGCACCCAGGTGCCGCCGACGTCGGCGGCGAGGGTGGTCGCGGCCGGGGCCGTTGTCCCGGTCACGGCCGCACCGGCCGGCCGTCGGCGACGGGTTCCGGCACGGTGAGCGTCACGCCGGGGCGGGACGGGTCGGCCGGGGCCACCGCGAAGCCCCGGAAGTCGGGGTGCCGCTCCGCCTCGTGGTCGTGGTCGGCGCAGCCGCCGATGACCACCGTGCGCGCGCCGGAGGCCAGTCCGGCGCGGATGCCGGCGGGGGAGTCCTCGAAGACGACGGTCTCCCGCGGTTCCACGCCCACCCGCCGGGCGGCGAGCAGGTAGCCCTGTGGGTCGGGCTTGCCGCGGGTGACGTCGTCGGCGCTGACCAGCAGCTCCGGTACGGGCAGTCCGGCCGCGCCGAGCCGCACTTCGGCCAGTCGGCGGCTCGCGGAGGTGACGACCGCCCAGGAGCCGGGCGGCAGCGCGGCGAGGAGCGCGGCGGCGCCCGGCACGGCCGTGATGCCGGCGGTCTCCGACTCCTCGTGCGCGACCAGCCGCCGCGTCTCGGACGCCGCGAGCGGCGCGTCGGCGACGAAGCGGTGCACGGTCTCGCGGGTGGGGCGGCCGTGGGCGTAGGCGAGGACCTCGGCGAGGTCCAGCCCGTGCCGCCCGCTGAAGTCCGCCCAGGTGGACTCGACCAGGGCGGTCGAGTCCACCAGGGTTCCGTCCATGTCGAACAGCAGTGTGTGTGCCTGGAGCTGTGGCACGGGTCCTCCTCGACGTCGTGCTCGGGGACAGGGAGTCGGGCGCGCTCAGACGCCGGACGGGGGCGATGACAGTGCGCCGGACGGGGACGGCGGGCGGGACGGTGACACCGCGTCGGACTGGGACTGCGGGCGGGACTGGGACTGCGGGCGGGACTGGGACTGCGGGGTCCCTGCGCGGACCGGCGTCCAGCTCCGGTCCTCGTGCACGACCAGCGCCTCGCCCGCGTACGGCACCCCGCGCGTGCGGGCGAGTTCGGCCGCGAGTGGCCCGAAGTGCGCGGGCGTCATGTAGGCCCCGTAGTCGAAGCCCGCCGGCCGGCGGGCGCGGATGCCGGGGGTGTCCACCATCCCGGCGGGCAGCGCCTGGATGAACGTCACCTCGGCGGGGTCGGTCTCCTGGGCGACGGAGCGGACCAGCGAGTCGGCGGCGGCCTTGGTCGCGGCGTAGCCGGACCGGTTCGGGCCCGCGTTGTAGACCACCTCGGAGGAGATGTGCAGGAACAGGCCGGGGCCGGCCGCGCGCAGGGCGGGCAGCGTCTCCTTCAGTGTCCACGCCAGCCCGTGCACGTTGACCGCGAACTGGTCCAGCCAGTCGGCCTCGTGGACGTCCGTGAAGGGCTCGCGGCGGTCGGTGAAGTACACGGCCGAGTAGCAGACCAGGTCGACCCGGGGCGGGATGCCGGAGCGCAGGGCGGCCCGCGCCGCGTCGCCGTCGCGCAGGTCCAGCGGGTGCCAGGCGAGCAGGTCGGCGCCGGGGCCGGCGGGCCGGGAGCGGCTGAGGACGTGGGTCTCGACGCCCTCGGCGGCCCACGCGTCGGCGACGCCCCGGCCGATGCCGGTGGATCCGCCGATCACGACGGCGGTGACGGGCCGGGCCCCGCCGTGGGGGGCGCTCACGCCCACCTCGCTGCGCTCGCTCACGCGCTCACCCGCGCGTAGCCGGCCGGGATGTGCCCGGCCACCGCGGCCTTGCGCCGCAACAGCTCGGTGGCGGCGCGGAGTTCGGCCGGGGTGACGTCGTTGACGAAGTGGTGCCGGCCGATCCCGACGGGCAGCGGCAGCCGCTGGTGGCCGTCGCGATGGCGGACGGTGTCGAGCAGGGCGGCTTCCAGGAGCGCCGGGTCGGCCAGGACGTCGTTCCACACGGGCAGTCCGAGCGCGGTGGCCACGCGGTAGATCCGGTCGGCCTGCTCCTCGGAGAGGTCGCCGCGCAGGGTGGCCAGCGCGGTGGTGAGGGCCATGTCGATCATGACGGCCTCGCCGTGCAGCAGTTCCGGCAGCGCGTGCATCTCGACGGTCGGGCTGAAGGTGTGCCCGTAGTCCACGCACCGCTCCAGGTGGGACTCCCACAGGTTGGGCTGGAGCTCTTCGAGCATCAGGTGGATGGCCTCGGCGACGATCGCGTCCGACGCGGCGGCCAGCTCCCCGGTGGAGCCCTGGAGCCGGTCCGCGTGGACGGCGGCGCCCCAGGACTCCAGCAGCGCGAACAGTTCCTCGGAGCGGATGAGGGCCATCTTCATGATCTCGGCGAGGCCGTTGCTGATGTGCCGCGGCGCGAGGCTGCGCAGGAAGGTGCGGTCCAGGAAGGTGGCCGTCGCCGGGGCGTAGGTGCCCAGGCGGTTCTTGCCGAGGCCGTAGTTGACGCCGGTCTTGACGCCGACCCCGGCGTCGACCAGGCCGATCAGCGTGGTGGGGATGCGGATGTACGGGGTTCCGCGCCGGTAGAGGCTGGCGGCGAAGCCGACGATGTCGGTGAGCACGCCGCCGCCGATGGCGAGGACCGGCTCGCGGCGGCGGTCGATGCCGAAGTCGTTCATGGCGTCGACCACGCGCAGGACGGACTCCCACTCCTTCACGGGTTCGTCCGCCCGCAGCGGCAGCATCGTGACCGCGACGCGGTGGTAGGTGAAGTAGTCGCGGATCCGGCCGCCGTAGAGCTTGTCGACGTTCTCGTCGATGACGACGAGGCGGCGGTCGCCGGCGCGCATGGGCGCGTCCGGGCAGCCGTCGAGGAGGGCCGTGTTGTCGAGCGCGAACAGGTGGTCGGAGCTGACGACGTGGTAGCGCACCTGGCGGACGGCCTCCACCGTCCACGCCGGGCCGCCGGCCCGGCCGTCGTCGACGCTGTGCCGCAGGCCCTGGGTGAAAGTCGTACCGCTGCGCATGTCTCCTCCGGATTCGGAAGGGTTCGGGCGGTCCTGCGTCCCCGGCCTCCCGGGGCTCCTGCGCCCTGGACTGCCAGGGCTCCCGCACCCCGGGTGGCCGGGGCGACGCAGGACCTTCTCACAGGACGATTGTCTCTATGGCGATCGCAAGCGCCAGTATATTAGCACTTGCTGCCACTATATTGGCAGGTGTGTTGATGAGGTGGCACTGGTGTTAGGCTTCGAGAACCTCGGCGACTTCACAGGCGAAGCGCTAGCGTCTACCCTGCCGTCACCGAACGTCGCGCCGAGTCGTCCCGACCCGAGGCGCCGGAGCCCAGGGAGACGGACATGGCCACGTTGGCGGAACGCCTCAACGCGTGGTTCGCGGATGCAGCCACCACGGACGCCGTGGGACGCCGCCGGGAACCCTCCACGTCCGAGGTCGCCCAGGCGATCTCCGAGGACCCGTCCCACGACGTCACCGTCTCCAGGAGCTACCTGGCCGCCCTGCGCAACGGCTCGCAGACCAACCCCACGATCAGCGTGCTCGCCGCGATCGTGCAGTACTTCCGCGCCCGCCCGATGACCCTCCCGGTCTCGGTGGGGGCGCTCATCAACGAGGAGACGGCCGCCGACGCGGCCGACGACCCGGCCTGGGCCTCCGTCCTCGCCGACCGGCAGGTGCGCTCGATCGCGATGCGGGCCGGCGGGATGACCCCGGAGGTCCGCGAGCAACTACTGTCGATCATGGACGCGCTGGACGCCCCGAGGCCTCCGGCGCCGAGTCCCGGGGAGGACACCGCACGATGAAGGCCGTGGGGATCACGCGCACCGGAGGCCCGGAGGTACTCGGCCTCCTCGACCTGCCCGAACCGGACGGGGACGGACTCGTCATCCGGGTGGCGGCCGCCGCCGTCAACCCCGTGGACCTGGCCACCCGTTCGGGCCTGATCCCCACCGCCCTCCCGGCCGTCCTCGGCTGGGACCTCGCCGGCACCGTCGCCCACGCACCCGCCGGCTGCGGCTACACCGCCGGCGACCGCGTCATGGCGATGACCGCCCAACTGGGCACCGGTGTCGGCAGCATGGCGGAGTACGTCCGCTTCGACCCCGAGTACGTCGTCCGCGTCCCCGACGCCCTGGACCTCGTCGACGCGGCCGCCCTGCCGCTGGCCGGCGTCACCGCCGTCCAGGCGCTGCGCCGCACCCCCGTCCGGGCCGGCCGCCGGGTGCTGCTCGTCGGCGCCCAGGGCAGCCTCGGCGGACAGCTCGCCGTCCGGCTGCTCGACGAGCCGGACACCACCACCGACCTCCTCGTCCGCCCCGGCGACGCCGAGGCCTGCCGGGCGCTGCGCCTCGGCCGCCCGGGCGGGGGAGCGGTGCTGACCGACCCGGCGCGCGTCGAGGCGAAGGCCTACGACGTCGTCGTGGACGCCGGCGGCGCCCCGGACCTGATCGAGGCGGTGTGCCCGGGCGGCACGTTCCTGACCCTCGTCCCGTTCGCCGCGCCCGACCCGGCCCGCCGCCCGGACGTGGAGTTCGTCCTCCACGGTGTGGAGCTGGACCGCGCGGACCTGGCCGAGGTGGCCGCCCACGCCGCCCGCGACGCCGGTGTGCGGCCGCGGACGACCGTCCTCCCGTTCGCCGACGCGCACGAGGCGCACCGGCGGCTGGAGGCCGGCGGATTCCGGGGCAAGTTCGTCCTGGTGCCGTAGGGTTCCCGCACCCTCGGGCCGGTGCGCCGGGCGGCGCACCGGCCCGGGCGGCTACGCCGCGCCCGTGCGCTGGGCCCGCAGCGCCCGCAGCTCGCGGGAGATCTCGATCAGCCCGACGAGGTCGCTCTCGTAGTCGTCGGAGGCCTCGCGGGGCCCCGGGATGAACAGCGCGTTCGTCTTCGGCGCCGCCTCGCCCAGCGACTGCGCCCCGTACAGGAGCAGCGCGCGGTCGACGATGCGGGCCGCCGCGCGCGGATCCTTCGGCAGACCGTCCCCGCCGGGTGCCAACTCGTCGGCGGCGAGCCGGAGGTAGGGGCCGAGCCGGGTCAGCCCGTCCCGGCACTCGACGTACCGCCGGTACGTCGCCGAGGCGTAGTCCGCGACGGGCCCCAGCTGCCGCCCGACGAAACTCCGCTGGTCGAGGATCAGTTCGGGGTAGAAGACCGCCACCCGCTGCCACAGCGCCTCCAGGCCGTGGTACTGCGCGCGGTGGTCGCGCCGGTCCCGCCGGAGCTGGAACAGGCCCACGAAGAACGGCAGGCTCAGCCCCGCGCACACCACGATCGTGGCGGCGATGCCGAAGCCGAAGTCCTCGTCGTACGTCACCGGCGTCCCGGGCGCGCGCAGCCCCGGCAGGTTGACCCACAGGACGCGGAAGACGCAGCTCAGGTCCAGCCCGATCAGGCCGGCGGCGATGACCGCCAGGGACCATCTGCGCAGCGGGTGCCCGGCGCGCGAGTGCCGCAGGGCGAGCAGGGCGCACGCGGCGTACCCGGAGAACAGGAAGACGTTGCCCAGGTCGTAGAACACCCGCACCCGCCAGTCGAGCAGGAAGTGGCTGGTCAGGGTGTGGTTGCGGAGCGGCGGCGGCAGCAGGACGGTCATCGCGACCATGCCCGCCAGACAGGCCGCGCACAGCAGCACCTCCCACGAGCGCCCGGCCGTACGGCGGTTGATCGGGCGCTCCCGCAGGAACGAGACCATGAGGCAGAGCCCGACCAGGACCAGCGCGTTGTAGCTGCACTTGGCGACCCCGGCGGTGGTGCGCCGGTCGAGGAGGGCGACCAGGCGGGGCTGCGCCAGCAGGTTGCCCAGCCCCATGAACAGCAGGGACAGGCTCAGGTGCAGCCGCATGGGATCGCGGAAGCGGCGGCGGACGAGCGCGGGCAGCGTCCAGGCGGTACCGGCGAGCAGCGTGACGATGGCGACGCAGTCGAACGCCCTCACGTCAGCCCGTCGGTCAGGACCAGGCTGTTGTACACCGAGGGCTGCCAGGGCTCGTCGATGCCGTAGCGCTGCGCCCGGCGCCCGAGCGTGATCGCGTGCCGCATGATCGTGGAGGCGATGACCTCGGCGTCCCGCTCGTCCCGGTCGGAGTAACACCCGTGCGGCCCGGCCTCGGTGGGCCGTCCGCCCGCGAGGTCGTACGCGACGATGTGGCCGACCTCGTGCAGGATGATGTGGGCCTGGTGGGCCTTGGTGGTGTGGGACTGGTAGACGATGGCGTCCTCGTGCGGGCGCGATATCAGCATGCCGAACGGCCCGTCGACCGGCAGCTCCCACGGCATCAGCCGGATCGGCGTGCCGCGGTCCTCGCCGAGCCGCTCGCACAGCTCCGCCGGGTCGAGCGGCACGGGCAGCTCCAGTCGCCGCATCAACCGACGGCTGTGGGTCTGCAAGTGGGCGTCCCGGCTCCGGCCCTGGCGCGAGTCCCTTAACCGCCGATAGGAGTCCCGTACACGCCTGCTGAGCATTGCTTTCCCCCGCGTTGATCTCTTTAGGCCTTACCCAAACCTACGTCAGCAAGTGGGCTCCACCCAGATTTCCCAATCGAACGTAACGAAAACGTAACGCCATGTAATGGACAAGGCAACCGGGTTCGGGGCCGACGCCGGGCGCGCCGGGCCGGGTGTGCCGGGCCGGGTGTGCCGCGCCGGGCATGCCACAGTGCCCCCGGTCCCGCCTTCATCGGCGAGACGGCCCGGTAGGCGGCCGTCATCGCGGGCATCGCGCACAGGCCGATGCCGAATCCGCGCACCACCATCGCGGCGCCGAGGTACCAGTAGTTGGTGTCGGAGCCGATGGCGACGAAGGGGAGGGTGGCGACGATGCTGACCATGCCGCCGATGAAGGAGGTCGGCCCGCTGCCCAGCTTGTCGATCAGCCGCGCGCCGAGCACCATCGCGATGGCGGCGCCGCTCGGGATCGGCACCCTCTACCGGCACTTCCCCACCCGGGAGGCGCTGCTGGCCGAGCACACCGACCCCAAGCGCGCCTCCCGCATCCTGGCGCTCCTCAACGCCGGGCTGCTCAGTGACGGGCGTCCCACGCTCTGATCCGCCCGCGCGCGGTTCGGTGCCGAGCAGCGCGGCGCCCGCGCCGTCGCGTGTCCGGGATCCTGCGTTCCTGGGGCCGGCGGTGCGCCCGGGCGTTCTGGTCCATGCTGATCAGCTACGGAAGCTCCTGGGTCCACGTTCCGGTCCTGCCGCCCGAGGAGGAGGGACCGGGCCGGTGGCACCCCGAACGGCTCTGCCCGGAGGTTCCGCTGACGCCCCTCGAACGCTTCCTGGCGGAGCAGTTGGGCACCGGACCGTTCTGACCGCTCCAGTCGGCCGGAGCACGGACGCCTGCGTGAGGTCGCCGTTCCCGGCCGCCCGGGGCCGAGGGCCGGGACCCGGGGCAACCCCGGCGGACCGGGCGGCGGGTACGGGCCGGACCCGGCCGCGCGTTCGCGGCCGGGGCACCGGCCGCCCGGCTCAGTGGGTGGCGCCGGCCAGGCCGGTGAGCCGCTGCGCCACGTCCGCCGGGCTCGGCATCGCCGCGATCTCGGCGCCGACCTCGCGCGCGGCCCGGCGCAGCCCCTCGTCGGTGAGCAGCCGCTCCAGCAGCGCGGGGCCGATCTCCTCGGCACTCGCCCGGAGCCCCGCGCCGCGGGCGTGCACGGCGTCCGCGGTGATGAAGCGGTCGGAGCCGTCGGGCAGCACGAGTTGCGGGACGCCCGCGTCCAGCGCGCCGAGCGCGCTGGCGCTGCCGCCGTGGTGGATCGCCGCCGCGCAGGTGTCCAGCAGTGCCCGCCACGGCACCCAGCCGTACGCGCGGACGTTGTCCGGCAGCGTGCCGAGCGTGCTCAGGTCGAGTTCGCCGGTGGCCAGCACGAACTCCGCGTCGAGGCCGGCCGCCGCCGCGATCACCCGTTCGACCCTGGTCAGGCCGTCGGTCTTGGGCGGCACGGTGCCGAGCGTCACCGCGACGCGCGGCCGGCCGGCGGGTGCGGTCAGCGGTGCCGGGACGCCGCCCTCGCCGTTGTACGAGACGGGCCGCATCGAGCAGCCGTACAGGTCGCCCCCCGTCGTGCTCGGCGGTGCGAGGTCGATGGTCTCGGCCGGCTCGGGCAGCCGGTCGATCCCGTGCCGCGCGAAGGTGTCCGCCATCTCGGCGAGCATCAGCGCGCGCAGCTTCGGGGTGCGGACGAAGCCCAGGTCGTGCTGGACGGCGGGCACGCCCAGGCGGGCCGCCGCGAGCAGGGCCACCGGGAACTGGTACTCGTACACCACGAGGTCCGGCCGCCACCGTGCGGCGAGTTCGACCACCGCGTCGGCCACCCGGCTGTTGACGTGGGCTGCGAGCGGCACGAACGCCTCGCGGTCGGCCGAGTTGGTCGCGATCACCCGCTCCATCAGGTCGGGCCGCCGGGTGCGGCCGGCCTCCCTGATCTCCTTGCGCCAGTCGACGCCGGGGGCGATGGACAGGTACGGCAGCCCGGACGCGGCGACCGGCTCGCCGCCGTCCATCGAGGCCACCGCGACCTCGTGGCCGAGCCCGCGCATCGCCCTGGCGAGCGGGACCAGCGGGAAGAGGTGGCCGAAGCCGGGGGCGCCGGCGAACAGTACGCGCATGGGAGGAACCTCGGTCGTCGGGACGGGCGGGATCAGGAGGAGGCCCGGTGCAGGGCGGCTTCGAGGCCGTTCAGCACGGCGTTGCAGTCGCGGTGCAGGGTGGCGGCGTCGACGGCGGTCAGCAGGTAGACGCCGAGCCAGTTGCGCGACCCCGCGGACGGGTCGAAGGCCGGGACCGGCTCGCCCTCGGGCAGGGTGAAGGCCGGCACGGCCTCGATGGTGCTGCCCGGCGACAGCAGGCCCTGCCAGTCCACGGCCCGCGGGTTCCAGACCGGGCTGCTCCGCCAGGGCGTCCCGGCCGCGTCGGCCGGGACGACGGCCACCGACGCGGCGGCCCTCACCCCGTCGGTGAGCATGGCCGCGGGGTAGTCGACGCGCTCGCCGAGCAACTGCCGCACCAGCATGCCGATCGGGTCGAGCCCGAAGACCTCGTGGACCTGCCGGGTCGTCAGCAGGCCGCCGAACCTCGCGGCGGTCTCGATGACCACCAGCCCGCCGTCCGCCATGAGCTTCAGCTCGGTGTGCGTGCCGCAGTTCTCCAGCCCGAGCGCGTCGACGGCCTGCCGCGAGACCTCCTCGATCCGGCGCTGCACCGGCACCGGGAGGACCGCGGGCGAGGTGCTGGCCACCTCGACGAAGGAGGGCACGGTCGGCAGCTTGGCGGTGATGGCCAGCGGGTGGTAGACGCCGTCCGCGACGATCCCCTCCACGCTCACGTAGTCGCCGTAGCCGGGCTCCTCGTACCAGCCCGCGGTGGAGCCCTGGGCGATCTCCTCGACCAGCCGGTCCCGGTCGGTGTCCGCGGCGTAGAGCTCGTTCATGCCGACCCGGCTGCCGGCCCGCAGCCCGCGCTCGATCTCCTCCCACGCCGGGGCGGCGTCCTCGGGCGCGTCCAGCACGATCTGTGCCACCGACCCGGCGCCCCAGGCCGGCTTGAGCAGCAGCGGGGGCGTCAACCCGGCCAGCGCGGCGTCCAGGTCGGCGAGGCTGTCGACCCGGCGGAAGGCGGGTATCGGCACGCCGGCCGCGGCCCACGCCTCCCGCATCAGCCGCTTGTCCCGGGCGCGGAGGATCCCCTCGCCGGCCCCGGCCAGCCCGAGCCGGCTCGCCGCGTGCGCGACGGTCAGCACGGCGAACTCCGAGAGGGTCAGCACCGCGTCGGCCCCGAGGGCCTTCGCATGCTCCACGATCAGCTCGACGAGCTCGTCGCCGCGCGGGGTGTCCGGCACGAGTTCGATGCTCGTACAGCTCGGACGCCAGACCTCCTCCGCGGTCGTGGGCAGCGGTGCCAGCGCGAGGACGTGCAGCTCGCCGCAGGCGGCGATGCGGGGGAAGGCGTATTCGAGCGGGGCTCCGCCCTTGACGTAGACGTACAGGATCTTGTTCAACTTCGGCTCTCCATAAGGAAGTTCAGTTGGCCCGGCGGCACGTGCGAGCTGCCTCGCGCAGGCCTGCTCAGGGCTGGGGGCCAAGGGTGCGGGACTCGTCAGCCGGCGGTGCGGAAGGGGCGCACCTGCAGCAGGCTGATCCGGTCGCCCTCGACCGCCCACTCGACGTCGACCGGGGCGTCGTACGCCTCGTCGGGCGAGAAGTGCGACTGCAGCAGCCGGCTGATCAGGGCCAGCCGGCCCAGGACGTCCTTGGTCCCGCCGTCCAGGTCGGCGCCGGCGGTGCCCAGCGAGACCGTGCGGCTGCCGCCCTCCATCGTGTTGCACAGGTACTGGATCGGGGCGCCCCGGCCGGTGACGACGTCGGTCACCGAGCGCGGCGAGATGTTGAGGAGGACGTTGCGGAAGTCCCCCGGGCTCAGCGGGTTGCAGCTCACCAGGACGCCGCCGACGGTGGCACCCACCTGCTCCTGGACGATCACGCCCATGCGGCAGTGCTCCGGCGGGATGCCGGCCTGGCTCCGCAGCAGCACCGCGCGCGGCGACAGCAGCGACGCCCACACTTCCCGGACCGCGTCGAGGAGCGCATCGCCCGGGGTCATGCCCGGGGCCATGCCGCCCGCACTCCCGACGTTCGCCACCGACTCGTACAGGCCGGCGGCCGAGAAGCCGGGCAGGTCCTCGGCGTTGGAGGAGCTGCGGACGACCAGGACGGGTGCGCCGTACAGGTGCCGGCCGACGGCCCGGTCGATCTCGGTGCGGATCGGTCCGGGTACCGGGACGGCGCGGATCAGCCGCTGCGCTTCGAGGCAGAGCTCCTCGACCCGCTGGGCCGAAGTCCCGTCGGACACAGCCGAATCGATCGCTCCGACGACTCCTCGGAGCTCTGCCGACGAGTCGAGGAAGCACTGCTGGAGGGCGAAGGGCAGAACGATCCCGCGCGGAACCTGGGCATGCTCCTTCACCAACTGCTGTGCGGCGAAATCGAGTTCCGCGACGTCCGCGTCCTCCGGGAGGTCGAGCTGCCGGGCCAGGTAGCGCAGCAGGTTGTCCCGGGGCGGCCGGGGCGTGCGGTAGAAGCCGAGCCACCGCGGCGAGCCGTGCTGCAGCAGGTGGGTGAGCTCGCCGAGGCCCGCCGCCTTGGTGCCGAACCGGACGTGGTCGCCGGCGCGCAGCTCGGACAGCGGGGCGATCGGGGTGGGCGTGAGGTCGGGCACGTCCACGACGACGCGGTCGCCCGGCGCGGCGGGCCGCGTGCCCCCGGGGTTGCCCGGCTGCGCGGCCTCCAGGAGGAAGTCCTCGCCGTCCGCCGCGACCCGGTAGCGCACCCACCGCCCGGCGAGCCCGGCACGCTCGATCCGTTCGACGGCCCCGAGGCCGACGGCGTTGGGGATCCGCCAGCCGGCGGCCATCACGTTGATGTGGGAGAGCGGCGTGGTGTGCTCGGTGTGGATGATCCCGGACACCCGGGGGATGTCCTCGGGCACCCGCGGCATCACCACGATGTCGTGCCACGCCAGCGGCTCGGGATCACCCCGGTACTCCTCCTCCGACCGGAACACCCGCAGCCGCCCGTGGGCCGTCCCGGCCGCGAGCGGCACGAACGCGGCGGTGGAGTAGAGCTCGTGGGACAGTACGCGCGGTATCTCGCTCTCCGGGATGCGGGCGACGTAGCCCTCCTGCCGGTGGTTGGCCGGCTTGAGGACCAGCGGCAGCGCCGGGTCGACGTGCTCGCGCACCCGGTGGAAGAAGTGCCGCAGCATCTCCCGGGACATGGTGTCGACGTCGACCGTTTCCAGGGACAGGAATTCGCCGTGGCGGGTGTGGTGGCTGTGGTGGGTGTGGTGCGCGAGGGTGCCGAGATAGAAGCGGCGATCGGGATTCCGGTAAACCTCGTCGTTGAACGCGTCGAGCCCGCGGGCCAGTTCGTCGATCGACATTCCGAGGATCTCGCTCGCGATGTACCGGACGTGGAGGGTGCCGTCGGCACTGTCGATGAAGTGGAGTACCGACTCCTGACGGTCGAGCACGATCTTCACATAGGGGTAGCCCCCGACCTGCCCGGCGAGCCGGGAGAACTCCTGGAGCGTGAGCTGTTCATCTGGAAGGCGGGGCCGCGTGGTCGCGTCGTTGCGATCCGACCGGGTAGTGCGCACAGTTCAGCCATTCGTCATCGTGTACACGATCATGTGTACTTGGTGCAGAAGGGTGGTACGGCTACGCACACACTGCCATCGAATATGAAGGTTTGACGAATGATCACACGGCATCAGGCCATCGTGAATCGTTTCGGCCAGGTAAACGGCCGCCAATGAATGATGTGACCCTCGCGGCTGTGGCAAGGGTCACATCGGGGATGTGCGTCCGGATGCTTGATGTGCGATCAAGCGCATCCGGAATTATTGATTTCCATACGATTCTCCGGCGACCGCCGGCCGTTCAGTCCGCCACGGCGTACGCCACCGTCACCGGCGCGTGGTCCGACCACCGCTCGGCGTGGGTGTCGGCACGCTCCACGCGGGCGTCGGTGGCGCGGGCGGCGAGGCCGGGGGTGGCGACCTGGAGGTCGATCCGCCAGCCCGAGTCGTTGTCGAAGGCGCGGCCGCGGTAGGACCACCAGGAGTAGGGGCCGGTGCGGTCGGGGTGGAGGGCGCGGACGACGTCGACGTAGCCGGCCTCGTCGTAGACGCGGGAGAGCCAGGCGCGCTCCTCGGGGAGGAAGCCGGCGGACTTCTGGTTGGCCTTCCAGTTCTTGAGGTCCTCGGGGCGGTGCGCGATGTTCCAGTCGCCGCAGACGACGACCTCGCGGCCGTCGGCGGCGGCGCGGGTGCGCAGGGCGGTGAGGTGGACGAGGAATTCCGCCATGAAGCGTTCCTTTTCGTCCTGGCGCTCGGTGCCGACCTCGCCGGAGGGGAGGTAGAGGCTCGCGACGGTGAGGCCCGGGAGGTCGATTTCCACGTACCTGCCCGAATTGTCGAATTCCTCCGATCCGAATCCGATCGCCGTCCGCTGCGGTTCCGCGCGGGACAGGACGGCGACGCCCGCCCGGCCCTTGGCGACGGACGGGGCCCAGACGGCGTGCCAGCCGTCCAGGTCCCGGAGCTCGACGGGCAGCTGGCCGGGCTCGGAGCGCACCTCCTGCAGGCAGATGACGTCCGCCTCGGTGGCGGCCAGCCACTCGATGAAGCCCTTCTTGGCGGCGGCCCGGATTCCGTTCACGTTCACACTCGTCACCACGATCACCCGGGCAGCCTACCGAGTGGATGCGTACGGCCCGCGCCGTGACGCGCGTCCGGACGTGAATGACGTGAACGCGGCATGAAGTCCCGCGACGGTCGCACCAAGCCGTGCCATTGGTCTTGACCATCTCCGCGAGATGCCCCTAGGGTCGCTTACTGCAAGGACCTTTAATAAAGAAGGACGGATAAAGGCCCGCTCTCCCACCTGCCGCAACAGCGGACAGCGGGCCCGCGATCCGCCCCTCTTCTCAGCCCGCCACTCCGGCCGGGCGGACGCGACAGGGTGGAGGACACGGTGGGGACGACAGGGCAGCTCACGTCGGTACCGGAGCCGAAGTACTGGCACCTGCGCACGGTGCTGCTCCGCGCCATCGACTCGGAGTTCTCCACCGGCCAGGTGCTGCCCAACGAGCGCGAGCTTTCCGCCCGCTTCGGTGTCGCCCGCGCGACGCTGCGCCAGGCGCTCGACCAGCTGGAGCTGGAGGGCCGCCTGGTCCGCCGCCGCGGCATCGGCACCCTGATCGCCGCCCCGCGCGTCGGCGTGCCGGTCAACCGGCAGGAGGAGGGCTGGCCCGGTGCCGGGCGCAGCCAGTCCTGGCGCACGGTGGACTGCACCACCGCCCCGGCCTCCCCGCAGCTCGCCAAGCACCTGGGCATCGCCGAGGGCGCCACCGTGCACACCGTGCGCCGGGTCCGGCTGGTCGAGGGCCGGGCGGTGGCCACCGAGTCGCTGCACGTGCCCGCCTCCGCGCTGCCGCACCTGCCGGGCTTCCGCGCCGAGAGCGACCGCGCCCGTTCGGTGCTGCGCCAGCTGGAGCGCCTGGAGGTCGACGGCGAGTCCCGGGCGGTCGAGCTGGGCGTCGCCGAGGCCGACGAGGCCGTCCTGCTGGAGCGCCCGCCGGGTTCGCCGGTGCTGGTGATGACGACCCAGTACGCCTCGGCCGGCCGCCTGGTGGCGCTGGCCGTCGCGACCTACCGCGCCGACACCTGCAAGCTCACCTTCGGCGAGGCCGGTCTCGTCGAGGTCACCCCGGTCGCGGCCTCCGCCGCCGCCTCGTCTTCCGAGGTGCGCACCGCCTCCTGAACCGTCGGCTCCTGAACCGCCGCCTCCTGAGCCACGGCGGCCCGCGAACCACATCGCACCACCCTCGGACCGAGGCCCGGACGCCCCACAGGCGTCCGGGCCTCGGTCGTTCGCCCATCCGGAGGTGTCAGACCCGGGGCGGGTCGACGGCGAAGAGCTGCTCCTCGACGTGGTCCAGGGCGACGCGCAGGGCGCCCATCGCGACGACCTCCGAGCCGAGCGCGGCCAGGGCCACCTCGGGCGCGCGGAGCGTGAACTCGGCGAGCCGCTCGCGCAGCGGCTCCAGGACGCCGTCGAGCCCGGCGGCCCACCCGCCGACCACGACCAGGCGCGGGTCGATCGCGAGGACGAGGGCGGCGACGGACTGCACGAGGCGGGTCAGGAAGCGGTCCATGGCGACCTTGGCCACCTCGTCGCCCTCGCGCGCGAGCCGCAGGACGCGGGCGACGGCCGCCTCGTCGAGCGGGTTGAGGGGCTTGCCGGTGGTCGACAGGAGCCGCTCGGGGGTGACCTCCTGGCCCAGCAGGTGCAGCGCGCCGATCTCGCCGGCGGCGCCGCCGTACCCGCGGTGCAGGCGGCCGTTGATGAGCGAGCCGGCCCCGGGGCTGAGGCCGGCCATGACGAAGACGACGTCGTCGGCGCCGACCGCCGCGCCCTGCCAGTGCTCGGCGATCGCGGCGAGGTTGGCGTCGTTCTCGATCAGCACGGGGCAGCGGAAGGAGCGGCGCAGCCGCACGCCGAGGTCGAGGCCGGTCCAGCCGGGCATGGCCGTGCCGAGCCGGATGGTGCCCTCGCGGTCGACGATGCCGGGGGTGCCGATGCCGACGGCCCACAGGTTGTCGCGCGAGATGCCGGCCTTGCGCAGCACCTCGGCGACGGCGGTGCGGACGGCGGCGAGCCGGTCCTCGGCCTCCAGGGTCTCGTCGACGGGCTTGAAGTGACTGCCCAGCACCTCGCCGGTGAGGTCGGCGAGGATGACGCGGACGTCGTGCACGCCGATCTCGATGCCGAGGATGTGCCCGGCCTCGGCGCGGAAGCGGAACCAGCGGGCGGGCCGGCCGCGGCGGCCGGTGCCCGGCTGGCCGTCCTCCTTGGGCTGGTCGACCTCGGCGACGAGCCCGGTGTCGACGAGTCCCTCGATGACGCCCTCGACGGTGGGCCGGGAGAGCCCGGTCTCGCCGACGAGCTGAGTGAGGGTCACGGCGTGGCCGGCCCGCAACGCCCGGAGCGTGACCGCCGCGTTGATCCGCCGCAGCAGTGAGGAGTCCCCGCCGGTGAGCCGATCCGCCAACACGATGCCCTTCGCCGTTCGCGCGACTGCCCTGGCGCGCGGAGTCGAGTCCGCGGGGACCGCCAACGCCCCGCGGGGTTCCGCCGCCCGGATCCGAGGCCGCCGACGGCGGGAGGAGCCGCCTGCATCACGGCCGGGAGGCCTGGGCCCGTCCCCGAACTCCCGCGTGCCGGGCGGTGACGAGCCCAGGCGGATGCTACCCGGGCCCGGGGCCGACGGGCGAGGATCCTCGCAGCTCATCCCCGCTTCGGTATCGAAATGGTACGCATCGGGTGGCGGTGCGTGACCCGGGCTTCACCGCTCGACCACGAAACGCTCACCGTGCTGCCGCCGGGGCGGGTGGGACCACGCGGCCCGGTCGTGGGCGCCGCCGAGCGAGCCGACGCTGCGCCAGGCGCCGATGGACAGGGCGGAGAGCGCGGAGCCGATCGAGCCGGCGGAGGCGAACGAGCCGATGGAACCCACGGATCCGAACGAGCCGATCGAGCCGATGGACAGGAAGGAGCCCACCGAGCCGATCGACAGGATCGACCCGACCGAGCCGATCGAGAGCAGCGAGCCGAGCGAGCCGAGCGACGCGATCGAGGCGATCGAGGCGATCGAGGCGATCGACGCGAGCGGGACCGCGTGCCGGGAGGACCGGGCCATGTCCTCGATCCTAGTGCGGCGGCTCAGGGCACGCGGGCGACGAACAGGTGCTGGCCGAGCAGGCCCATCGGGTGCCCGTCCTCGGGCAGGGCGAGGACGGTCGCGCAGCCGGCCGCCGTCAGCGCCGCGCGCCACTCCTCGGCGGGAGCGGGCGCGGGCGCCGGCGCTTCGAGGGCGTCGGGTTCGGTGGTGACGAGGACGTCGAGCTGCTCGTCCGTCGCCGCGACGAGCAGCAGCCGGCCGCCGGGCGCCAGCAGGCGGACGAGCTCCGCGACGGTGGTGTCCGGGTCGCCGGCGCCGGTGGCGACGACGACGTCGAAGCGGCCGCCGTCGGGCAGCGGGTGGTGCTCGACGACCTGGCGGGGGCGGGCGGACAGGGCGCGGGCGATCGCGGTGTCGGTGCCGTCGCCGTCGCTGAGCTCCAGCACCCGCAGCGGCGCGGGCCCGTCGTGCGCCTCGGCCATGCCGCGGACGAGCGAGCCGAGCGCCGCGCCGAAGTACCCGCGGGCGGCGGTCCAGCGCAGCGGGGGGACGGCCGGGCGGGGCGGCTCCTGGCCGGTGATCCGGCGGGGCAGGCGCAGGGCGGCGCGCCGGACCCGGTCGAGGGCGGCGGCCTGGCCGAGCCCGTCGGCCCAGGCGTCGGCGGCCGGGCGCCAGGTCTCGCGGACCTCGGCGGCGGCGAGCGGCGGCGCGCCGACGTAGCGGTCGTCGTGCCGGGCTATCAGGCCGTGCCGGGCGAGGGCGTCGAGCCAGCGCACGACCTGGGGGCGGTAGACGGGGGTGACGACGACGGAGTCGAGGATCTCGGTCTCGGTGTGCCCGGTGGCGGGGTCGGTGAGGACGCCGTACTGCTGGAGGGTCAGCAGGAGCGAGCCGAGGACGGCGTGGTCGAGGTGTGCGCCGAAGTCGCGGATCTGCTCGGCGGTGATGCCGATGGCGTGCTTCCAGGCGGCGGTCGCGGCGGTGGCGGCGGCGGCGCGCAGCCGGTGCTCGGCGGCCTCGGCGTCGCTGTGCGGCTCGCGCAGGTGGGCGACGACGGCGCCGAGCGCGTCGACGGCGGCGTAGACGTCGTCCTGCCGGGGCTCGGGCCCGACGTGCAGGACGAGGCGCAGCGCGGACAGGTCGTGGGCGGCGAGGCCGGGCACGCGGGCGAGGCGCCAGAGCAGGTCGGAGGGCAGCGTGAGGTGGGTGGTGCCGGTGGTGGCGAGGGCGGCGAGCTGCTCCTCGGGGCGCTGGTCGGGGTCGGCGCAGTGGACGGTGCCGCCGGCCAGCAGGGTGGCGAGGGCGAGCTCGACGGCGAGGTCGGTCGCGGGGTGGAGCAGGGTGTGCCGGATGGGCTCCGGGCCGAGGACGCCCGCCCAGTGCCGCAGCCGCTGCTCGGCGGCGCGGGCGGTGCTCGCGGGCAGCGCGGAGTGTGCGGCGACCTTGGCGGCGACGGCTCCGGGCAGTCCGCCGGGCGGGGAGACGCCGAGCAGCAGGCCGATGCCGCTGATCGAGCGGCCGCCGGCGACGACGGCGGGTCGGTCGCCGAGTTCGCGCAGCGCGCTGACCAGGGCGGGGGACGTGGGCAAGGTGATCACTCCGGGTGGCAGGGGAAGCCGGACCACTGAACCATGCGGGGGAGCCGGTGGTAGCCGTATCCGGGTAAAAATTCGTAATGATTTTCATATCGGATCGTCAACTCGGCGCCGGAAATCTCGCCGTGAACGGGCCGGAACTGCGCAATCCGGATGGGCTCCGCGGAGTCGGCCCGATGTCTTGACACCCGTGGCGCGTCCTGGATTACTGGCCCTGGGGCCGCCCGGCCGAACGATCGGTCGGGGCGGCCGCGGGGGCCCGGCCGACCTGCGAAGGAGCGAGGATGACCAGCAGCGCGCCCGAAGAAGCCGGGGTCCCCGAGGGAGCCGGGAGCGCCGTGCCGAGGCGCCTCGGCGAGCCCGTCCCGCCGGGGCTGCTGGACGCCGGCGAGCGGATGACGGTCGGCGAACTGCGCGCCCACCAGCTCGACCGCCTCCGGGCCACCCTGCGGCACGCGTACGACAACGTCGAGCTGTACCGCCGCAAGTTCGACGCCGCCGGGGTCGGGCCGGGGGACTGCCGCAGCCTGGCGGACCTCGCGCGCTTCCCGTTCACCACCAAGGCCGACCTGCGCGAGGGATACCCGTTCGGCCTGTTCGCCGTCCCGATGGACCGGGTCCGCCGGATCCACGCCTCCAGCGGCACCACCGGGCGCCCGACCGTCGTCGGCTACACCGAGAACGACCTGTCGATGTGGGCGGACGTCGTCGCCCGCTCGATCCGCGCGGCCGGCGGCCGGGCCGGCCACAAGGTGCACATCGCGTACGGCTACGGGCTGTTCACCGGCGGGCTCGGCGCCCACTACGGCGCCGAGCGGGCGGGCTGCACGGTGATCCCGGCGTCCGGCGGCATGACGGCGCGGCAGGTGCAGATCATCCAGGACTTCCGGCCCGAGATCATCATGGTCACCCCGTCCTACATGCTCACGCTGCTGGACGAGTTCGAGAAGCAGGGGATCGACCCGCGCGGCACGTCGCTGCGGATCGGGATCTTCGGGGCGGAGCCGTGGACGGAGGAGATGCGGCGCGAGATCGAGGACCGGCTCGACCTGCACGCCGTCGACCTCTACGGGCTGTCCGAGGTGATCGGGCCCGGCATCGCGCAGGAGTGCGTGGAGACCAAGGACGGCCTGCACGTCTGGGAGGACCACTTCTACCCGGAGATCGTCGACCCGCTCACTGACGAGGTGCTGGCGGAGGGGGAGGGCGGCGAGCTGGTGTTCACCTCGCTCACCAAGGAGGCGCTGCCCGTCATCCGCTACCGCACCCGCGACCTGAGCCGGCTGCTGCCGGGCACCGCGCGGCCGGCGTTCCGGCGGATGGAGAAGGTCACCGGGCGCAGCGACGACATGATCATCCTGCGTGGGGTGAACGTCTTCCCGACCCAGATCGAGGAGATCCTGCTGCGCACCCCGGGCGTCGCGCCGCACTTCCAGCTGCGGCTGGGCCGACAGGGGCGGCTGGACGTGATGGCGGTGCGCGTCGAGGCGCGGCCGGACGCGCCCGCGGAGGTGCGGACGGCGGCGGAGGCGGCGATCGTCCGGGCGGTGAAGGACGGGGTGGGCGTGACGGTCACGGCCGAGGTGGTCGAGCCGTACACGCTGGAGCGCTCGGTCGGGAAGATCAAGCGGGTGATCGACGAGCGCGGGTGAGACCCGCGGCCACCGGGCAGGACGCGGCGGAGGCGGACGGCAGTCCGGGGGGTGTGCCGTACGCCTCCGCGGCGTCTACAGCAATGTAGACGTCAGGTGGCGGAGCGTCCAGCCCGCGCCCGGCGCGTCCTGGCCCGCGCCGCGCGGGCGGACAGGGCGAGGGCCAGCGCCATCGCGACGGCCAGCGCCACGCTCACCTGGCCGGTGCCCAGGTTCAGGCCGCCCCGCTCGTGGCTCACGCCCGCCCAGTCCGCGAACGAGGCGCCGAGCGGGCGGGTGAGCACGTACGCCCACCAGAAGCCCGCCACCGGGCCCACCCAGCGGGCCTTCGAGGCCAGCGCGGGGACGGCGATCAGCACGGCGAAGCCGATGCCGGCGACCAGGTAGCCGAGCTTCAGCGTCGCCGCCGTCAGGTCGCCCACGGCGGTGCCCAGGGCGAAGGTCAGCAGCACGGCCGCCCAGTAGAAGAGCTCCCGGCGCAGCCCGGTGACCCGGTCGATCGCCAGCGAGCCCTCCACCCGGTGCCACAGCACGAACAGCGCCGCCAGCGCCACCGCCAGCGAGCCCGCCGACAGCGCGTACGGCACGCCGAGCGCGACGTGCGCCACGTCGGCGACCATCGTGCCGAAGACGCTCACCATGACCACCACGGCCCAGTACACGCCGGGCACGCAGCGGCGCAGCCGCAGCTGGACCACGATGGCCACCGCGAACAGCAGGCCGGCGCCGCCCACCGCGGGGACCGGCCCCGCGGTGCGGGCGAGGAAGTCGGACAGCACCTCGCCCAGGCCGGTGGTGAGGATCTTCACCAGCCAGAACCAGCCGTCCACCGGCGGGACCTTGTTCGCCCCGGCGGCCCGGCCGGTCCGTTCGTCCGGCCGGGTCAGCGTCGAGTGCTGGGCCACGTCAGCGTCCCGGGGCGGCGACGACGGTGTTGCCGGTCAGCTCGCCGCTCGCGCCGTCCACCGTCACCCGGTGCCGGACGCCGTCCTGGCCGATGACGACGACGGACCACGCGGCGGTGCCGCCCTGCGCGGTGACGCGCTGCAGCGACTCGGCCCGGCCGCCGGGGACGGCGCCCTGCGCCTTCTCCAGTGCGGCGGAGGCGGCGACCGACGGGAGCGGGGCGGGGGCGCCACCGGCGCGGCCGTCCTGGCCCTCGGCGCTCTGGCCGTTGCCGTCCCGGCCCTCGCCGTCCCGGCCGTTCCGGTCGTCGGAGCCCTGCTCGCCGCCGTGGTGGCGGTGGCCCTGGGCGCCGTGCTCGCCGTGGCCGCCCTTGCGGGCCTCGCCGCCGTGCTCGCCCTGGTCGCCCTGGTCACCGGAGCCGTCCTCGGACCAGCTCATCGCCCGCTCCTGGTCCCGGCCGTGCCCGTCGTGCACGACGGTCAGCGCCACCCCGCCCGCGGCGCCGACCAGCGCGACCGCGGCCACCCCGGCGGCTATCCGGCGCTCCTGCCCGGCCGCCCAGGCGCGCACCCGCGCCACCCGGCGCCGCCTGGCCGGCAGCGGCGGAACCTCTTCGGCGCCGGTGTGCGGCCCCGGCTCGGGACCGAACTTCGAGCCCTCGGGGCCGAGCTCGGGGCCGGAGTCCGGGCCGGAGTCCGGGCCCTGCGGGAACGGGGTGCTGGACGACGGGGAGTCGGTCATCGGGCGCTCTCCTTGCGTGGCGTGCTCCGCGCGCCCGGAACCGCCCGGGCCGCGCGGGGCGATCATGGCGGACCGTTCCTGAACCTGCGCTTAAGCCCGCCGAAGATCGCCACGGACCACCTGGCACCCTGAACGGATGCACATTCTCGTCGTCGAGGACGAACACCGGATGGCCACCGCGCTGCGCCGCGGCCTGGAGGCGGACGGCCACACCGTCGACACCGCCCACAACGGGCCCGAAGGCCTCGCCCTCGCCGACCGCCACCCCTACGACGTGATCCTGCTCGACATCATGCTGCCCGGCCTCAACGGCTACCGGGTCTGCGCCCGCCTCCGCGCGAACGGCTGCCGCGCCGGGATCCTCATGCTCACCGCCAAGGACGGCGAGTGGGACGAGGCCGAGGCCCTCGACACCGGCGCCGACGACTACCTGTCCAAGCCGTTCTCCTTCGTCGTGCTGCTCGCCCGCCTGCGCGCCCTGCACCGGCGCATCGACCAGCAGCGGCCCCGCCTGCACACCCTCGGCGACCTCGTCGTCGACGCCAACGCCCGCACCTGTACCCGGGCCGGCACCCCCACCCACCTCACCGCGCGCGAGTTCGCCATCCTGGAGCACCTCGCCGCCCGCGCCGGGACGGTCGTCTCCAAGCGTGAGATCCTCGACCACGTCTGGGACGCCGACCACGACGCCGACCCCAGCGTCGTCGAGGTCCACATCCACGCGCTGCGCCGCAAGATCGACGCCCCCTTCGGCCGTGCCGCCCTGCAGACCATGCGCGGCGCCGGCTACCGCCTCGACCCGGCCGGCGGCTGAAGTGCCCTACCGCAAGCCGCAGTTCGTCCCGCGCTCCGCCCGCCGCCTCGTTCCGCGCACCGTCCGCGCCCGGGCCACCGCCGCGGCCGGCACGGTCCTCGGCGCGGCCCTCGCCCTCGCCAGCGCCGGACTGCTCGCCGTCCTGCACGCCGACCTCGTCGCCTCCGCCGCCTCGGCCACCCGCCAGCAGGCCGAGACCGTCGCCCAGCTCGCCGCGCAGGGCCGGCTCACCCCCGTCCTGCACACCGGCCACGGCACCGACTTCCTCCAGGTCGTCGACGCCCGCGGCACCGTCCTCGCCGCCAGCCCCAACCTGGCCGGACGCCCCGCGATCACCCCCGCCGGACGCACCGGCTCGCACACCACCGACGACGTCGACCCGCTCCTGGACCACCACCGCCAGCGCGTCACCGCCGTCACCGGCGACACCCCCGCCGGGCCCGTCACCGTCTACGCGGGCGCCTCGCTGCGCGCCGCCGACGAGGCCCTCGACATCACCCAGGCCGGGCTCGCCGTCGCCGGCCCGCTGCTGCTGCTCACCGGCGTCGTCGTCACCTGGAAGGTCACCGGGAACGCGCTGCGCCCGGTCGAGGCGATCCGCGCCGAGGTCGACGCCATCACCGGGCAGGACCTGCACCGCCGGGTGCCCGAGCCCGGCACCGCCGACGAGATCGCCCGGCTCGCCGCCACCATGAACGCGATGCTCGACCGGCTGGAGGCCTCCGGACGGCGCCAGCGCCAGTTCATCGCCGACGCCTCGCACGAGCTGCGCAGCCCGCTCGCCGTGCTGCGCACCCAGCTGGAGGTCGCCGACACCCACCCCGATCCGGCGGTGCGGGCCGAACTGGTGCACGGCGCGCTCCAGGACACCGACCGGCTGCAGAGCCTCGCCACCGATCTGTTGCTCCTCGCCCGCCTCGACGCCGGCGGCGCCGACGACCGGCCCCGCCAGCGCGTCGACCTCACCGCGCTGGTCGCCGACACCGTGCTCGGCCGCCCGCCCGGCCCGCACCGGCGCACCACCGACCTCGCCCCGGGCATCGCCGTGGACGGCATCCCGCTGTGGCTCGGACGGCTGCTCACCAACCTGCTCGACAACGCCGAGCGGCACGCGGGCGGCGTCGTCCACGTGCGGCTGGGCGCGGACCGCGCCCGCGGGGTGGCCGTCCTGGACGTCGAGGACGACGGCCCGGGCATCCCGGCCGCCGACCGCGAGCGGGTCTTCGAGCGCTTCACCCGCCTCGACGACGCCCGCAGCCGCGACGAGGGCGGCAGCGGCCTCGGCCTGCCGATCGCCCGCGACATCGCCCGCCACCACGGCGGCACGCTGGCCGTCGCCCCGAGCGCCGCGGGCACCCGCCTGACCGCCGAGCTGCCGCTGACCGGGGAACAGTAGGGCGTGTCCTTCGGCGGGCCGGGGTCCGCGACGCTCCCTCAGCCCGGCGGCCGGCAGGCGCCCCCGTCCTCCGCCGTGCGATGCACGCACCCTGACGCCGCAGCCCTCCGGCCTGACCCGAAAGCCACACCCCGGGCACCCGTTCGGCGCACCTGCGGTCGTGGGCACGGCCCGGGCTTCCCAGACTCGGAGGACAGGGGGTGGACTCAAACCGGAGAGGCAACCCCATGAGCATCAGGCTTCGCCGCGTCCTCGCGGTGACCGCAGTGGTATCCCTCGGCCTCGGCGCCGCGTCCTGCGGCAGCGCCAAGCAGTCGTCGTCCGGCGGCGGTTCCTCCGGCGGTGCCAGTGCGAGCGGCACCGCCGCGGTCGGAGCGGTGCGGATCGGCCTGCTTCTGCCGGAGACCAAGACCACCCGCTACGAGCAGTTCGACCGCCCGCTGATCGAGGCGAAGATCAAGCAGCTGGCGCCGCAGGCGCAGATCGACTACTACAACGCCAACCAGGACGCGACGCTCCAGCAGACCCAGGTGGACACCGCCCTCACCAAGGGCGACAAGGTGCTGATCCTGGACGCGGTGGACTCCAAGTCGATCCAGTCCTCCGTGCAGAAGGCCCACGACGCCGGCGTCAAGGTGCTCGCGTACGACCGCCTCGCCCAGGGGCCCGCCGACGCGTACGTGTCGTTCGACAACCGCAAGGTCGGCGAGCTGCAGGGCCAGGCGCTGGTCGCCGCGGTGGGCGACAAGGCGGGCTCGGGCGAGATCTTCATGATCAACGGCTCGCCCACCGACCCCAACGCCGCCGACTTCAAGGCCGGCGCGCACAGCGCGATCGACGGCAAGCTGAAGATCGGCAAGGAGTACGACACCCCGCAGTGGGACGCGAACGTGGCCAACCAGGAGGCCGCCGCCGCGATCACCGCGATCGGCGCCAAGAACGTGGTCGGCGCCTACTCGGCCAACGACAGCATGGCCGCCGGTGTCGGGACCGCGCTGAAGGCGGCCGACCTCAGCGTCCCGCTCACCGGGCAGGACGCCCAGCTCGACGGCATCCAGCGGATCGTGGCGGGCACCCAGACCATGACGATCTACAAGCCGCTCAAGCCCGAGACCGACGCGGCCGGCCAGATCGCGGTCGCCCTCGCCGCGGGTACGGCCCTGGACTCGACGCTCGTCCCGACCACGGTGACCAACGGCAGTGGCAACAAGGTGCCCGCCGACCTGCTCACGCCGATCGTCGTCACCAAGGACAAGATCAAGGACACGGTGGTCGCCGACGGCTTCTACACCGTCGCCCAGATCTGCACGCCGGACTACGCCGCCGCCTGCAAGTCCGTCGGCCTCCAGTAGTCCGCCACCCGAGCACACGAATACGCCCCGCCCCCTCACCTCGGGGGCGGGGCAAGAGAGTTGGTCACTGTGGCAGGTGAGACCGTACTGGCCCTGCGCGGGGTCTCCAAGCGGTTCGGCGCCGTCCAGGCGCTCACCGACATCGAACTGGAGGTGCACGCCGGCGAGGTGCTCGCGCTGGTCGGCGACAACGGCGCCGGCAAGTCCACCCTGGTCAAGTCGATCTCCGGGGTCCACCAGCCGGACGAGGGCGCGATCGAGTGGCAGGGCAGGCCGGTGAGCATCCACCGCCCGCAGGACGCCCAGCAGCTGGGCATCGCCACGGTCTACCAGGACCTCGCGCTGTGCGACAACCTCGACGTGGTCGGCAACCTCTTCCTCGGCCGCGAGATCCGGCGCTTCGGCATCCTCGACGAGGTCGCGATGGAGAAGCGCTCGCGCGTGCTGCTCGACACCCTTTCCATCCGCATCCCGAGCGTGCGGATCCCGGTCGCCTCCCTCTCCGGAGGCCAGCGCCAGGTCGTCGCGATCGCCCGCGCGCTGATCGGCTCCCCCAAGGTCGTCATGCTCGACGAACCGACCGCCGCCCTCGGCGTCGAACAGACTGCCCAGGTCCTCGACCTCGTCGAGCGGCTGCGCGAGCAGGGCCACGGCGTGATCCTCATCAGCCACAACATGGCGGACGTGATGGCGGTGGCGGACACCGTCGCGGTGCTGCGCCTGGGCCGCAACAACGGCGTCTTCGACAAGCGCTACACCAACCAGGAAGAGATCATCTCGGCCATCACCGGCGCCACGGACAACGCCGTGACCCGCCGGCGGGCCCGCGGCGAGGAGGGTTCCCAGTGAGCGAGAACATTCCCGGGAGCCCGCAGGGCGGCGAGCCCGAACGTCGCCACGCCCCGCTGCCCGAGGACAGCATGCCCACGGGCGGCGTCAACGCGCCCGTCCCGGTGGCCTCCGAGGCGATCCCGGCGGTGGACCCGCGGCTGATCGTGCGCCAGGAGGGCATCAAGGGCTACCTCGGCGAGTTCCGCCGCCGGATGAGCAGCGGTGAACTCGGCTCGCTGCCCGTGGTGCTGGCGCTGATCGTGATCTGGGCGGTGTTCGGCAGCCTCAACAGCAGCTTCCTGTCCGCCCAGAACCTGTCCAACCTCTCCCAGCAGATCGTCGGCACCGGCATGATCGCCATCGGCGTCGTGTTCGTGCTGCTGCTCGGCGAGATCGACCTGTCGGTCGGCTCGGTCAGCGGTCTGTGCGCGGCGATCTTCGCGGTCCTGAACGTCAACCACGGCGTCAACCAGTGGGTCGCGCTGATCACCGCGATCGCCGGCGGCGCGGCGGTCGGCGCGATCCAGGGCATCTTCTTCGCCAAGGTCGGCGTCCCGGCCTTCGTCGTCACCCTCGCCGGTAACCTCGGCTGGAACGGCCTGATGCTCCAGGTGCTCGGCGCCACCGGCACCGTCAACCTGTCCGGCAAGGACATCGTTTCCAGGCTCTACACCACCATCTACGGCCAGCAGGTCGTCGCCTACGGCGCCGCGCTGGCCGGCGTGGTGCTCTTCCTGGGCGCCTCACTGGTCGACTCCCGCCGGCGCTCGGCCGCGGGCGTACCGTCCCGCCCGGTCACCGACATCGTGCTGCGCACCATCCTGCTGGCGATCGTCGCCTTCCTCGCCGCCTACACGCTCAACCAGTACAAGGGACTGCCGCTCGCGCTGCTGATCTTCCTGATTTTCATCGTCGTGCTGGACTTCGTGCTGCGCCGCACCTCCTACGGCCGCCAGGTGTTCGCGCTCGGCGGCAACATCGAGGGCGCCCGGCGGGCCGGCATCAACGTGACCTGGATCCGGATCAGCGTCTTCACCGTCTGCTCCACCATGGCGGCCGTCGGCGGCCTCTTCCTGGCCGCGCAGATCCAGTCGGCCAGCCAGACCTCCGGCGGCGGCAACCTGCTGATGAACGCGATCGCGGCGGCCGTCATCGGCGGCACCAGCCTCTTCGGCGGCCGCGGCAAGACCTGGTCGGCGCTGCTGGGCGCGCTGGTGATCGCCTCGATCCAGTCCGGGATGAACATCGAGGGCCTCAGCAACGCCATCCAGTTCATGATCACCGGCGCGGTGCTGCTCGCCGCCGTCGTGGTCGACTCGCTCGCGCGGCGCACCCAGAAGGCCGCCGGGCGGGCATGACGGGTCCCTCGTGGGCCCTATGCTGCGGACATGCCGAGTGAGCTGCGCCTCCACCAAGCAAACACCGACCTCGCGTTCATCCTCCGCGAGACCGAGCTGACGCCCGTCCCGTTCGTCCCCGAGATCCGCCTGCACATGGCGGACGACGCGATCGCGCTCTGGGAGACCACCGAGGAGGCGCGAGGCAAGGCCGGGCTGCCGCCGCCGTTCTGGGCGTTCGCGTGGGCGGGCGGCGTCGCCGTCACCCGGTACGTGCTCGACCACCCCGAGCTCGTCGCCGGGCGCGGCGTGCTCGACGTCGCCGCCGGGTCGGGCGTGGTGGGCGTCGCCGCCGCGCTGAGCGGGGCCGCGTCGGTGCGGGCCGCCGAGATCGACGCCTACGCGGTCGCCGCGATCGGGCTCAACGCCGAGGCCAACGGCGTCCGGGTGGAGGGCGCCCTGGTGGACCTGGTCGACGGCGACGGCGCCCCGGCGGAGGTCGTCCTCGCCGGGGACGTCTTCTACGAACGGGCCATGGCCGCCCGGTTCCTCCCCTTCCTCGAACGGGCCGCCGCGCGCGGCGCCACCGTCATCGTCGGCGACCCGGGCCGCGCCTACCTGCCCCGCGAGCGGTTCACCGCGCTGGCCGCGTACGAGGTGCCGGTCGTCGCCGACCTGGAGGACACGTCGGTCAAGACGACGACGGTGTGGCGGCTCGACCGGTAGCGGGCACGGGCACGCTCACCTGGCGAAATTCCCGGTGGCGGGGCGATCGGTCCTGCTAGACACGGGCGCATGACCGACGACATCGCCCTGCGCACCGCCACCCCCGCCGAGATACCCGCGCTGCTCGCGCTCTGGGCCGCCGCCGCCAAGGGCACCAGCATCTCGGACGACGAGGCCGGCGTGGCCGCCCTGCTCGCGCGCGACCCGCACTGCCTCGTCGTCGCCACCCCGGCCGACGACCCGGGCACCCTGCTCGGCACCGTCATCGCCGGCTGGGACGGCTGGCGCGCCCACCTGTACCGCCTCGCCGTCGACCCCGCCCACCGCCGCCGGGGCATCGGCGCCGCCCTGCTGACCGCCGCCGAGGAGCGCCTGGCCGCGCTCGGCGCCCGCCGGATCGACGCGATGGTCCTGGACGAGAACGAGCTCGGCCACCGCACCTGGAAGGCCGCCGGCTACACCCCCGAACCGCAGTGGAGCCGCTGGGTCAAGCCCCTGGCCGGCTGACGTCGCCGTTCGGCGGCTCGGTTAGGGTGCGCTCATGGACGACACGGCCCGCTGGGACTGGGACGGGATCCGCGAGCGCACCCTCGCGCTGCGCGCGCGGCGCGGCCGGGCGCCGCTGGCGGCCCCACTGAGCGAGGAACAGGTGGCGGAGGCCGAGCGGCAGTTCGGCATCACGTTCCCGGCGGACTACCGCGCGTTCCTGACGACCGTCAGCGCCGGGACGGACTGGCCGCGGCAGCTGTGCCGGGGCGAGACCGGGTGGTACTGGGCGGGGGACCGGCAGACCAGGCCGGCCCTGCTGGCCGAGCCCTTCCCGGACCACGACACCGCGCTGGCGGCCTCCGACGACTTCTGGGACAACCCGCTGCGCGAGGAGGACTTCGAGGATCCGGCCGCGTTCCGGGCCGCACTCGCGGCGTGGAACGACGAGGCCGAGGCGATCGAGGACGCCCGCACCGCCGGAGCCGTCTGCCTGACCGAGAACGGCTGCGGCTTCGCGACCTGGCTCGTCGTCACCGGCCCGGACCGCGGCACCATGTGGTTCGACGGCCGCGCCACCTGCGACCGGCTCAACCCGCTGCTCACGGACGAGGGCCGGCCGGCGACCTTCGGCGAGTGGTACCTCGACTACCTGGAGCACGAGGAGCCGTACGCCACGGACGAGGAACGCAGCGCCGCCCACAGCCGTTGGCACCGGGGCGAGGACACCCCGATCTGGTTCCGCTGGTTCGACGACTGGCGGGAGCAGGTGAGCCGATGAGCTGGCGTTCGTTCGAGCGGGAGCTCGCGGAGGCCAAGCGGCGCTTCGACACGGACCTGCTGCGCTTCCCGGTGGACGGGCCCTGGGACGAGGTCGCCTACTGGGACCCGGTACCGGCCGTGCGGGTGTTCGGCGGACTCGGGGACGGCCGTTGGGAGGACCGGAGCCGGCTGGCCGTGCCCGGACCGGTCTACGCGGGGGAGACGGACACCGGGCTGAACGGGCCGTACTACCTGCCCGCAGCCGTCCTCTCCGGCGAGGACGGCTGCGAGTTCGTCCACCGGCAGCCCGTGAACCTGCGCGAGGTGGCCGCCCTGGCGGAGGTCGCCGCCTGCGAGCCGCAGGGCGGCTACGCGAGCGACGGCGACCACCACTGGACGCCGGAGTCCGTCCGCGCCTGGTGGCGCGAGCGCGGCGCCGTCCGGGAGTGGATCGCCGCCGAACTCGCGCTGGGGGACGCCGGGCAGAACGAGGAGGCGGCGCTGCGCGCGTACGCCGAACACCTGGACGGCGGCGGGCTGGAGGCGTACCTGCGCGGGTACGTGTACTGGCTGGCCGAGGGGCGGGAGCCGCTCCTCGGCCGGCCGTTGCCGGTGCTCTGAGGGCGGGTCAGGCGCGCAGGGCGGCGAGCCACGCCTCGACGGCGGCGGCCTCGCGGGGGAGGCCGGCGGAGAGGTTCTCGTTGCCGTCCTCGGTGACGAGGATGTCGTCCTCGATGCGCACGCCGATGCCGCGGTACTCGGCGGGGACGGTCAGGTCGTCCTCCTGGAAGTAGATGCCGGGCTCGACGGTGAGCACCATGCCCGGCTTCAGCGGGCCGTCGACGTGGTCCTCGGTGCGGGAGTGGGCGCAGTCGTGGACGTCGATGCCGAGCATGTGGCCGGTGCCGGCCAGGGTGAAGCGGCGGTGCAGGCCGAGCTCGTAGACCTTGTCGGCGGTGAGGTCGCCGAACAGGCCCCAGGAGGTGAGGTGTTCGGCGAGCACCCGCTGGGCGGCGTGGTGGAAGTCGCGGAACACGCCGCCGGGCCGCACCGCGGCGATGCCGGCCTCCTGCGCCGCGTACACGGCGTCGTAGACCTTGCGCTGGAGCGCGTCGAAGCGGCCGTTGACGGGGAGGGTGCGGGTGATGTCGGCGGTGTAGAGCTCGTTGGTCTCCACGCCCGCGTCGAGGAGCAGGAGTTGGCCCGGCTTCGCGCGGCCGTCGTTGCGCACCCAGTGCATGGTGGTGGCGTGCGGGCCGGCCGCGGCGATCGTGCCGTAGCCGACGTCGTTGCCCTCGACCCGGGCGCGGACGAAGAAGGTGCCCTCGATCAGGCGCTCGGCGGTCTCGGTGTCGCTGCCGAGCACCCGGACGACGTCCTCGAAGCCGCGGGCGGTGGCCGCGCACGCGAAGCGCAGCTCGGCGATCTCGAACTCGTCCTTCACCAGGCGCAGTCCGGACAGGAAGACCCGGAACTCCTCGTCGCGCTCGGCGGTGGCACCATGGCGCAGCGCCTCCTCCACCCCGGCGTCGTGGCCGCGCAGGACGCGGACCGGGCCGGTGACGGCGCGCAGGTCGGCCCGGACGGCGCGGACGTCGCGGCAGGGCAGGCCCAGCAGGCGCTCGTTCTCGGTGAGGCTGTTGCGGCGGCCGTCCCACAGCTCGCCGTGGTTGTCGAGCCAGAACTCGCCGTTGCCGCGGTCGGAGCGGTCGCGGACGTAGAGCGTGGCGTCGCCGGCGGGGGAGAGGACGAGCACGCCGTCCTGGGACTGGTCGCCGGTGAGGTAGACGTAGTCGGAGGACGGGCGGAACGGGTAGTCCGTGTCGTTGGCGCGGACCTTGGGGTTGCCGGCCGGGACGACCAGCGTCTCGCCGGGGAAGGCGGCGGCCAGTTCGGCGCGGCGGCGGGCGGTGTGCGCGGCCTGCGCGATCGGCGCGAGGTCGCCGCGCTCGGAGTCGGCCCAGCCGTGGCGCATGTTCTCGGCGAGTTCGTCGGTGACGCCGCGGGTCAGGCCGTTCTTGCGGTACTTGATGGTGTCGGCCGGCCGGGACTCGGTGGGCTGGGCGGGCTCGGTCATGTGCCGTCTCCAGGGCTGGGGAGGGATGCGGGTGCGGGCGCGTCCCGTACGGTATACCGAACGAAGTGCGGAGAGAAGGGGATTCGAGTGGCCGACTCCGAGGGATCCGTCCGGGGCGTGCTCGCCGCCAACCTGAAGCGCGTGCGGGCCGCGCGAGGCCTGTCCCTGTCCGAACTGTCGCGGCGGGCCGGGATCGGCAAGGCGACGCTCTCCCAGCTGGAGTCCGGCACCGGCAACCCGACCCTGGAGACGGTGTTCGGCCTGGCCCGGGTGCTGGGCGTGCCGATCTCCGACCTCGTCGACGGCGCGCCGGGCGGCGGCGTCACGGTGGTCCGCGCGGCCGACGTGGAGCCGCTCAGCGGGGCCGGCGTCGATCTGCGGCCGCTGCGCCGGATCGAGGCCGGGGACTCGGTGTTCGAGGTGTACGACCAGCGGGTCAGGCCGGGCGGCATGCAGGACTCGGCCGGGCACGCCGGCAGCGAGCACACCGTCGTCCAGACCGGACGGCTCGGGGTGCGGGTCGACGGGTGCGAGGTCGAGCTGGGGCCGGGGGACTACGTCGGCTTCGACGCCTCGCTGCCGCACGCGTACACCGCGCTGGACGGGGAGGCGGTGCGCTCGGTGCTGCTCCTGCACTTCCGGGCGGACCAGCGGCTGCACGTGGCGGAGGCGCTGGAGCACTGATCCGAGCAGCTCGTTCGGTGAAGCGAACGAGCTGCTCGGACGTGGGCCAGGAAGCGCGACGGGCCGGGAGCGTCCGACGGCCGGACGACCGTCGGACGCTCCCGGCCCGTGCTCAGGAGCGGTCCGCCGCCGGTACCTCGGCGCCGACCGGTGCCGCCGGAGCGGGGGCCGGGGCGGGGGCCCGGCTGCTCCGGTTGAACAGGACGATCGAGGCCACGATGACCGCGAACCCGACGACCTCCGAGAGGGTCGGCCGCTGGCCGAGCATCGGCCAGGCGATCAGCCCCGCGGCGATCGGCACCCCGTAGAAGTACGAGGCCACCCGGTCCGCGCTCTCCGAGCGCATCAGCACGAACAGCAGGCTGAGCGCGCCGATCGAGACGCCGACCGACATCCACAGTTCCGACAGGACCAGGTCCCTGGTCCAGTGGACGACACCGGTCTCGAAGACCAGCGCGCCGACGAGCATGACGACGGCCGACGAGCCGGACTGGAGGAAGCCGTTGACCAGCGGATGCGTGCCGGGGTTCTTCATCTGGTAGTAGAACTGCCCGGTGGACAGCCCCGCCAGCCCGAGGAAGTCGAAGGCGACGTTGGTCAGGGTGAGCCCGGACGACGACGCCAGCCCCTGGTAGACCGTCAGGGCCACCCCGGCCAGTCCTCCGGCGAGCGCCAGCACCGACAGCGGCCTGACCTTCCGGGCGGTCGCGACGGAGACCATCAGCCAGACCAGGATCGGCTGGAGCGCGATGATCAGCGCGGACACCGCGGGGGTCATGCCGTAGTACAGCGCGTAGAAGACCCCGGTGGAGAACACCCCTTGCAGCAGGATGCCGCTGAGGGCGAGGTGGACGTAGGCCGAGCGCGTGCGCGGCCACGGGATTCTCAGGCACAGGATGCAGGCGAACAAGACGACCGCGGTCCCGCCGAACCGGATGGCCAGGTAGGCGAACGGCTCCGCGTAGGGCAGGCCGAACCGGCCGCCCACGAAGCCCGATCCGTAGATGGTGACGAACACCAGCGCGATCAGCGAGACCTTGAGGCTCTTGTTCTTCCCGGACACTAGCGCATGCCTGCCTTGGAGCCGGCCGCGAGCGCGGCGGTCTGCGGATGGATCACGTCCGACGCCTTGTCGGTGCCGGTGAGCCGGTCGGTCAGCTCGTACTCGTTGACCAGGGCGAGGATCTCGTTCTTCAGCACCGCGATCGCCCTCGGGTAGTCGGCGTCGGCCACCGCGAGCCGCTCGCTGGGCGCGGTCGAGCGCGAGGCCTTCTCCAGCGCGCCGATCCCGTACATCCGGGACAGGATGCGGCCCAGGATCACGACCTTGGCCTGGGACGAGGCGTCGGTGAGGTGGCTGAAGTTGATGTCGGTCAGGTGGAAGAACGCGTCCTCCAGGTACCCGAACCGGCCGACGAACTCCAGCGGCGAGCGCAGCCCCGAGTCCTGGAACTCGCGCAGGAACAGGTTGGCCAGGTGCTGGCAGAGCAGGTCGTTGGTGCCGTCGAAGATGGTGTAGACCCGCGCGTCGAGCAGGGCGTAGGCGGCGATGTTGTCCGGCGCGCCCATGCGGTAGCCCTCGCCGCCGCACAGCTGCTGGTAGTCGAGGGCCGACTCCAGCATGAGCTCGGAGGAGAGCACCTTGGTGGCCAGGGAGGCGAACATGCTGCCTTCCATGTCCGTGCGGTAGTCCTCGTCGAGCATCAGGTGCCGGTACAGCGCGTTGCACACGACGGAGTTCTGCTTGATCCGGCTGACCTTGTACTTCACGTAGTCGATGTCGTGCAGCGTGCCGTCGCCGATCTGCCGGCTCTCGACGTGGTGCAGCGTCTCGGCGGTCAGCCGGCGCAGGAAGCCGCTGGACATGGCGGCCTTGCTGAACCGCGACGCGCAGAGGATCTCGGCGGCGTCGCCCAGGCTCGGCCGGCTCTTGGTGAGGCGGTAGTGTCCGGGCACCCGGATGTCGAGGGTGTTCAGCCCGTAGCCCAGGTTCTTCAGGCCGAGGCTGTCGTAGACCTCGGTGGTCTCGAAGCCGCCGTCGGAGCGCTTGTGGGCGAAGTAGGCGAACTCCTTGCGCTCGGGGTGCTTGGCGCAGACGATCCACCAGTCGGCCTGCTCGCTGAAGGCCTGCCAGTGCTTGACCCCGGCGATGCGGTAGCCGTCGCCGTCCGGCTCGTACGTGGTCCGCATGCGCGCCAGGTTCGACCCGCTGCTCGGCTCGGTGAAGGCGAGGCCGCCGATGACGGGGTTGTTGGCGAAGTCCTCGAAGACCTCCTTCTTGAGCGCCTCGTCGCCGCTGGAGGCGACGTTGCGGAGGAAGAGGACCGTGACGATCATCGTGTACATGCCCATGGGCAGGTTGCGCTCGGACATGATCTCGATGATTTCGCACATCTCCCGGTGGCTCTCCCGGCCGCCGTACGCGCGGGGGATGGCCGGCAGGTAGATGCCGAGGTCGATCAGTTCGCGGAGGCTGTCCTTGGACAGCGGCTCCTGCGGCAGGACGGCGCTGTCGAACGCGCCGATGCCGCGCTGGAAATTGTCGAGGAAAGCGGTGGAGTCGAGGTCGATTAACCGGTTCCGTGGAATGCTCATGGTGATATCCCCGTTTCTTCGGTAGCCCTGCTGATGCGGCTCGTCAGAGCGCCGCGAGTTCCTCGCGGATGTGGTCCGGAATGCGCGCGGTGGCATTGGCCTGGTAATCGAAGTGGATCATTACGGTCGTCCCGCGGGCCACCTCGGCGTCGTTCTGCCGGGCGACCTGTTCGATGGTGATCGACGTGTTGCCGATCTTCGCCACCTTCGTCTCGATGACGACGTCGACGGACGCGAGGATCTGCTTGGTGAAGTCGATCTCGTAGCGGCGGAGGATGAGCGCGAGGTCGCGCATGTTCTCCTCCTTGCTGAACAGCCGGAAGATCGGCAGACGGCCGTGCTCGAACCAGACCGGGACGGCGGAGTTGGTCACGTGGCCGAGGACGTCGACCTCGGAGAAACGCGGCGAGATTGTGACGTTCACATCCAACTCCTAGGACGTCCGACTGTTCGGTTATCAACAGTCTGCCACTGCTGATCATCCGTCAATCGGTATACCGGTCGGTGAGTTGATGTGAACTCGGCCACAAGTGCCGGGCCGGCCGGGCCTCTTGGGCCGATCTATCCGGATTGATCCGGTGCTGTCCGGCCCTGGGCCGTTCTGGTGGCAGCCGTTCCGGTAGCGGGGCGCGGTGCGGGAAGGGGCGGGAATGCGACGGTGCCCCGGGGTGTGGGACCCGTCCCACACCCCGGGGCACCGTCGGTGTGTCAGAGGCGCTCGGGGACGGGGTTGCCGACCTCTTCGATGGCGCGGCGCACCGGGACCTTCGCCAGTACGGCGAAGCCGATCACGAAGAAGACCAGCAGCGAGATGATGGCCAGCCGGTAGCTGCCGGTGACCTGGTAGGCGAGGCCGAAGACCAGCGGGCCCATCCAGCTGGTGCCGCGGTCGCTGACCTTGTAGACGCTGAAGTACTCGGCCTCGCGTCCGGCCGGGATCATGTGCGAGAACAGCGAGCGGGACAGTGCCTGGCTGCCGCCGAGCACGAGGCCGATCATGCACGCGAGGGCGTAGAACCACGCGGGCTGGTGGGCCGGCATGAAGTAGCCGAGGGCGAGGGTGATCACCCAGCCGACCAGCGAGCCGAGCACGGTCTTCTTGGCGCCGTACCGGCGGGCGATCCGGCCGAGCAGGAGCGCGCCGCCGATCGCGACGATCTGGACCATCAGGACGGCGGCGACCAGCGAGGTCTGGTCCATGCCCAGCTCCTCGCTGCCGTAGAGCGAGGCCTGCGAGACGACGGTCTGGATGCCGTCGTTGTAGCAGAGGAACGCGCCCAGGAAGAGCAGGGTCTTCGGGTAGCGGCGCATGCCGCGCAGGGTGTTGGCGAGCTCACGCAGGCTGCCGGCGGTGGGCTTGCCGTCGGCCGCGGCGCCGGTGCGGGCGGGGGCGACACCGGCCCGGGAGGGCAGCCGGAACAGCGGGACGAGGGTGAACAGCGCCCACCAGAGCCCGGCCGAGGCCAGGCAGATCCGCACGGCCGTGCCGGAGGAGAGGCCGAGCGCGTCGGCGTTCTCGAACAGCGCCAGGTTGGCGACCAGCAGGAGGCCGCCGCCCGCGTAGCCGTACGCCCAGCCCTTGGACGAGACGGCGTCGCGCTCGTCGGGCTTGGCGAGGCCCGGCAGGTAGGCGTAGGAGAGGGCGACCGACACCGCGTACGCGATGTTGGCGACCACCAGGAGTCCGCCGCCGAGGAGGTAGCGGTCGCCGTCGAGGAAGAACATGCCCATGGTGGCGAGCGCGCCCACGTAGGCGAAGCCGCACATGAGCTCCTTGTGCCGCCCGGTGCGGTCGGCGACGGTGCCGGCCAGCAGCATCGCCGCGACCGATATCAGCACCGAGAAGGAGACCGTGTACGGGAAGAAGGAGCCCGCGCGGATGGCGAGTCCCAGCGGGTGGACGTCACCGTTGGCGTCGGCGGCCTTGTTGGCGATCGTCGTCAGGTACGGACCCAGGAAGACCGTCAGGACGGTGGCCGAGAAGGCGGCGTTGGCCCAGTCGTTGATGTACCAGCCGAAGCGCGTGCGGTTCAGCGCACGGCTGTCGGTGGCCGTGGCCGGGGTGTCCGGCGCCGGGTGGTCCGGCAGGTCGGTCGCGGTGTTCATGGGTTCCAATCACCGTGCTCGGGCCGCGCCGCCGTCCATCCAGCAGCCGCGTTCGCTGAGGACGTCCCGCAGGACGTCTATGCGATCCGCCATGATGCCATCCACACCCAGGTCGAGTAGAGCCCTGATCCGTGTGGGATCGTCCACAGTCCAGACGTGAACGTGCAGGCCGAGGCGGTGCGCGGCCCGGACGAAGGCCCGGTCGACGACCCGGACGCCGCGGTGCCACTCGGGCACCTGGGCGCAGATCCCGGCGTACGGTGCCCCGCGGCCGGGCAGCAGCGGGCCGGGCAGCAGTGATTCGGCCAGCGAGCGCAGCCGCAGCCGGGCGACCTCGCGCGGGCCGAGCGAGGTGGCCAGTCGCGGGCCGGCGGCGGCGCGGACGGCGGCGAGGCGGGAGTCGGAGAAGCCGCCGACGCAGACGCGGTCCCACGCGTCGGTGCGGCGGACCGCCTCGACCAGCGGCGCGATGGCCGGGGCGGCCTTGACGTCGATGTTGAAGCGGGCGTCGGGGAACGCGTCGAGCAGCTCCTCCAGCAGCGGGATCGGCTCGGTGCCGCCGATCCTGGCCTGTCGCACGGCGCTCCAGGGCTGGTCGGCGACGGCGCCGGTGCCGTCGGTGACGCGGTCGAGCCGGCTGTCGTGGAAGGCGACCAGGACGCCGTCGGAGGTCGCGTGGACGTCCGTCTCCAGGTAGCGGTAGCCGAGCGCGACGGCGGCCTCGAACGCGGCGAGCGAGTTCTCCGGGCGGCCGAGGTCGCCGCCGCGGTGGGCGAAGGCGAGGGGTCCTCGCTGGTCGAGGAAGGGGTGCAACTCGGCCTCCGGTGTCGTTCTGGTGCGCGCGCGTTACAGTATTACGCATCCTGTCAAGCAGTAATGGGGGCTCAGGCCCTCGGCCCGGCGGGTGCGAACGCCGCAGGGGCCGTCCCGACGGCGGTCGGGACGGCCCCTGCGGGGGTGCGTCGCCCGGGCGCTCACGGCCCGGGCGGTGGGGACTCAGTCGTCCAGGACCATCGCCTCGGCGCAGGCGGCGATGGTGAGGATGAGGGCGTCGTCCTGGCCGGGGACGATCTTGACCGAGTAGTGCTCGCTCAGCAGCGACCACTCGCGGGAGATGTGCGCGATCTCCTGCTCGCCGTAGGTGATGGCGTACTGGTGGTCGGTGATGTTGCCGGTGACGTGGATCTCCGCGCCGTTCTCGAAGGTCACCGTGAACTTGTAGACCAGCGGCGAGAAGAGCGCCTTCTTCACCGTCGCGATGGTCTGCTCGCCGCGCTTGATGTAGCGGATGTCGCGCAGCGTCATGATCTTCTCGGAGATCCGGTAGAGCTCGTTGCCCTCGGAGTCCTGCATCGCGATCGCGCCGCTGAAGCTGAACATCTTCTCGTCGACCTGGAAGGCGCGCTCGCCGCCGCGCTTGATCCAGAAGTCGTGGGTGGGCGAGAAGAACTTCTCGTCGATGTCGTAGACGACGCCCTCGGGCACCGGCTGGTGGCCGTTCATGAGCTTCTGCCCGAGGTCCATCAGGAAGTTGTCGTGGTGCTCGCCCTGGCCCTGGCGCTGCTCGTCACCGAACAGCTCCTGCGCGATGCCGAGCAGGCCGCCGAACTCGTTGCTCATGTGTGTTTCGTCCCCATCTGATGGTGCGTTGGCGGGCACGATCCTAGGGACGGGAAACGGGCGCGGGACAGCTTTCCGGGCCTCTGTTGCACAATCCGCACAGAACGTGCGAACGGCTGTGGCGGAGGAGAAATCCCTGGTCGGAGGGGGTGTGTGCGAACGGCCCTTGGTGCGGCGTCAGACGGCGGGGAGGTCCGCGGGACGGGCCTGCGGAAGGGTTTCCGGGAGGGTCGGCAGCTCGGCGGCGCTGGCGAGGACGCGGGCGTGCGGGTGGCCGGCGAAGGCGGCGCGCGGGAGCTCGCCGGTGAGGACCCCGACGACGACCCCGGCCCCGGCGTTGGTGCCCGCCTCGACGTCGACGATGGTGTCGCCGGCGGCCAGGACGCGGCGGGTGTCGATGACGCCGGTCTTCTCCATCGCCCGGTGGATCATGTGCGGGGCCGGGCGGCCGCGCGGGACCTCGTCCGAGGTGACGACGGCGTCCAGGTTGCCGCCCTCGCCGGCGGACCAGCCGAGCGACTCCAGCAGCGGGTAGGCCACGTCGGCGCTGAAGCCGGTGGTCAGGGCGACCTTGATGCCGCGGCGGCGCAGCTCGGCCAGCGCCTCCTCGACGCCCTCGATGGCCTGCGGCGGCGTGGCCCGGTAGGCCTCGCGCAGGAACGCGGCGAAGGCCTCGTAGCCCTCCTCGACGAGTTCCGGCGTGGGGGTGCCGCCGCCGAGGCGGACCAGGGCGGCGATGGCCTCGCGCTTGTCGGTGCCCATCCACGTCTGCAGGTCCTCGTCGGAGACCGGCACGCCGGTGCGCTCGACGGCGGTGCGCAGCGCCCGGTACACGGCGCCCGACTCGTTGACGGTGGTGCCGGCCATGTCCAGAGCGGCGAGCTCGATCACGGTGAATCAGTCCTCTTCGGTGCGGTAGCGGCCGATGGTGGTGCGGCCTTCGACGGTGTTCTCGATGGTGAAGGTGGCCATGGCGGGGAGGTAGCGGTCGTCGGCGTCCTCCAGCGGCTCGCCCCGGCTCGACGTGGTCAGCCGGCGCACGCGCAGCAGCGGGTCGCCGATGCCGATGTCCAGGTGCTCGGCGTCCTCGGGGGAGGCCGCGACGGCGTCGATGGTGTGCCGGGCGTGGTGCAGGTCGACCTCGCGGCGCAGCAGCTCCTCGTAGATGGAGCCGGTGTCCGGGTCGAAGTCGAACAGGGCGCGGCCGACCTCGTGGACGAAGGTCGAGCGTTCCAGCATGGCCGGGACGCCGTCCAGCAGCCGCAGCCGGACGAGCTCGACGACCGGCGCGCCCTCGGCGATGCCGAGCCGGGCCGCCGAGTCGGGGGAGGCCCGGCGGCGGGCCACCTCGATCGTCGTCTGCCCGGGCTCGCGGCCGATGCCGCGGGCCCACTGGGTGAACGACAGGAAGGTGGCGAAGGGCTGGGAGGGGGCCGCGCGTCGGGCGACCGGCGGCTTGCCCCGGCCGCCGACCAGGCTGCCCTCGCGGCGCAGCAGGGCCAGGGCCTGGCGCACCGGGCCCCGGGAGGTGCCGAACTCGGCGCACAGCTGCGACTCGCTGGGCACCGGGCGGCCCTCGGGCCACTCGCCGGAGTCGATGCGGCGCTGGAACTCGACGCCGAGCCGCTGGTGCAGTGGGACGTCCTCGGGAGCCCGGTCCAGCGGACGGTCACTTGTCTTCACAAGACGACTATGACACTTCCGGGCGTGGCTTCTCAAGGCCGTTCCACCTGGCGGTTTCCCTGGGTGGCCCGGTGTTCCCGGTGATCGTCGAGCAGGTGAACAGAGGGTAACTTGTACAGACATCTCTTGACGTAGGCGCCGGCGAACCCGGAACCTGGGGCCATGAGCAGCACTGCACCCGCCACCGCCCCCGCCGTCACCCGCTCGCCCGCGCCCGGGCGCAGCGACCTCGTGATCGTCGGCGCCGGCATCGTCGGCCTCGCCCACGCCTTCGAGGCGCTCGCCAACGGGCTCTCCGTCACCGTCGTCGAGCGCGACCGGCAGCCCGTCGGCGCTTCGGTCCGCAACTTCGGCCACTGCTGCATCAGCGCCCAGGAGGGCGACCTGCTCGGCCTCGCCCGGCGCTCCCGGGCCGGCTGGCTGCGCGCCGCGCAGGCCGCCGGGTTCTGGGCCGCCGAGGCCGGCGCCCTCGTGGTCGCCCGCTCGGCCACCGAGGCGGCCGTGCTGGAGGAACTGCACGCCGAGCGCGGCGGCCGGGGCGTCGTGCTGCGCACCGCCGCCGAGACGGCGCAGGCGCTCGGGCGGGCGTCCGGCGCGGCCGGGGACCTCGTGGGCGGCGCGTTCCTGCCCGACGACCTGCGGGTCAACCCGCGCGAGGCGACGCCCGCGCTCGCCCGCTGGATCGAGCGGCAGCCCGGCGCCCGCATCCTGTGGGGCACCGCCGTCACCGGCGTCGAGTCCGGCACGGTGCACACCACGCGCGGCCCCGTCCACGGCGAGCGGATCCTGGTGTGCGTCGGCCACGACGTGGACTACCTGTTCCCGGACCTCGCCGAGGAGCACGAGGTCCGGCGCTGCCGGCTGACGATGGCGCGGGCCGTCGCCCCGGAGGGGTTCCGCACCGACTCGGCGGTGCTGACCGCCACCTCGATGCTGCGCTACGACGCGTTCACCGCCCAGCCGTCCGCGGCCCGGCTGCGCGAGGAGGTCGTCGGCCACAGCCCGGAGCTGCTGGGGATCGGCGCCAACGTGATGTTCACGCGGCTGCCCGACGGCTCGGTGCTCGTCGGCGACTCGCACCACTACGACGCCACCACGCCGCCGTTCATCGACGAGCACACCTTCGAGCTGCTGACCGGCGCGGTCGCCGGCGTCCTCGGGGTCGAGCGGCTGCGGGTCCTGGAGCGCTGGCAGGGCGTCTACGCCAGCAGCGACCGCGGCCCGCTGCTGGTGCGCGACCTCGCGTCGGGCGTACGGGTGCTGTCCGTCACCTCGGGCATCGGCATGACGCTCTCCTTCGGCCTCGCCGCCGCGACCTTCGACGGCACGCTCGCCGCCACGGGCTGACGTGGGGCCCGCGCCGCAGGACTTGTCAGGACAGGTCCTGCGGCGCTTTTTTGGTGCTGCCCGGTCATGGTGCCGTCCGATCCCTGGTGCGGCCCGGGGACCGGCGTCACAATGCGGGCATGCGGAGATGGTTCGCGGTCGTGATGGCCGAACTGGCGGGGCTGGCCGCGGTGGTGGCGTGCGGCGGGCCGGGTGCGGCACCGGCGCCGCCCCCGGCCGAACTGCCGACGACGCCGCCCGGCGGCGTCTTTCAGGACTGTGTCCTGAGCATCACGCCCTGGCTCCAGATGGCCGTCGACGGGGGCAAGGACCTGGGCGACTACCAGGAGATGGGGCTGTCCAACGCCCAGGGCAGCGCGCTCCGGGAGCTCCAGCGGCAGGCGGCCGCGCTGCGGGCGCAGGGGCCGCTGCCGTCCGGCTGGGTGGCGACGGAGGTCCGGCGGGCCTGCGAGTCGATCGTCGCGGCCAGGGCCACCGAGACGTCGCGGCCGCCCGGCTGGCCGTGACGCGCGCGGGTGCGGGGCCCGGCGGTGCGGGCCCCGCACGGTGGCGTCAGGAGACCGTGACGTCGTCGACGTAGGTGTACGTCGGGTCGCCGGCGGCGCCGTCGTCCTGGTTGGTGAGCGTCAGGGTGTAGCTGTGGCCGGCCGCGACCGGGGTCGTGGCGTTCTGCCAACCCAGGCCGCTGGTGCAGGTGTTGGCCAGCACGGTGGTGCTCGTGCCGGTGGTGACGTCCTGCAGCGTGGCGTTCGCCCAGTCGTAGTCGACGGTGTCCGGGCAGGTCACGTCGTACCAGAAGGAGAGCGTGGAGCTGCCGGCCGGTGCGGTGAAGGTCTGGGCGGCGGTGGACGCGGCGCTCGGGCTCGTGGAGCCGAGCACCGCGCCGTAGCCGCCGGTGCGGGCGGCGGCCGGGGTGACGGCGGCGGAGCCGGCCGTCGTCCAGCCCGAGAGGTCCCCGGTCTCGAAGCCGCCGTTGGTGAGGGCGGGGGCGGGCGCGGGGCTCCCGGTGCCGGTGAACACCTCGTCGTACGGGGTGGCCCAGGCGTCGTTGTTCGTCATCGCCGGCAGGCCGAGCGCGTCCCGGACCACCCGGGCGGTGCTGTAGTGGTCGTAGCGGTTCGTCGCCCGGTAGCCCGCCTTGACGGTGTTCTGCGAGCCGACGGCGACCGTCATCACCTGGTTCGTCTGGCCGGGGCCGAAGCCGCCGGGCGACGACTTGCCGTCCTCGTCGACGGTGACGATCAGCAGCGAGCGGTCGTTCTTCCAGGCCGGCGAGTCGAAGATGATCGGCAGGTTGTTCTTCAGCCAGGTGTCGCCGGAGGAGATCGAGCAGAACTCGAAGTCGCTGCACGCCCCGGCCGCGAACCAGGTGAAGTTCGGGGTCGTCGACGCGGACTTCAGCGCGTTCGTGTAGTCGCTCCACGCGGGCCAGTGCGCCCGGCAGTAGGCGTTGTCGTTCTTCATCCGCGGGGCGTAGTAGAACGGCACGTCGTCGTTCTCGTAGTTGCCGCTGGAGGTGGTCTGGCAGGCGCTGGTCTGCCCGTAGACGCTCTCCGCCCAGGTCTTGCCGGCCTGGTCGAGCTTGTCGCCGAGGCCGTCGTTGGTGGCCGCGCAGGCCGCGCTGGTGATGCAGTTGCTGTTGTTGCCGCCGGGCGCCTTGGCGCTGCGCCCGTAGCTGTTGCCGAACGCGACCTGCTCGTAGTTCGGGTCCGAGTTGTGGGTGCCCGCGTGGTAGTCGGTGAGCAGCGAGCCCATGGGGATCAGCGTGTTGTTGATGTACGGCGCGTCGGTGGTGTTGCCGACGATGCCCGGGCTGCCGGTGGCGGTGTTGGACGCGGCCGAGTAGTTCGTGTTCTCCATCATGATCAGGAACACGTGGTCGTAGCCGGGCACGGCCGAGGCGGGGACGCTCAGCGTGCCGGGGGTGACGGCGGTGTCGAGGGTCAGCGACAGGTCGTCGGCCATGCCGTCGTTCTGGGTGCCCGTCATCGAGAAGTCGATGGTGACCTTGATCGAACGGGTGCCGGCGGGGAGGGCGCCGGTGGTGCTGCGCCGGACCATGCCGGTGGCGCTGCCGCGGTCGGCGGCCAGCACCGGGCCGATCGCCGAGCTGCCGAGGGAGGCGCCGGCGGCGTTCAGGTAGGTCGCGGTGGCCTTGGCGTTGTCGTCGTACGAGCCGACGCCGCCGAGCCAGCCGCTGAGCGTGGCGGACACCGAACCGCCGTCGACGGCGGTGGCGGCCGGGGACACGTCGACCGTCTGCGTCATCCGGGAGCTGCCGCGGGAGCCGCCCTGGAAGTAGGACGTGCCGCGGGTCGGCGAGCCGGGGGAGCCGGCGGTGGCGCCGGACGGCATGCCGTAACAGTCGATGACCGGGTCGCCGGCGGTGATCCGCCAGCCGGGGAGGGTGGTCTCCTCCCAGCCGCCGGGGCTGCACTGGCCGGTCTCGGCGTTGCCGTTGAGCAGCAGGTTGGCGCTGGTGGTGGCGCTCGTGGTGGCCGTCGTGGTGGCCGCGCTCGCGCTCGGGGTGGCGAGCGCAGCCGGGACGGCGAGGGCGAGGGCGAGGGCCGCTGCCGTGAGGGCGGCGGGGAGGCGGGACGGTCGTGAGCCGGACACAGGAATCATGCGGATGTCTCCGTGTGGGGTTCGAGGTCCCGGCGGCGCGGCCGGGCGTCCATACGATCCCGGTGGCTCGGCACACTTGTCTCTACAAGTTTTCTGACCGGCTCGTGAACAGTTGGCGACCGGATTCCCCATGGCCGGATTCCCCGTGATCGGGGTACCGGCGGCCCCGGTCAGCGCGCGGTGCGCCAGGTGGCTTCGAGACGGGTCGTCCCCTCGTCGGTGGTGACGGGGTGCCACTGGGCGCGCAATCCGGCCCGCCGCGCCGACGCGGACTCCTTGCCCATGGCCTGGAGGACGGTGCTGTCGAGCGGGCTCGCGGCCAGGCGCTCGACCGCCGCGGCGAGCGCGGCGCGCAGCCCGCGCCCCCGTCGGCCGACGGCGGGGACCGCGGAGTGGAACGCAGCGATGACGGACATGCGGATCACCTCCGGAACGACCTGCGGACCTGCAGGTACCCGACAGCCTGCACCGGCGCAGCGGCCCGCGATCCGGGTTTGACGCCTTGCTGGCGCCGCCCTGATGCGTTGCTGACGCGGGGTCGGCGTGAGCGCCCGCGGCCCGTCGGGCCGTACGGCGCCCGGGGCGGCCCTCCGGGGTGTCCGCCCGAAGCCGGACCGCGCCCGGCATGCGTCTTCAGAGCGCCTCGACCGCGCTCGGCCACCATGCCCGTCGTGGTGGCGAGACGGAGACCGGCCGGACGGCCGGGAGGCGTCGCCGGAAGGAGCGAGCGGATGTGCGGGATCGCCGGATGGGTCGACTTCGAGCAGGACGCGGACACGCTGCGCACGGTGGTGCGGGCGATGACGGACAGCCTGGCCTGCCGCGGGCCCGACGGTGACGGGGTGTGGTTCGCGCCGCACGCGGGCTTCGGGCACACCCGCAACGCCGTCATCGACATCCCGGGCGGCGGGCAGCCGATGGCCGCCGAGGAGAACGGCCGGGCCGTCGTCGCCGTGACGTACAACGGCGAGATCTACAACTTCCGCGAGCTGCGCGCGGAACTGGAGGCCAAGGGGCACCGGTTCACGACCCGGTGCGACACCGAGGTGGTGCTCCGCGGCTACCTGGAGTGGGGCCCGGACTGCGGCACGCACTTCAACGGGATGTTCGCGTTCGGCATCTGGGACAGCGGCCGGGAGGAACTCTTCCTGATCCGCGACCAGATGGGCATCAAGCCCCTGCTGTACAAGCGGCTGCCGAACGGCATCGTCTTCGGCTCCGAGGCCAAGGCGCTGCTCGCCCACCCGGCGGTGGACGCCCGGGTGGACGCCGGCGGGCTGGCCGAACTGCTGGCGCAGACGAAGTCCCCCGGCGTGTCGATCTACGCCGGCGTCCAGGAGGTCCTGCCCGGCAGCGTGCTGCGCTTCAGCCGCAAGGGCTCAGCGCAGAGCACGTACTGGGCCCTGGAGGCCCGCCCGCACACCGACGACCTGCCGACCACGGTCACCCGGGTGCGGGAGCAGCTGGAGGAGGTGGTGGCCCGGCAGCTGGTCGCGGACGTGCCGCGCGGCATGCTGCTCTCCGGCGGTCTCGACTCCAGCGTGCTGACCGCGCTCGCCGCCCGCTGGGCCAAGGAGAACGGCGAACCGCCGCTGCAGAGCTTCTCCCTCCTGCTCACCAGCGCGGAGGGCTTCCGGTCCGACGAGATGCGCGGCACCTCGGACGCGCCGTTCGCGCACGCGATGGCCAAGTACGCCGGGACGGTGCACCAGCAGATCACGCTGACCACCAAGGAGCTCGCCGACCCGGACGTGCGGCGGGCGTGCGTCGTGGCACAGGACATGCCGTCGATGTTCGGCGACATGGACGCCTCGGCGTACCTGCTCTCCAAGGCGGTGCGCGAGCGGGCCACGATGGTGCTGTCCGGGGAGACCGCCGACGAGGTGTTCGGTGGATTCCCGTGGGTGCACAACGAGGACGTCGTCTACAGCGACACCTTCCCGTGGATGGGCATCATGCACGTCTACGACGCCGCCCACCCCGGCCTCGGGCTCGGCCTGCTCGACAAGGGCCTGCTGCAGAAGCTGGACCTGCGCGGCTACGTCGCCCAGCGCTACCGCGAGGCGCTCGCCGAAGTGCCGGTGCTGGCCGGCGAGTCGAAGCACGAGCGCCGGATGCGCGAGGTCATCCACCTGCACCTGACCCGCTGGCTCGGGGTGCTGCTGGACCGCAGCGACCGGCTCGGCATGGGGCCGGCCCTGGAGATGCGGGTGCCGTACTGCGACCACGAGTTCGTCCAGTACGTCTTCAACACCCCCTGGGCGATGAAGAACCACGACGGCCGGGAGAAGAGCCTGCTGCGCGCCGCCGCCGGGGACCTGCTGCCGCGCAAGGTCCTGGACCGGCAGAAGAGCCCCTACCCGGTCACCCAGGACGGTGCCTACCTCGGCGAGCTCTGCCGCCAGCTGCGCGAGGTGCTCGCCGATCCGGCCGCGCCGGTGCTGCCGCTGATCGACGTCCCCGCCGCGCTGGCGGTCGCCGAGAATCCGGCGCGGGTGTCCGACCAGCCGGGCGTGTGGGCGTGGATCTGCCGGCTGGACGTGGAGATGGTGCTCAGCCTCAACACGTGGCTCGCCGAGTACCGCGTCACGCTGGACGTCTGACGGAGGGGTGATCTCGTGTCCACTCGTGTAGAAGCTCCGACGCACGCCCAGGCGCGGCCGCCGCGCTCCGCGGAGGAGTTCGTACGGGCCGTCGAACGGGACGGCATCGAGTTCGTGCTCGCCATGTTCGTCAACGTGGACGGCCGGCCGTGCTGCAAGCTGGTGCCGGCCGCGGCGGTGCCCCGGCTGCTCGCCGACGGGGTCGGGTTCGCGGGCCACGCGGTCGGGTCGATCGGGCAGTCGCCGGCCGACCCGGACGTGGTCGCCGTCCCGGACGTCACCAGTTACAGCGTGCTGCCGTGGCGGACCGGGCTCGCGGTCGTCCAGTGCGACCCGCACGTCAACGGCGCGCCCTGGCCCTACGCCCCCCGGGTGATCCTGCGCCGGGCGCTCGCCGAGCTCGCCGGGCGGGGCATGGTGCTCAAGGTCGGCGCCGAACCGGAGTACTTCCTGCTGCGGCGCACGGCCGACGGCGGCATCGCGGTCGCCGACTCGGAGGACACCGGCCCCCGGCCCTGCTACGACGCCCGCGGCCTGGGCCGCTCGCTGGACCACGTGGCGGAGGTGAGCCGCGCCCTGGGCCGCCTCGGCTGGGGCAACTACTCCAACGACCACGAGGACGCCCACGGCCAGTTCGAGCACAACTTCGACTACGCCGACGCCCTGGTCACCGCCGACCGCGTGGTGCTCTTCCGGTACCTGGTGCAGATGCTGGCGCGGGACGCCGGGCTGATCGCCAGCTTCATGCCGAAGCCCTTCGGCCACCTGACCGGCAGCGGCCTGCACCTGCACCTGAGCCTGTGGGGCACCGGCGGCGAGGAGCTGTTCCTGGACGAGGGCGACGCCCGCGGCCTGGGCGTCTCGGCGCTCGGCTACGCGTTCATCGGCGGCGTCCTGGCGCACGCCCCGGGGGTGGTCGGTTTCACCTGCCCGACCGTCAACTCCTACAAGCGGCTCGGGGCCAGGGGTGACACGGCTTCCGGCTCCAGCTGGGCGCCGACCTACGCCACGTACGGCGGCAACAACCGCACCCAGCTGCTGCGGGTACCGGCGCCGGGCCGGGTCGAGGCGCGCTGCGTCGACTCCTCGGCGAACCCCTACCTGGCGACGGCCGCGCTGCTGGCGGCCGGCCTGGACGGCGTCGACCGGTCGGCGGACCCGGGCCCGCCGAACGAGGCCGACCTGGAGGCGGCCGCGGCGCAGCCGTCGAGCGGTGCGCCGCTGCCCGCCACGCTCGCCGAGGCGGCCGAGGCCGTCCGCCGGGACGCGGTGCTGCGCGCGGCCTTCGGCAAGGCGGGGGAGGGGGAATTCGTGGACTTCTACGCGCGGTCGAAGCACGAGGAGTTCGCCGAGTACCACCGGGCGGTCGGCGGCTGGGAGGTCGACCGCTACCTCACCACCCTCTGACACCGCAGTGCCTCTGCACCGAAGTGCACCACCGGGCGCGCCCGGTCGCCGCGGGTTGCCGCGGAGGCCGGGCGCGCTCCGCTAGTGTCGCCCTCGCTCGTCCCCATCTGCGGTACCCGATAAGGGAGTTCACCGGTATGAGTACCGAATTCCAGCTCGACGACCAGGGCCGGATCACCGCCGCCACGTCCTTCCTGCTGGTCCACCACGCCCTGCGGCGGGACGCCGAACGCCTCCCGCGGGCGCTCGCCGCGCTCGACCCGCGGGACACCGCGCAGGCCGCCCTGCTGAACGACCGCTGGCGGCTGTTCGAGTGGGTGCTGGCCGACCACAGCGAGAACGAGGACGCCAGCCTCTTCCCGCTCGCCCTCTCGCGCGCCCCGGAGCTGGCCGAGCCGCTCGACGGCATCGAGCAGGAGCACGAGGAACTGGACGCGCGGCTCAAGGAGATCGGCCGGCTGATGGCCGACCTGACGACGCCCGAGGCCGTCGCCACGGCGCGGGCCGCCACCGAGCGGCTCGCCGGGCTGCTGGGCCGGCACTTGGACCGGGAGGAGAAGCACATCGTGCCGGTGCTGGTGGACCGGATCCGCCCCGAGGAACTGGCCGGCGGCCAGGGCAAGGGCGGTCCTGGCGCCGGTCCTGGCGCCGGTCCGGGCAAGGGCGGCCCCGGTGGTGGCCCGGGCCGGGCCGGCCAGGGCGGCCCCGGGGCGGGTGAACCGCCGCGGTGGCTCGTCTCGACCTGGACCGAGGAGGACGTGGACCCGGTGGTGGTGGACGCGCTGATCGCCGCGCTGCCGCCGGCGTTCGCGGAGCAGATGGCCGGGGCGCTGCCCGGCTGGCGGGAGCAGTACCGCGACCTCAACGCCCGGGTCTGGGCGCAGATCTGACGTGAGCCCACACCGAGGTGCCGCCGGATCGCGGATCCGGCGGCACCTCGGCGCACGCGCGCCCGTTCAGTGCGACAGCGACTGCTCTACGCAGTCCATCACCCGCTCCAGGTCCGGCAGGTAGACGTCCTCCAGGCGGGACGGCGGGTACGGGGTGTCGAAGCCGGTCACCCGCAGCGCGGGCGCCTGGAGGGAGTAGAAGCACGCCTCGGTGATCCGGCAGGCGAGCTCGGCGGCCACGCCCAGCTGGCCGGGCGCCTCGTGGACGGTGACCAGCCGCCCGGTCCGCACGACCGAGTCCCGGACGGTGGGCACGTCCAGCGGCGAGAGCGAGCGCAGGTCGACCACCTCCAGGCTGCGGCCCTCCGCGGCGGCGGCCCCGGCGGCCTCCAGGCAGAGCCGGACCGTCGGCCCGTACCCCACGAGGGTGAGGTCGGTGCCCGGGCGGACCACCTCGGCCGAGTGGAGCGGCAGCGGCGCGCCGGCCGCCGGGTCGACCTCGCCCTTGTCCCAGTAGCGGCGCTTGGGCTCGAAGAAGATCACCGGGTCGTCGCAGGCCACCGCCTGCTGGATCATCCAGTACGCGTCGGCGGGCCGGGCGCAGGTGACCACCCGCAGCCCCGCGGTGTGGGCGAAGTACGCCTCCGGCGACTCGCTGTGGTGCTCCACCGCGCCGATCCCGCCGCCGAACGGGATCCGCACGACGACCGGCATGGCCACCCGGCCGCCGGTGCGGGCGCGGAGCTTGGCGAGCTGGGCCACGATCTGGTCGTACGCGGGGTAGACGAAGCCGTCGAACTGGATCTCGCAGACCGGCCGGTAGCCGCGGAAGGCGAGGCCGATGGCGGTGCCGACGATCCCCGACTCGGCGAGCGGGGTGTCGATCACGCGGTCGCCGCCGAAGTCCTTGTGCAGCCCGTCGGTGATCCGGAAGACGCCGCCGAGGCGGCCGACGTCCTCGCCGAGCAGGACCACCCTGCGGTCGGCCTCCATGGCCTTGCGGAGGCCGGCGTTGAGGGCCTTGGCGAGGGTCAGCTCCATGTGCGGGTCCCTTCCGGTCCGTCCGTGAACTGGTCGAGGAACTCGGTGAGGCGGGCGCGCCCGGCGTCGATGAGCGGGTGCGGTCCGGCGTAGACGTGGTCGAACACGGCCGTCGGCCCGGGGTCGGGCAGGGCGCGGCACTCGGTGCGCAGCCGGACGGCCAGCCGGTCGGCCTCCTCGTCGAGGGCGGTGAAGAACGCGGGGTCGGCGAACCGCTCGTGCTCCAGGTAGGCCCGCAGGCGGGTGATCGGATCCCGTGCGGCCCACTCGGCGACCTCGTCGGGGGAGCGGTAGCGGGTGGCGTCGTCGGAGGTGGTGTGCGGGGCCATCCGGTAGGTGACGGCCTCGATCAGCACCGGTCCCGGGCCGGACCTGGCGTGCTCCAGGGCCGCGTCGGTCACCGCGAGCGTGGCGAGCACGTCGTTGCCGTCCACCCGGACGCCGGGGAAGCCGTAGCCGTGGGCGCGCCGGTACAGCGGGACGCGGGTCTGCCGGGAGAGCGGCTCGGAGATCGCCCAGTGGTTGTTCTGGCAGTAGAAGACCACCGGGGCGTCGAACACGGCCGCGTAGGTGAAGGCCTCGTGGACGTCGCCCTGGCTGGTCGCGCCGTCGCCGAAGCAGACCAGCACCGCGCCGTCGGCGCCGTCGAGCCGCAGGCCCATGCCGTAGCCGACGCCGTGCAGGGCGTGGCCGCCCACCACCACCTGGTAGTTGGCCATGCCGGCCCGGTACGGGTCCCAACTGCCGTGGGCGGTGCCGCGCCAGAACCCGAGGAGGTCGATCGGGGGGATGCCCCGGCACCAGGCGACGCCGTGCTCGCGGTAGCTGGAGAATACGAAGTCCTGCGGGCGCAGCGCCCGTCCGGCGCCGATCTGGGCGGCCTCCTGGCCGAGGAGCGAGGCCCACAGGCCGAGTTCGCCCTGGCGCTGGAGGACGGTGGCCTCGGTGTCGATCCGGCGCACCAGCAGCATGTCGCGGTAGAGCGCCCGGTACTCCTCGGGGGTGAGGTCGAGCTCGTGGTCGGGGTGGGCGACCCGGCGGCCGGCCGGGTCGAGGAGCTGCACCGGATCGGGGTCGTGGGCGGGGAAGCGGCTGGTGAGCACGTCAGGCCTCCTGGCCGGGGGTGGTGGCGGCGGGGGTGGCGGCGCCGGCGCGGTTGACGGCGCTGACGGCGGCGGCGAGCGAGGCGCGGACGATCCCGGTGGCGATGCCCACGCCCCACACCGTCCGGCCGTGCAGGGCGCACTCCACGTACGCGACGGCGCGGGCGTTGCTGCCGGCGGCGAGCGCGTGTTCGCGGAAGTCGAGCACGTGGAGGTCCACGCCGATCCCGGCGAGCGCGTCGGCGAAGGCGTCGATCGGCCCGTTGCCGGTGCCGTGCAGCCGGTGGATCGCGCCGTCGAGGCGGACGGCCGCGGTGAGCGTGTCGCGGCCGTCGTCGCCGGTGGCGGTGTCGTGGCTGAGCAGGGCCAGCGGTGCGCGCTCGGTGAGGTACTCGGCGCGGAAGAGCCGCCAGATCTCCTCGGGCGCGACCTCGCCGCCGAGGTCGTCGGTGCGGGCCTGGACGGCCTTGGCGAACTCGATCTGCAGGCGGCGCGGCAGGTCGAGCCCGTGCCCGGTCCGCAGCACGTAGGCGACCCCGCCCTTGCCGGACTGGGAGTTGACGCGGATCACGGCGTCGTAGCCGCGCCCGACGTCCCGGGGGTCGACGGGCAGGTAGGGCACGGCCCACGGGACCTCGTCCACCGGCCGGCCGAGCGCCTCGGCCTCGGCGGCCATCGCCTCGAAACCCTTCTTGATGGCGTCCTGGTGGGAGCCGGAGAAGGAGGTGTAGACGAGGTCGCCGGCGTACGGGTGGCGCGGGTGCACCTCCAGCCGGGTGCAGTGCTCGGCGGTGCGGCGGACCGCGTCGATGTCGGAGAGGTCGACGCCGGGGTCGACGCCCTGGGTGTAGAGGTTCATGGCCAGGGTGACGAGGTCGACGTTGCCGGTGCGCTCGCCCTGGCCGAACAGGCAGCCCTCGACGCGGTCGGCGCCGGCCATGACGGCGAGCTCGGCGGCGGCGACGGCGGTGCCGCGGTCGTTGTGCGGGTGGACGGACAGGCAGATGTGCTGACGCCTCGTCAGGTTCCGGGACATCCACTCGATCCGGTCGGCGTAGTCGTTGGGCGTCGAACGCTCCACCGTCGCCGGGAGGTTGAGGATCAGCTCGCGGCCCTCGTCGGGCTGCCAGACGTCCGCCACCGCCTCGCAGACCTCCAGTGCGAACTCCGGCTCGGTGTCGGTGAAGATCTCCGGGCTGTACTCGTAGCCGAGTTCGGTCGCGTCGCCGAGCAGCTTTCCGGCGTGGTCGAGGACCAGACGGGTGCCCTGCTCGGCGATCGCCCGGCACTGGTCGCGGTCGACGCCGAAGACCACCCGGCGGAAGAGCGGCGCGGTCGCGTTGTAGAGGTGCACGGTCGCGCGCCGGGCGCCGGCCAGCGACTCGACGGTCCGCCCGATGAGGTCGTCCCGCGCCTGGGTGAGCACCGAGACGGTCACGTGGTCGGGGATGGCGTCCTGCTCGATGATCGAGCGGACGAAGTCGAAGTCGGCCTGCCCGGAGGCCGGGAAGCCGACCTCGATCTCCCGGTAGCCCAGCGCGACCAGCAGGTCGAACATCCGGCGCTTGCGGGCCGGTGACATCGGGTCGATCAGCGCCTGGTTGCCGTCGCGCAGATCGGTGGAGAGCCAGCGCGGCGCCCGGGTGATCCGGCGCGAGGGCCAGGTGCGGTCGGGCAGGTCCAGCGGGACGGCGGGCCGGTAGCGGCCGAGCGCGAGGGAGCGGCGGTAGCGGGATTCCATCGGTTCAGGCCCCCCAGGTGACCGCGACCGCGTTGCCCACGAAGGCGACCATGGCCAGCGCCGTCCGCAGGTGGTGCCAGTCCCGCCACAGCGGCCGCGGATCTCGCCAGCCCTCCGGCACGGCACCCGACTCGACCAGCTTGACCTGGCGGTTGATCGGCACGTTGCAGGCCCGGGAGACCACCGCCACGCCGGCCAGCGCGACGCCGGCGAGCACGGTGAGCACCCGGATCCAGGCCCGGTCGGCCGTGCCGCCGAGCGCGAAGTCGGCCAGCCCCGCGGAGATCACGATGATCGGCATGGTGGGGTCGTAGTGGCGCCCCAGCAGCTTGTGGATCTCCACGTACCGGTCGACGGAGAGCGCCATGGCCGTGGGGATGACACTGATGGCCACGGCGAAGAAGACCCCGGAGACGATGCCGCTGCCCAGCAGGGCCACCAGCCCCAGACCGTGGTTGACCAGGTCGTTCACGTTCGTGCCTCCTCGCGGCTCGCGGGCTCTTGCCGCTCACCTTGGCAAGGTGCGCTCGGACCGTCCTAGAAGGACCCTGAACGGCCCCGGCCGCTTCAGACGTGCTCGATGCACCGTGGAGGGCCACCGGCGACGATCCCTCCACGGATGGCTGTGCCGAGAGGAGCTGAGTGGTGTGTTGAGGGCGGGAGGCCGGGCCGGGCCGAGGTACGGCCGGATCATCGGGGTCGGCGACTACCGGCCGCGCCGGGTGGTGGACAACCGGGAGGTGTGCGAGGCGATCGACTCGACCGAGGAGTGGATCGAGTCGCGCTCCGGCATCCGGCTGCGCCGCTTCGCCGAACCGGAGGAGACGCTCGCGGTGATGGGCGCGGCGGCGGCCGCGAAGGCGATCGCCGCGGCCGGCGTGGACCCGCGCGACATCGGCCTGGTCATCGCGGCGAGCACCACCAACCTGGTCTCGCTGCCGCCGCTCGCGGTGGACGTCGCGACCCGGGCCGGCGCGGTCGGCGCGGCCGCCTTCGACCTCAACGCGGCCTGCGCCGGCTTCTGCTACGCGATCGAGACCGCCGCGGCGATGATCAGGACCGGCACCGCCGACCACGCCCTGGTGGTCGGCGTGGAGCGGCTGACCGACCTGGTCGACCCGGCGGACCGGCAGATCGCCTTCCTGCTGGCCGACGGGGCCGGCGCGGTCGTGCTCGGCCCGTCCGCCGAACCGGGCGTCGGCCCGGTGGTCTGGGGCGCCGACGGGCGGCAGCTGGACGCCGTCGTGATGAGCGGCTCCTGGGGCGACCGCCTGCGCGACCCGGCCGCGCCGGTGCCGGTCATGCGGATGGACGGCCGCCGGGTCTTCCGCTGGGTGGTGGACGAGATGGTGGCCGTCGCCCGCAGGGCGGTGGCCGAGGCCGGGATCACCTTCGCGGACCTGGCCGCCTTCGTCCCGCACCAGGCGAACATGCGGATCACCGACGTGCTGGTCGGCGAACTCGGGCTGCCCGGCCACGTGGTGGTGGCCGACGACATCGAGACGGCCGGCAACACCAGCTCGGCCTCCATCCCGCTGGCGATCGAGCGGCTGCTCACCACCGGCCGGGTCGAGTCCGGCTCGCTCGCGCTGCTGATCGGCTTCGGGGCCGGACTCACCTTCGCCGCGCAGGTGGTGAGACTGCCGTGACGGAGCCCGCTTCCACCGAGCCCGCTTCCACCGGACCCGCGTCCACCGGACCTGCGTCCACCGGACCTGCGTCCACCGGACCTGCGTCCACCGGACCTGCGTCCACCGGACCTGCGTCCACCGGACCTGCGTCCACCGGACCCGCTTCCACCGGACCCGACGTCGCCGAACCGGTCTTCACCGAGTCCGGGCTGCCGGTCAAGCCCTGCTACGGCCCCGGGGACCTGCCCGGCGAGCGCGCCGCCGAGCTGCCGGGCCGGGCTCCGTTCACCCGTGGCACCCGGGCCGGGATGTACCGTGAACGACCATGGGCAGTACGCCAGTTGGCCGGGTACAGCACCGCGGACCACACCAACCGGCGGCTGCGCATGCTGCTGGACTCCGGGGCCACCGCGGTCAACACCGTCTTCGACTTCCCGACCAACCGCGGCTACGACAGCGACGAGCCGATCGCCCGCGCGGACGCCGGCCAGGGTGGGGTCGCGATCGACGGCGTCGAGGACATGCTCGCCCTGTACGACGGGATCCCGCTCGACCGGGTGAGCGTCTCGCTGGTGCTCTCCCACCCGGTCGCGGCCGGGGCGGTGCTCGCCTTCTACCTGGCCGCCGCCGAGCGGCGCGGGTACGCCTTCGCCGACCTGCGCGGCACGCTGCAGAACGACTTCATGATGGAGACGGTGGTGCTCACCGCGCCGAGCGTGCTCGAGCCCGCGTTCTCCTTCCGACTGTCGACGGACGTCGTGGAGTTCTGCCTCCAGCAGGTGCCGCGCTGGAACGCGATCAGCTACACCGGCTACAACTACCGCGAGGCGGGCGCCGACGCGGTGCACGAGGTCGCGCTGGTCGTGGCCCACGCCGTCGCGACGGCCGAGGAGATGGTCCGCCGGGGCCACCCCGTGGACTCCTTCGCCGGCCGGCTCACCGCCTTCTTCAGCGCGGACAGCGACTTCTTCGAGGAGGTCGCCAAGTACCGTGCCGCCCGCCGGGTCTACGCCCGGGTCTTCGAGGAGCGGCTGAAGGCGGCGGACCCCCGCAGCCTGATGCTCCGCTACCACGTCCAGACCGCCGGCTCCGCACTGACGGCGCGTCAGCCGCTCAACAACATCACCCGGGCCGCGTACCAGGCCCTCGCGGCGGTGCTGGGCGGCGCGCAGTCGCTGCACGTCAGCGCCTACGACGAGGCGCTGTCCATCCCCTCGGAACAAGCGGCGCTCACCGCGCTGCACACGCAGCTGATCCTGCGCCACGAGACGGGCGTCGACCGGACCGCCGATCCACTGGCGGGCAGCTACTACGTCGAGCACCTGACCGACGAGATCGAGCGCCGGGTCGGCGTCCTCCTGGACCGGATCGACGCGATGGGCGGCCTGGTCGCGGCCGTCGACCAGGGCTGGGTGCACAAGCAGCTGACCGGCCGCGCGTACGACCGGCAGCTGGAGCTCGACGACGGCAGCCGGACCGTCGTCGGCGTCAACCGCTTCCGGGACGAGGACGAGCCGCTGCGGATCGAACCGTTCCGGGTGCCGGCCACCATCGAGGCGCAGCGCCGCCGCCTGGCCCGCGTGCGGGCGGCCCGGGACGCCGGGCGGGTGCGCACGGCGCTGGAGCGGGTGCGCGCGGCGGCCGTCGCGGGCCGCAACACCATGCCGGGACTGCTCGACGCGGCACGGGCCGGGGCGACGCTCGGCGAGTGCTGCGACGTCTTCCGCAGCCTGCACGGCGGCTGGCACCAGCCGCTCATCTGACCGGACGTCGGCTCGACCCAAGAGGAGGAAGCACGGATGGAGCGCATCCGCGTGGTGATGGCCAAACCCGGCCTCGACTCGCACTACCGCGGCGTCATGGTGGTCAGCCGCCACCTGGTGCAGCACGGGATGGAAGTGGTGTACCTCGGCAACCAGCTGCCGGAGCAGATCGTGCAGGCCGTGCTGGCCGAGGACGCCGACGTGCTCGGGCTGTCCAGCCTCTCCGGGAACCACCTCGCGCTGGTGCCACCGGTGCTGGAGGGGCTGTCCGCGCTGGGCCTGGAGGACGTGCTGGTGCTCCTGGGCGGGATCGTCCCGGCCGAGGACGCCGACGAGCTGCGGGCCCAGGGGGTGGGCGATGTGTTCGGGCCCGGCACCGACCTGGCCTCGATCGTGCGGGTGATCCGCGAGCACGTCGCGGGCCGTGACGCTGCCTCCGTCGCGGGCCGTGACGCTGCGCTCGCCGTGGGGCGGAGGCCGTAGCGGCCCGGACCGACCCGTGGACGGGAACCGGCCGGCCGGGGCTCCGGCGGAGTGCCCTGGCCGGTCGCCGACCGCCGTCGGCCGATCAGCGCATCGGAATGACGTTACGTCAGAAGGTCGGCTGCAAAGTGCTGTTGAGAATGTCCTGCTGGGCGCGCTGCATCGCCAGGCCGGGTTCGAGGCCCAGCTCGTCGCGCAGCCGCCGGCGGTAGGACTGGTACACGTCGAGCGCCTCGCCCTGCCGGGACGAGGAGTGGAGCGCCATCATGAGGCGGCTGTGGAACCACTCGTGCAGCGGGTGGGCCACCACGAGCGTCTTGAGCTCGGAGACCAGCTCGCGGTGCAGGCCGAGCCGCAGGTCCGCGTCTATCCGCATCTCCAGGGCGTTCATCCGTTCCTCCTCCAGGAAGGTCGCGTGGCACTGCAGGACCGGCCCGCACACGACGCCGCCGAAGACCGGCCCCTGCCACAGGTCGAGCGCCTGGTGGAGCACCTCGGACGCCCGCTCCGGCCGGTTCGTCTCCAGCGCGTGCCGGCCCTCGCGCACCAGGGCCTGGAAGCGCACCAGGTCGAGGTGGTCGGGATCGGCGGACAGGACGTAGCCGGAGGGCTCGGTCCGCGTCCGGATGATGCTCTCGCGGTCGCGGCCGTCGCTCCCGAACGACTTGCGGAGCTGGTAGATGTAGGTCTGCAGGGTGGCGGTCGCACTGGTCGGCGGATTGTCCTGCCAGAGTTCCTCGGCCAGCGTTTCGGCCAGCACCAGCTTGTTGGCTCTCAGCAGCAGGGTGGCCAACACCCTTCGGAGTTTCGGGGCACTGGGCGTCCGGTCGATTTCACCGTCCCGGGCGGCGAGGGTCCCGAGTACCGAATAATCCATTGCTCCCCCTGTTTTCATGTGGTGAGGGTTTTGGTTTTCCCGGGAAATCCGGGGACTCCGGGGGAATTCGGGGGAATCCCCTCGGAGCCGGGACCAGGACGCGTTTCAGTTCAGCGCGGTCCGGTCCAGCTGGTGGCCTTCCACCCAGATCCGGGCCGCGGCCCGGAGGGCGGCCTCGCGGTCGGCCCGCCCGTTCCCGGAGCCGTCGCCGCCGGGGCGGGCGGGAAGCAGGCCGACGGCCGCGCTGCGGCCGGCGGTCACGGCGGGGTGGCGCAGCGCGAGGGCGGTCAGGGCCTGGCCGGGGCCGGCCTCGACCAGCAGCAGGCGGTGGTCGGCGAGCAGGCGGTCCAGGGCCGGGCCGAAGAGCACCGGATCCGACATCTGCCGGGCCCAGAAGCGCGGACGGAGCGCCTCGTGGGGGCGGACCGGGGCGGCGGTCGCGGAGGAGTACACCGGCAGCTCGGGCGGCCGCAGGGCGACCGCGGCGAAGGCCGGTTCGAACAGCTCGGCGGCGGGCACGGCGTGCGGGGTGTGGAAGGGCTGGCGGATCCTCGTCCGGCGGGCCACGAAGCCGGCCAGCCGCAGGTCGTGCTCCAGTGCCGCCAGTGCCGCCGCCGGGGCGCCGAGGGCGGTCTGGCGGGGGCCGTTGACGACCGCGACGCTCACGTCGCCCACGGCGAACGGGGCGAGCTCGCGCGCCGAGGCGGCGACCGTGACCAGCCCGCCGGGGACCACCGGCGCGTACGTGTGGGAGCGGGCGGCCATCAGCCGGGCGCCGTCGCGCGGCCGGAGCACCCCGGCGACGGTCGCGGCCACCAGCTCGCCCACGCTGTGGCCGAGCACGGCCGCGGGCCGCAGGCCCCAGCCGGCCAGCATCCGGGCGAGCGCGTGCCCCACCGCGTACAGCAGCGGCTGGCCGAGCTCCCCCTCGTCGATCCGGCGTTCGGGGTCCTCGGCCAGCCAGGCCTCGCGCAGCATCGGGCCGGTGGGGCCGACGGCGGCGAAGAAGTCGTCCATCGCGGCGCTGAACGCGGCGTCGTGGCCGTAGAGCCCGGCACCCATCCGGGGGTGCTGCGAGCCGTGGCCGGGGAAGAGCAGGCCGACCGGCCGGGGCGGCTGCCGGCGGGTGTCCCGGCGCAGCGCGCGGTCCGTCCGCAGGAGCTCGGCGGCCTCCCGGACGGAGGAGGCCACGAGTGCTCCGCGCACCGCTCGGTGGGCGGGCGGGATGTCGGCGAGGCGCCGGGCCGCTTCGTCGGCGATCCCGTCGATCCTGCCCGGGCCGTCGGGGCCGTCGGGGCCGTCGGGGGCGTCCGGGCGGTCCGGGGCGGCGGCTGCCAGCCGGTCGGCGAGTTCGGTCCGCGCCGTTTCCTCCGCCCGTTCGTCGGCTCCGGCCCAGGCGATGATTCGAGGCTCTGCGAGGTCGGACATCGGTGCTCCTTCGGCGGCCGCTGGGCTCGGCAGCAGACAATTCCACCGCCTGCTCGTGCATGTCCAGTGCTGTGCTGGCCGAATCCAAATGTTCGGCGGATTTTTCCGGATTCGTTTTCCACGGCCGCGGGCCGCCGGAATTCCTACTCGCGGGTTCGCCCGCGGTTTTGCCCGCGGGTGTCCGTGCGCGGTCAGCGGAGCCGTTCCACGAGCTCTTCCCACAACCGTTTTTCGGCCCGGCTGAGCCGGCCGTTGTCCGGCGGCCGCCGCGCGCTGCCGTCCGGCGGCGGGGAGAGGTGCCCGCCCGGGTCGAACGGGCCGTAGAGGCCGCCCGTGATGCGCAGGGCCAGGGCGAGCGTGCGGACCGCCGCCGAGGCGAGGCGCCGGGCCCGGCACCCGTCGGCCGGTGGAGACATGGCACTTCCCTTCGACGGCGGCGCGGTGGAGGGGAACGGGTGTCCAGGCGGCCGGCGTGCAACAGTGTCCGGCGCGCAACGGTGTCCGGCGCGCAACGGTGTCCGGCGCGCAGCGGTGTCCGACGCGCAACGGCGTACGGCACCGCGGACGGGGAGGGTCCGCGGTGCCGGTGGGCGCCCGGTGACGGGCCCTCAGTAGGCGGCCCGGACGGTGTACATCTCCCAGGGGCGGGAGCGGGCGGCGTCCTGGTACGGGCGCAGCGGCGAGGTCTGGCCCTTGTGGTCGGGCCCCTCGTCCCAGCGCTTGAAGGCCTCGGCGCTCTCCCACTCGCTCATCACGGCGAACGCGCCGTCGTCGATCAGCGAGCGGAGGAGCTCGTTGCCGAGCAGGCCGGGGGTGCCGGCCAGGTCGCCGCTGATCCGGTGGTAGGCCTCCTCGATCGCCGACTCCTGCTCACCGGAGGGGACTTGGCAGAAGAGCATGATCCTCACCCGTCCCGTGGTCGGTGTCCGGCCGGTGGTCACCGCTTCTCCAGGGCGTGCAGGACCGTGGTGGTCCACATGGCGCCGCCGGACCGGAACGGGTGCAGCCGCTTGCGGTGGTCCAGGTGCTGGTCGCTCGACTCGAACTCCCGGAACCTCGGCTCGTCCACCCAGTCGCTGACGATGAAGTAGAGGCCGTCCTCCTCCTCGCTGCGCATCAGCCACTGGCCGAGGTTGGCGGGGTGGTCGGTCACGGTGGACCCGATCTCCAGCCAGGTGCGCTCGAAGTCCTGCTCCAGCTCGGGCTTGATCTCGGCGCGCAGCAGCACCCGGAAGACCTTGGATCGCTCGGCCACGGCTCAGATCCCCCCGTCCACGTGGATGGTCTCGCCGGTCACGTACGCGGAGAGGTCACTGGACAGGAAGAGCACCGCGCCGGCGATCTCGTCCGGGGTGCCGAGCCGGCCGAGGCCGGTCAGGCCCTGGTAGCGGGACTTGACCCGGGCCACCTCCTCCGGCGGCGCGGTCTCGAACTCCTCGGTCTCGATGACGCCCGGGGCGACCAGGTTGACCCGGATGCCCTTCGGGCCGAGCTCCTTCATCAGCGAGCGGGTCAGGCCGATGAGGCCGGCCTTGGACGCGGTGTAGTGGGCGCGCAGCGGGATGCCGATCACCGCGGCCCGCGAGCCCACGGTGATCACCGAGGAGCCGGCCGACAGCAGCGGCAGCGACTTCTGGATCACCAGGAACGGGGCGGTGAGGTTGGTGTCCAGCACCCGCCGCCACTCCTCCAGCGGCAGCTCGGGGAAGGGGACGTGGCTGATCACGCCGGCGTTGTTGACCACGACGTCCAGTGCGCCGAAGCGCTCCTTCGCGGCGGAGACCAGCCGCTCGACGTCTTCCGGCACACTCACGTCGGCCTGGACGAGGTGGTGCTCGCCGCCGGTGGCGGCCAGCTCCCCGCGCAGGCTCTCCACGGCCGGGCTCTCGGTGCGGTAGCAGGCGACGGTCCGGGCGCCGGCCCGGGCCAGCGCGAGGACGATGCCGCGGCCGATGCCGCGGCTGCCGCCGGTGACCAGGATCCGCTTGCCGGTCAGATCGATGCTCATGACGCTCGGGTGCCTCATCTCTTGGTGTCGGGTGTGTCGTCGGTACGGGGTGCCGGGGCCGCTCAGGCCGCCCGGCCGGACCGGGCCCGGGGGAGGGGCCGGGCTTCGAGGACCGCCCAGCGGCCGGTGGCGGGACGGTTGGCGAGGGCGAAGTCCGCGGCGGTCAGCAGGTCCTGCCACTCGCGGAGGGTGCGCTCGCGGCCGCCGAAGCGGAGCATCATGTCGACGTCCAGGAACTTGCCCTGGTCCCACTCGTTGGGACCGGCCACCACGTGGTCGAGGACCAGCAGCCGGCCCTCGGCGCGGTCGCCGAGCGCGTCGCGGACGCCCCGCAGGATGCGCACGGCGTGCTCGTCGTCCCAGTCGTGCAGCACCTGCTTGAGGAGGTAGGCGTCGCAGTCGGCGGGCAGCGGGTGGAAGAAGCTGCCGGGGACGATCGAGACGCGCTCCGCGACCCCCGCCTCGGCCAGGTGGTGTGCGGCGTCCTTGACGACGTGCGGCCGGTCCAGGAGGACCCCGGTGGCGCCGGGCGCGGCGTTCAGGACGGCGCTCAGGAAGAAGCCCTGGCCGCCGCCGATGTCGGCGATCCGCGAGAAGCGGGTGAAGTCGTACTGGGAGGTGAACAGGTGCGTGGTGGACCGGCTCATCTGCGTCATCGCACGGTCGAACAGGGCGCCGGTGCCGACGGGTTCGGTGTCTTCCCCGGCGGCAACGTCGTCCTGGGAGGCAACGTCGTCCTGGGAGGCAACGTCGTCCTGGGCGGCGCCGGTGTCCTGGGTAGCGCCGGTGTCCGTGGTGCCGGTGTCCGCGGCGCCGTCCCCGGCGAAGAACGGGCGCCCGAAGACGTGCTCGAACGCCGGGCGGCCCGTGCGCACGGTGTGCAGGATCTCGCCGTACGGGCGGCGCACCGACTCGGAGCCGTTGTAGAGCACCAGGTCGCGCACCCCGAACGGGATGTCGCTGCGCAGGCCGACGGTGAGCTCGTTCTCCGCGAAGCGGCGGTCCTCCTCCTCCGTCACCAGCCCGAAGGCGGCGGCGCAGCGCAGTACGCGGTAGAGCGACTCCTCGTGGCTGTCGGTGAGCCCGGCCAGCTCGGCCACCGTCCGCGGGTGGTCGGCCAGCAGGTCGGCGATCCGCAACTCGGCGACCACGTGCAGGACTTCGCTGATCCGCCGGCCGTTGGTGAGCAGGATCAGCCGGACCGGGGCGGGCAGCGACCGCGCGTCGGGCGGGCCGCCGGTCACCGTGTCAACGCTCATGGGGATCCTCTTCGAATCGATCATGCGTCAGTTGGCGTGCAGGAGCAGGCCGGTGTTCAGGACGAGCACCGCGAGCGCGGCCAGGACCAGCGCGGTACGGACCCGGTTCCAGTTGCTCCACCGGACCCTCGGGTCGATCTCCGTCCAGTTGTCCGGCAGCGCCTGCGGGTCCACGGTGGCGATCCACCGGTTGATCGGGACGTTCTTGGCGAGCGAGACCACCATGGCGCCCACCAGCAGCAGCGCGCAGAGCCCGAAGAGCGCCGCGGTCAGGGCGGTGCCGGTCACGAGGGCGAGTCCGACGTCGCAGATCAGCGCGGCCACCATGCAGGCCGGCATGAACGGATCGAACCGGGTGACCATGAACTGGTGGGTGACGACGTACCGCTCGGTCGGGAGCGACAGCAGCAGCGGGGCGCCGCCCAGCACGGCGATCATCAGCCCGCCCGCGGCGAGCCCGTTGCCCAGCAGGGCGACCGGCAGCAGGATGCGCAGGGCCTCCATCTCAGCCGCGCTGCCAGGTGTAGAACGGCTGGGCCATCGCGTCCTTGGGCTCGGCCCACGCCGGGTCGTACGGCCGCATGTACTCCGCCAGCCGGTCGTGGATCTCCTGGTACAGCGGGTGGCTGCGGGCCTTGTAGAGGTCGGGGGTGATGTCCGCCTGCGACTCGACGAGGTGGAAGTACAGGTCGTGGAAGCGGAACAGGGTGCGCCGGGTGGCGCCGATCAGGTGCGGCAGCTCGGTGGCGTCCGACTCGGCGAAGATCCGGGCGACCTCCGGCGCGTCGGCGGGGTCCATCCGCGCGACGATCAGCGTGCGGTCCGGGTTGGGCATGCCTTCTCCATCCGTGGGCCTTCGAGGTGGATCGACGCCCCATCGTGGCGATCGGACCTCCGGGACAACTGGAGGATCACTGAAGATTCTTGACGGTAAGTCAGCTCGGCGGAGTTCGTGACCGGCCGATGCGTGCCGCCGCCGGGCCCTCCCAGCGGTCCTCGATCCGGCGTGGACCGCGCGCGGGCATCATGCGGCCCGGACCATCCCAGCAACCCGGAGGCGCGGCCATGGCATTCATCGCGATCGGTTACAAGGTTCGGCTCGGACACGAGGAGGAGATCGCGGAGATCTTCGCCGAGGGGAGCTTCCGCCGGGCCGACTCGGCGGAGTACCGGGACGAGGAGGGGCGGTCGGCCGGTCGCAACGTCTCGACCGGGCTCTTCATCGAGGGCGAACTCATGACCCGCGTGGTCCAGTTCGAGGGGGACCTGCGGCAGATCGGCCGGCACATGGGCGGCCAGCAGGGGGTCAAGGAGGCGGAGCGCAAGCTCGGCCCGTACCTCCAGGTGCCGCGCGACACCGAGACCGTGGAGGGCTTCCAGCAGTACTTCCAGAACGCGCTGATGACCTGCGTGTTCCAGGAGTTCCGCGAGGAGCGCTCGGCGCAGCTGGCGGCGTGGACCCAGCGGATCGCGCCGGGCGCCGACGAGGACGAGATCGGCGCCGTCTTCGAGCGGGTGCAGGGCGAGGTGCTGCGCAAGCCGGCCGAGGACGGGGATCCCTTGATCGCCTCGGCGGCCTTCGTCAAGGACGAGCACCTCGTGTGGGCGGTGCAGTACGACGGGGAGTTCGACGCCGTGGTCCGTCGGCTGCACGCGGACGGGCTCGCCCCGCGGACGGAGGGCGCGCTGCGCCCGTTCCTGGCGGGTGCGCGGGACGCGGGTCAGGGGCTCTTCGGCGCCGCAACCATGCGGCGACTGCAGATGCTCTCGGCGGACGTGCCACCCGCGGGCTGAGCCGCCGCGGGAGGCCTTGGGGCCAGGACGCCCTGGGCCCGGGACACCTGGGGCCCGTGGCGCCCGTGGCCCCGGAACGACGGTGGTGGTGGACCGGCCGGCTCGGCCCGTCCACCACCACTCCGCTCATCGCCCGGTCACGCCGCAGCCACCACCGTGGTCACCAGCGCGGCCACGACCGTGGTCGCCATCGCGGTCACCAGCGCGGTCACCAGCGCGGCCACGACCGTGGTCGCCATCGCGGTCACCAGCGCGGTCACCAGCGCGTGCGCCACTCCCTCGGGCCGAACGCCCCGAGGCGTCGCCCGGGATCGTCGGCCAGCCGCCACCGGCGTGACCTGCGCGGCCGGCCGCCGACCAGGATCGCCGCCAGCCCCAGCAGGATCAGCAGCCGCGCCGGCCCGGAGCCCAGCCAGCCGGCGCCGAACAGGAGTCCGCCGGCGGCCCAGAGGCCGATCGAGTACACCAGCGCCCGCGTGCCGTGGCGCTCGCGGAGCCGCAGCGGGCGCCGGGTGCCCCGGGCCGCCCGCATCCGGGCCGGTGGGGCGGCCCCGGCCGGCGCGGAGCGCCGCACCGCCGGGAGGTCGGCCGTGACGTGGCGCAGCGCCTCGTGGGTCTCGGCCGCGAAGGTGTCGTCCAGGCGCGTCTCCAACTCGGCCTTGGTCAGCAGGCTCCGGCTGAACTGCTCGCACAACTGGGCTGCCACCGCCTCGCGTTCGGCCTCGGAGATCCAGTCGCGGCGGGATCCGGTCGTCATGTTCCCTCGCTCTCCGCTCGTTCAGTGGACGGGTTCTGCGTGGGCGGGTGTTGCGTGGACGTGCTGTCGGCGCCGTTCCGTCGGGTCCGTGTCGTCAGCGGACGCCGTCGGGCTCGGGTGTGCTCGCCGCGGCGGTGTTGCGGGGGCCGGGGATCCGGGCCGGGCCCGGGCGGCCCGGCCACCACAGCCGCGGGCCGATGTCCAGCGCGAGGGCCGGCACCAGGAGGGTGCGCACCACGAGGGTGTCCAGCAGCACGCCCACCGCGACCAGGACGCCCAGTTGCAGCATGCCGACCGACGGAAGGACCCCGAGTGCCGCGAACGTCGCGGCCAGGACGAGGCCGGCGCTGGTGATGACCCCGCCCGTCACGGCGAGCGCGCGCACCACGCCGCGGGAGTGGCCGATCCGGGCGGTCTCCTCGCGGGCCCTGGTCATCATGAAGATCGTGTAGTCGACCCCCAGCGCGACGAGGAAGAGGAAGCCCATCAGCGGCAGCGACTCGTCCGAGTGCGGGTGCCCGAGGGCGCGGAAGAGCAGGACGGAGGCGCCGAGCGCCGCGCCGAAGGACAGCACCACGCTCGCCAGGAGCAGCACCGGCGCCACCAGGGAGCGCAGGAGCACCATCAGGACGAGCAGGACGACGGCGAGCACCAGCGGCATCACCAGCCGCTCGTCGTGCGTGGTGGTGTCGGCGACGTCCAGGCTCTGGGCCGTGCTGCCGCCGATCAGCGCCCCGGGGTCCGCCGTGTCGTGCACGGCGGTGCGGATGTGCCCGACGGTGGCCTCGGCGGCCTTGCTGCCGGGCGGATCGCTGAGCAGGGCCTGGATGCGCAGCCGGTCGCCGGAGGTCTGGGCGGGCGAGACCGCGGCCACCCCGGGCAGGCCGTGGACGGCGGCCGTCACCTGCTCGGCCCTGGCCGCGTCGGCGTAGATGTCCAGCGGCGCGGAGGAGCCGGCCGGGTAGTGCGCGGCGAGGACGGTCTGGCCGGTCACCGACTCGGGCTTGCCGGTGAAGGCCTCGCTCGGGGAGAGCCCGGAGTGCAGGCCGAGCGCACCGATCGCGCACGCGGCGAGGGCCACCGCGCTGGCCAGCCAGACCGGGCGGGGCCGGCGGGCGACGGCGGCGCCGACCCGGCCCCACGGGCCGGACTCCGGCTCGCCCGGGCCCGTCCACACCCGGCGCGGGACGAATGGCCAGAAGAGCCCGCGGCCGAGGATCACCAGCAGCGCGGGCAGCAGCACGGTGATCGACACGAGGGCCACCACGATGCCGATCGCCGCCACCGGGCCGAGCCCGCGGGTCGAGTTCATCCGCGCGGCCAGTAGGCAGAGCAGACCCAGTGTCACGGTGGTCGCGGAGGCGACGACGGCCGGGAGCGTCCGCCGCAGCGCGCTGCGCATGGCCTCGTGCCGGTCCTCGTGGCGGCGCAGCTCCTCGCGGTAGCGGGCGATCAGCAGCAGGGCGTAGTCGGTGCCCGCGCCGAAGACCAGGACGGTCAGGACGCTGGTGCTCTGCCCGGTGACCACCAGGCCGGCGTGCTTGACCAGCAGGTACACCACGGCGTTGGCCAGCGACGAGCTGATGCCCACGGTCAGCAGCGGCACCAGCCAGAGCACCGGGCTGCGGTAGGTGACGATCAGCAGGATCGCCACCACCGCGACCGTGGTGAGCAGCAGCGGGCCGTCGACGCCGCCGAACACGGCGGACTGGTCGGCGGCGGCGCCGGCCGGGCCGGTCACCTGGACGTCGAGCCCGGCCGGGGCATCGGCGTGGGCGTCGTGCCGGATGGCCTTGACGTCGTCGACGAGCCGGGTGAACCCGTCCGCGCCCTGCATGGTGAGCGGGACGGTGAGCAGCAGGGCCCGGCCGTCCCCGGACGGGGAGAGCGGGGGCGGCGTGCCGCCGTAGCGGGCGAAGGCGGCGCGGTCGCGTTCGGCCTTGCCGGTGTCGTCGGCGGTGATGCCGCCGGGGCGGGAGTAGACGATGCTGGCCGGCAGCACGTCGCCGATGCCGAAGTGGTCCCGCCCCGTCTCCAGGGCCTTGGTCGACTCCGCGCCCCTGGGGAGCCACTGGGTGATGTCGTTGCTCTGGGCGCCGATCAGCTGGGCGCCGAGGGGTGCGGCCACGCCGGCGAGCAGCAGCCACAGGACCAGGACCAGCCACTTGGAGCGGGCGCCGGCCGGCAGGAGGGCGAGCTTCTTGAGCGGGGCTGAGCTCTTGAGCAGGGCTGAGCCTTTGACCGGGGCTGAGCTTTTGAGCAGGGGCATGGCGGGGCTCCTCAGCTGCTCTGCGGGGCGGCGTGGGCGGGGGCGCTGGGGGCCTCGGGCGGCTCCTCGACGCCCCAGCCGCGCTGTTCGAGCGTGATGTCCTTGAGGAAGACCGCCGCGGCGAGCCCGGCGAGGAGGATGAACCCGGCGATCAGGAAGACCGGGCTGAGCGCGTGGGCGTAGGCCTGCGCCAGGCCGTGCCGGACGGTGTCGGGCAGCCGGCGCAGCGCCTCGGGCGAGATGCCGCCGTTGGCGGCGATGCCGTTCGCGGCGCCGTCCGGGACGTACGTCGGGATCTCGTGGGTGAGGCGGCTCGTGAGGACGGTCGCGAAGATCGAGACGCCGAAGGAGGTGCCGAGCATCCGGCTGAAGGTGACGGTGGAGGTGGCGGCGCCCAGGTCCGCGCGGGGCGCGGCGTTCTGCACCGCGACCACGACGACCTGCTGGGACAGGCCCGCCCCGACGCCGAGCAGGAACATGTAGAGCCCGGACAGGAAGCGGCTGGTGTCGGCCGTCATGGTGGACATCAGGAAGGCCGCGACGGCGGAGACCAGCATGCTGGCGGCCGGGTACCACTTGTAGCGGCCGGACTTGGCGACCGCGCCGCCGACGCCGAAGGACGCGAGCATCAGCCCGAACATCATCGGGAGCAGCAGGAGGCCGGAGTTGGTGGCGCCGGCGCCCGCGGAGATCTGCAGGTAGAGCGGGAGGAAGAAGACCAGGCCGAAGCCGGTCAGCCCGCCGACGAAGGCCACGGCGTTGCAGATGTCGAAGGTGGAGTCGCGGAACAGGCCGAGCGGGATGACCGGTTCGGCGGCCGAGCGCTCCACGACGACCCAGCCGACCAGCAGCGCCACGCCGCCCACCGCGAGGCCGACGGTGGTGGGGGAGCCCCAGGCGTAGGTGCTGCCGGCCCAGTTGGTGAGCAGGACGAGGCACACCAGCGCGCCGGAGAGCAGCAGCATCCCGAGGTAGTCGATCCGCGGCCGCTCTTGGCGGCGGGCGCCGCGCAGGTAGAGGGCGACCAGGACGAGGGCGGCCGCGCCGATCGGCAGGTTGACGTAGAACACCCAGCGCCAGGTGACGTGTTCGGCGAAGAAGCCGCCGGCGATCGGCCCGCCGACCGCGGACAGCGCGAAGACGCCGGCCGAGTACCCCTGGTACTTCGCCCGCTCGCGCGGGCCGAAGAGGTCCCCGGTGAGGGCGAACATGGCGGCCATCACGCCGCCCGCGCCGATGCCCTGCAGGACGCGGAAGGCGATCAGCTGGCCCATCGTCTGGGCGGCCCCGCAGGCGGCGGAGCCGGCGAGGAAGACGACGGTGGAGACGACGAAGACCTGCTTGCGGCCCAGCAGGTCGCCGAGCTTGCCGGCCAGCGGCATCACGGCGCTGGAGGCCAGGATGTAGGCCGCGCCGACCCAGGCGATGGAGCTCAGGCCGCCGAGGTCGCCGACGATCGTGGGCAGCGCGGTGGCCACGATCGAGGAGTCCAGGGTGGCCATCAGCATCGCGAGGAGCAGGCCGAAGTAGACGATCATCACGTGCCGGTGGGGCATGGCGCCCTCGCCGGGCGCGGGGGAGGAGGTGCTGGTGGTGTCGGGCTCGGTTGACATGGCAACCCCTATGCTTTTAGCAACTATGTGACTCATGAACATAGATGCCAGAAGAAAGTATGTGCGTTGAGCATAGATCTGCCTTCTGCACGTGTCAACGCGTATATTTGTGCCATGACCAGAGCCGCCGAGACCCCCGCCAGCACCCGTCGCCCGGACACCGCCGCGCCGGACCCGGCCCTGACCGCCATCGAGCGGGCCATGGTCCGGATCCGCCGCAACCAGACCAGGCGGTCCCTGGGCAAGCTGGTGACCGCGCAGCTGGGCCGGGACGTCGACCTGTCGCACAGCGTCGTGGTGGACGCGGTCGAGGAGGAGCCCGACCACCCCGGCCAGGAGGTCACGGTCGGCCTCGTCGCCGAGCGCCTGGCCGTCGACCCCTCGCGGGCGAGCCGCCTGGTGGCGGCGAGCGTGGAGGCCGGCTACGTCCGCCGGGTCGCCTCCCAGGCCGACAGCCGGCGCATCTGCCTGGAGCTGACGGAGGAGGGCCGGGAGCTGGCCGCCCTCTCGCACCGGGTGCGCCAGGAGTACTTCGGCACCATCACGGACGGTTGGACGGTGCAGGAACGTTCCGACTTCGCCCGGCTGCTGACCAAGTTCGCGGGCCTGCCCGAGGCGGAGTGAGCGCGAGGCCGTCGGAGGGGTGACGCGGACGGGCCCGGACGCGGCAGGGGAGCGCGTCCGGGCCCGAGTCCGAGTCGGACGGGGTCAGCCCCCCGTCCGGCCGCGGACCTCCTCGATGTGGGAGACCCCGCTGCTGCCGTCGGACCGCCGCCACTCCTCGCGGAGGCGCAGCCGCCCGTCCGGCAGCCGTTCCGGCTTGCTCGTGCACTCCCCGGCGACCACGCCGCCGTCCGCGAGCACCTGGCAGTAGGCGAGCCGCAGCGCGCCGTCGGGGCCGCAGGTGCCGACGAGGCGGCCGGTGAGCACCTTCCCGCCGCGGAACTCGGCCCAGACGAGGTCGCCGAGCTGGTGGTAGTGGCCGACGGGGGACTCCCCGGCGGCCGCGGTCTCCGGCGAGCCGCCCGGGTCCGCCGAGAAGAAGCGGTTGTTGTAGTCGATCCGCGCCCCGGTCACGGCCCTCACGCCCCCGTCGCCGGGGCGATGGCGAACGCCGGGCGGAAGACGTTGTCCGGGTCCAGCCGCCGCTTGAGCGCCGCGAGCCGCTGGTGCCCCCGCTCCCCGTACGTCCGGACGGCCCGCGCGGTGTCCGAACCCTCCGGGTCCGACAGGTAGTTGACGTAGCCGTCGCCGGACGTGCCCCAGGGCTCGGCGGCCCGCGCCACCGACCTGGCCCACGCGATCCGCTCGGGGTCGGCGTCGGCCGCCTCCCAGATGGCCATGCCCGTGACGTTGAACCGCGCGGTGCGCCAGCCTACCGCGGACGGCCGCTCGGGCTCCCGCCGCACCGCCCCGCCGAACGCCTCCAGGTAGACGGTGTCGTTGAACTCCCCGCGCCAGCGCCCGGCGTGGAACCGCTCGACCAGCGCGGCGATCAGCTCGTCCGGCAGCCCGTCGGTGCAGCGCGCGCTCCAGTAGTGGCGCAGCCCGTACGGCAGGCGGCCGAGGAACTGCTGCATCGACAGGTACGGGCGCCGCTCGACCTGCCAGTCCAGCACCTCCGGTTCGCGCAACTGCTTGTCGAGCAGCGCGGGGTAGCCGGGGTCGGTGCCGCTGTAGCAGACGCTCAGGACGGCGGCGGGCTCCTGCGCGGGCCCGAACCGCTCCAGCAGCAGGATGCAGACCAGTCCGTCGGGGCCTTCGGTGCCGAGCCGCCGGAACAGCTCGACCGCCCGGGTCATCTCGTGCGCCGGGTAGGCGACCGTGCCGCCGTGGACGGTGGTGACCGGGTGCAGCCGGAACACGAACTCGTCGACGACGCCGAAGTTGTGCCCGGCACCGCGCAGCGCCCAGTCCAGCTCGGGGTCGGTGTCGGCGTCGACGGCCAGGCGGTCGCCGTCGGCCGTGACCAGCGAGTACTCCAGGACGTTGTCGCAGGAGAGCCCGTAGCGGCCCATCAGGTGCCCGATCCCGCCGCCGAGGGTCAGCCCGCCGACGCCGGTGGTGTCGAACGTGCCGCCGGTGACGGCCAGTCCGTGCCGGGAGGCGGCCGCGTCGAACTGGGCCCAGGTCGCGCCGCCCTGCACCCGGGCGGTGCGGCGGTGCGGGTCGATCCGGACCCGGTCCAGCAGCCGCAGGTCGATCACCACGCCGTCGTCCACGCCGGCCGTCCCGGCGATGTTGTGCCCGGCGCCGCGCACCGCGAGCGGCAGGCCGGCCTCGCGGGCGAGCTGCACGACCCGGCGCAGCTCCTCGCGGTCGCAGGGCAGCACGATCAGCCGCGGGCGGCGGTCGTGCATGCCGTTGAAGAGCTGCCGGGTGGCGTCGTAGCGGGGGTGGCGCGGGTCGATCACGCGCTCGGGGCACACGGTTTCGAGGGCCCGCCGCAGCGTGCTGGTCATGACAGCTCCAGGAGGTCGTCGAGGTCGTCGCGGTAGCCCGGCACCCGCAGGTCGCGGGCGGCCCGGCGGCTGGCCGCCAGGGCGCACTTGGCGGCGCCGCCGCTGCCGCCGGTGAAGGTGTGGACGGCCGGGTCGGTGGTGGCGCGCAGCTCCAGCAGGCCCGACGGGCTGTAGCAGTCGGCGGCCACCACGGTGCGCCGCACCCGGCCCAGCCGCAGGCCGGGCAGCCGCAGGAGGGCGAGCAGTTCGGTCTCCCGGCGCAGGTCGGGGAGGGGGCGCAGTGGTTCGGCGTGCTCGTCCCAGCAGTCGGTGGGCACGCCGAGCAGCACGTCGCCGCGGCCGTGCGGGCGCCCGTACAGCCCGGTGGTCCCGTCGACGAAGCACGGCGGGCGGCGGCCGCCGGCCCGGTGGACGGTGTACTGGACGAGCTTGCCGCGCAGCCGGGTGGGCTCGCGGTGGTCCAGGCCGCTCTGGCGCAGCAGCGGCCCGGTCCGCCGTCCGGCGGCCAGGACGGTGAGGTCGCAGGAGAGCGTGCCGCCGGGCAGCCGTACCGAACCGGGGCCGACGGCCAGGGCCGGGCCGGCGACGGTGCGCCCGCCGTGGTCGAGGAGGTCGCGGAGCAGGCCGTGGCGCAGCGCGTCCGGGCTGAGGTAGCCGGCGTGCCGTTCGGCGAGGTAGTGGGCGTCCGGGGGGCCGGTGATCCCGTACCGTTCGGCGGCGCCGGCCGCGGTCAGCTGCTCGGCCGAGCCGGGCAGCCGGTCCTCGACGAGGTCCAGCAGGGCGGTGGGCGGGGGGTCGTCGGTGAGGTACAGCGAGCCGGTCTCGCGGTACTCGGCGAGGGCGGCGAGGGCCGGGTCGGCGCGCAGTTCGGCGAGGCTCTCGGCGGCGAGCCGGCAGGCGGCCGGGTCCGGCTCGAAGCCGCGGACCAGGCCGCCGGAGGCGGCGGTGGCCTCGCCGGGCGGGGTGGCGGCGGTGATCAGGCACACGTCGGTGCCCGGTGCGCCGCGCCGCAGCCGCCAGGCGAGCAGGGTGCCGGCCAGGCCCGCGCCGATGATGCAGATCCGCACGGCCGCCTACCGTTCCGGGGCCGGGCCGCGGCCGGTGAGCGCGTCGAGCAGCCGTCGGGCGCGGGCGTCCAGGGGATGGGTGTCAGGAGCGCCGGCGGCGAGCGGCAGGAGGCAGCGGGCGGCGAGCGCGGGGTCGAACGTCTCGGGGCGCAGGGCCTGTTCGGCCCGGGCGAGGTCGGCGTCGGCGAGGGGCCCGCCGGGGTCGGGGTGCCGGGGCGGGCGGTGCTCGGCGAAGGCCGCGTAGCCGGCCGCGGTGAAGTTGCTCGGGAAGGGGGCGGGGCGGTCCCAGTTGAGGAAGAGCCGGAGGGTCTCCGGGTCCTCGGTGGTGAGCAGCTCGTGGGCCCAGACGGCGTGGTCGCGGCTGGTGGAGAACTTGAGCCCGTCGAGCCGGTAGAACTCGTTGACCACCAGGCCGGACAGGACGGACCGCCAGGGCGCGCCGGCGGCGACGGCCAGGGCGGGGAAGACGGCGGCGTAGTAGAAGGCGTTGTCGATCCCGAGGAACGGCCACAGACCGCCCAGCCCGCCCCAGGCGGCGCCGAGTTCGGTGAGGCGGCGGGCGTCCGGGTCGAGCCGGCGCCCGATCAGGTCGAGGTAGGACAGGCCCATCTCGACCCAGACGTCGAGCCGGTTGCCGCCGACCAGTTCGATCCCCCAGTCGGTGGGGTAGCTCACCGGGACGTCCGGCAGCCCCTCGTCCAGCAGCCGCGTGAGCAGGGCGCGGACCCGGGCGGGGAGCACCGCGGCGGACCAGATCCGGGTCAGCGCCTCCCGGTGGTCCTCCAGGGCGAGGACGGGCCCCCGGTGGCGCACCGTGCGGGGTGCGCCGCCGCACCGGCACCGCGGGTCGCGCAGCTGCGCGGCGGTGGCGAAGCCGCCGCACGCCTCGCAGGTGCCGCCGCCCATCGGCTCGCCGCAGGCCGGGCAGCCGCCGCCGACGTAGCCGTGGTGCAGGGTGCGTCCGCAGTCCTCGCAGAGCAGCATCGGCCACTCGGCCTCGGGCAGCAGCCCGGCGGTGACCATTTCGACGCAGAGCCGGGCCACCCGGGCGCGGTGGTTGCGGTCGGTGCGCGGGGTGGTGAAGACGTCGTGCTCGATCCGGGCGGCGGTGAGCGAGGCGCGGATCAGCGCGCCGAACTCGTCGACGAGCTCGTCGGGTTTGCGGCCGAGCTGCTCGGCCCTGGCGACGACGTAGTTCTGGTGGTCGTCGGTGCCGCAGACGGTCAGCACCCGCTCGCCGCGGGCGCGCGCGGCGCGGGCGGCGACGTCGGCCGCGAGGTAGGGGCCGGAGAGGTGGCCCAGGTGCAGCGGGCCGTTCGGGGTCGGGGGCGGGCTGAGCAGCACCACCGGGCGGGCGGTCACGACCGGTCCCCGTCCGCCGCGCCGGGCAGCCAGTAGATGCTGAGGATGGTCAGCGGGTCCGTCTCGGAGCGGTTGTGGATGACGTGCCGCTCCTCGGGGTCGAGCAGCACGGCGGTGCCGGCCGGGGCCGCCGTGGTGCCGGACCCCTCGACCTCGAACTCGGCCCGGCCGGTGACCACCACCGCCAGTTCCGTCTCCGGGTGGCCGTCCCGCGCGCTCGACGAGCCGGGGCCCACCAGGCACCACATCGCGTCGAACGGCAGCCGCGCCGACTCGGCGTACTGCGTCCAGCGCCCGATCCGTATCCCGTACTCCGCGGAGAGCTCCGCCGAGTCGCAACTGAGCCTGCGCACAGTCGTCAACCCCTCATCGTCGTCCGGTGGTTGTTCGCGTGGTCCAGGGTGGTGGCCGGGCCTCGGAGCGGGCTGGGGGCCGGCTGGTGGCGGGCTGACGGACGTCCAGGCCGGTTCGATCCCGCCTGGAGGGCGCCCGCCTACCGTGGCGGCCATGGATGTCGGAGTCGTGCCGGTGCCCTGGGCACCGCGTCGGATGGTCGCCCTCGCCCCGGACCGGGTGCGGGGCTGGCGGGTCAAGCGGTACGGCATCTCGGCCACCCGGCCGAGGCCCCCCGCCCACGTGATCGAGGCCGCCCGCCGGGCGGTCGAACGCAGCCTGCCGGAGGCGTATCCGGAGGCCTTGAGCTGCGCTTTCAGCGTGCTGCACGAGGACGAGGACGGCTGCTACGTCGTCGTCGCCTGGTGGAGCCCCAACCGGCTGATCCTGCACTCCCGGACGTGGATCTCCGCGTGGGCCGACCCGGCCGACTGGCGACCGGCCCCCGGTGCGGCCACCGCGTGCATCTGGGAGCTGGTGGCGATGGGGGCGGAGCGGGACGCCTGGGTGCGCCACGTGGTGCGCCCGGACGTCCCCGACCTCGACGGCTACCTGGCGGCCACCGTCAGCGGCGAGTTCTGAGGAGGACGGACATGACCCTCGCCGCCCTCCTTGCCCTCGGCGTGCTGCTGCGGAGGCTGCCGGCGGGCCGCCGGGCGATCGACCGCGCACTGGCCGCGATCGCCCGGCGGCCCGGAGCGGGAGCCCGGCTCAGGAGCGCCCGGCCGGAACGATCCTCGCCACCGCCGCAATGACCTCCGCCCACACGTCGAGCGCGCCCTCCCGCCACGGGTCGGGCGGCTCGACGATGGCGTGGTCGACCCCCAGCTCGGCGAGCCGCTCGAAGCGCTCGACCGCGCCGGCCGGGGAGTAGGCCCCGCCCCCGCCGGTCCGGGTGAGCGCGCCCGTGCCGAGCGTGGTCTTCTCGATCTCGCCGTACGGCCGCCCGGCCTCCTCGCAGCGCTGCCGCAGGACGTCGAACTGCTCGCGGATCACCTCGGTCGGCTTGAGGTGGGCGTTGCGCCGCATCGGGTGCTGCGGCGGCAGCGTCGCCAGCTTGTCCTTGATGAGCTCGGGGTCGGGCAGCTCGTAGACGTTGCAGGCGTCCGCGTACCGGGCGACCAGGCCGAAGGTCTTGCGCCGGCCCTGGCCGCCGATCAGCACCGGCGGGTGGGGCCGCTGTGGCGAGTTGGGCTCGTTGCGCGGCTCCTCCAGTCGGTAGTGCCTGCCGAGGAACGGCTCCTCGCTGCCCGCCCACATGTGCTTGGCGAGCCGCACGGTCTCCTCCAGCCGCTCGAACCGCTCGGCCCGCGGGACCACCGGGATGCCCAGGCCGCGCTGCTCCTCCTCGTACCAGGCGGCGCCGACGCCGAAGTACATCCGGCCGCCGGAGAGCGCGTCGAGGGTGCTGACGGTCTTCACCAGGACGCCGGGGTGGCGGTTCACCACGCCCGTGACCAGGGTGCCGAGGCGGATCCGGGAGGTCTGCCCGGCGACGAAGCCCAGGGTGGCGTACGCCTCCGGGCAGGGGCCGGCCGGGCCGCGGTTGAGCGGGGTCTGGAAGAAGTGGTCCATCACCCAGAGGCTGTCGAAGCCGACCTCCTCCGCGGTCCGCGCGATCCGCCCGAGCGTACTGCCGATGTTCTCCGGCGAGCCCGGCCAGCCGAAGTTGGTGATGTTGATGCCGAGGCGCACGCGCCACCTCCTTTGGTCAGGACGTCATGGAAGCGATGGGCCAGTCGAGTTGGCGCAGCGCCGCGTCGACGAAGCTCCACTCGTACCGGGAGGCGATCGCGAAGTTCCGCTCCAGCCCGGCGAGTTCCCGGGCCGAGCAGCTGCGCCCCAGGTCGTCGACGAGGGCCAGGAAGCCGTCCAGGACCTCCCGGTAGTCCTCGCCCGGGTGCAGCGCGGAGACCCAGGAGGCGTAGCGGCCGCCGGGGTCGTGGCGCTCGCGCAGGTCGTCGGCGATGCTCAGGTAGAACCAGGAGCAGGGCAGCAGTGCCCCGACCCCCTCGGCCAGCGAACCGGCGCTCGCTGCGCCGAAGAACGACGTGTACGCGTGGGTGGCCGGATCGGCCGGCCGGGTGCGCCAGGAGTCGTCGCCGTCGGCGGCCAGCTCGCCCGCCATCAGGTCGTACCCGAGGGCCATGGCCTGGCGGGCCTCCAGGGTGCCGACCGCCATCCGGGTCAGCACCAGGGCGTGGTCGTGGTCGTGGGCCAGCGCGGCGCAGCGGGCCAGGGCGCGGCCGTACGCCGGGAGCAGGAAGTCGGCGTCCTGCCGGGCGAAGTGCAGCAGCGCCCCGCCCGGCAGGGAGCCGTCGCGCAGGCCGGCGAAGAACGGGTGCTCCCGGACGGCGTCCAGCAGCGGCGCGCCCGCGGCGCCCAGCCGTTCGTGCAGCTTCCCGGTCATCGGAGTTTCGGACATCGGAGTCTGGGCCATCAGTCGAACCACTCACCCTGCTTCATGCCGAAGAACGCGTTGCCGCGGAGCTTCAGCTTGCCGGTGACGAAGGCCTTCTGGCCGGAGAGCTTGCCGGTGGCCATCAGCAGCATGTCGACGACCTTGACGCCGATGACGACGTCGGCGTCCTCCCGGGTGCCCTTGCCGACGGTGCACGTGCCGTCGGCGACCACCAGGTGGTACTCCTGGACGCCGCCGGCGGTGGCCACCTCGTACTGGAAGATCCCGCTCTCGCCGCCCGCCTTGGCCGGGTTGAACGTCGAGGCCAGCTGCTCGTACACGGTGTCCAGCGCGGCCGGGACACCGCCGGGCAGTCCGGCGAGCCTCCCCTCCACCTGGTCCTTGGGCGTGGCGTCCACCAGCGCGACCAGTTCCTTGAACCGGGTCTCCAGCTCGGACATTGTCGAACTCCTCTCGTTTGACATGGGATCGGGTGTTTCAGTCGCGGGCGAGGACGCGGGTGAGCGCGGCGACCAGCCGGTCGCCGTCCGGGTCCGCGCCGGTGCGGCTGCGCCAGGCGACGAAGCCGTCCGGGCGGACGAGCACCGCGCCGTCGTCGCGCACGCCGTGCCGCTCGGCCCACTGCGCGGTCGGCACGTCGAGGTCGAACCCGGCCAGGTAGAAGTCGAGTTCGACGTCGAGCTCGTCGCACGCGCGGAGCACGGAGGCCGCCCAGGTGGCGCCGGAGCGGCCGGCCACCAGGGCGAAGTTCCGCCCGTACAGGTCGAGGGTGGAGGTGCCCGCGCCGGTCGCCAGGTGCGGGGCGCGGGTGCCGGGCTGGGCCGAGAGGCGGCCGGTCTCGACCGCGGGCAGCCCGTCGTCGGCGCCGTCGGCCGGGTCGGGGACGACGGCGCCCGAGCGGTAGCGGTAGCCCAGGATGACGGACCACCAGTCCCACAGCCGCATGCCGTCGACCTCGTCGGACGCCGTGGTGCCGGTGCGCCAGACCATCTGCGCCATGGCCTGCTCCATGGTGAACTCGGAGACCGCTCGGCGCTCGGCGTCGTAGCTCTCCAGCAGCCCGGGGCCGGCCTCGCCCTTGACCACGGCGGCCAGCTTCCAGGCGAGGTTGTGGGCGTCCTGGATGCCGGTGCTGCCGCCGAACGCGCCGGTCGGCGGCACGATCCGGGCGGCGTCGCCGGCCAGCAGGACCCGCCCGTGGACGAACCGCTCGGCGCAGTACGCCCCGATCGCGAACGGCAGCACCTCGGTGCCGTCCGGTAGCTGGGGCACCAGCCGGCCGTCGAGCTCCGGCAGGCCGACCGCCTCCCGGAACAGCTCCAGGCAGCGCTCGGCCGGGTAGTCGGCGACCGTCTCGCCCTTGCGGGGCTCGAAGGGCACGCCGAAGCACCAGCGGTTCTTCCCGTCGTGCGGGAAGATCACCGTGCCCTGCCGCGGGCTGCCCAGGTAGGCGAAGCCGAAGCGGCGGCCCGCGACGACCTCCTCGATGTCGGCCTCGACCACCATGGAGAGGGTGTCGAGCAGCACCCCGGGGCCCTCCACCGGGATGTCCAGCAGGCGCCGCACGGTGCTGCGCTGGCCGTCCGCCGCCACCACGTAGGCGGCCTCCACGGTGTACTCGGCGCCGCCCGCGGCCTCGCGCACCCGTGCCGTGACGCCGTCCGGGCGCGGGGTGAGGGCGGTCAGCTCGACGCCGTAGCGCACGTCGGCGCCCAGCTCGCGGGCCCGTTCGCGCAGGATGACCTCCAGCCGGTCCTGGTCGATCGGGCACCACTCGGTCGGGCTGACACCGTCCGCGGAGCCGGTCGCCAGGTCGACGAAGTCGACGTCCCGGTCGGCCAGGGTGCGGGCCATCAGCATCCGCGAGGAGTCGGCGTCGGAGGCCACGATGCCCTCGCCCCGGGCGGCGAAGAGCCGCTCCTCCAGACCGGCCTGACGGAACACCTCCACCGAGCGGGCGTTGATCCCCCGGGCCCGGGGGTGCACCAGTTCCTGCGGATGGCGCTCGACCAGGACCGGGCGCAGCCCGTGCCAGGCCAGGAACACGGCCGCGGTCAGGCCTGCCATCCCGGCGCCCACGATCAGTACGTCGGTCCGGTTGTCGGGCCGGTTGTCGGGCATCTCGTCTACCTCCAGGTGCCGTTGGGCGGGGGAGCGGGGACCGGGTGGTCCGGGGCGGTCCGGGCGGGTCAGGCCCACAGGGTGTGGACCTGCTCGTCGCGGATGCTGAAGACCGACCGGTCCAGCAGGGAGTTGATGATCACGGCGCTGCGCACCGAGAGCAGGCTGAGGTTGGGGTCGACCACGCCGTGGCTGGACTGGGCGCGGTTCTGGGCGAAGATCCGGTTGGTGTCGCCGTGCTTCCAGCGCAGCGAGTAGTCCGCCTCGATGACCGGCTCCTCGCCCGGTGCCAGGTCCAGCAGTTGGGGGTCCAGCGGCAGCGGCGCGGGCCGCCGGCCGGTGGCCAGCACGACGTGCCGGGCCGAGTGCTGCTCCTGGCCGCCGCCCAGCCGGCGGCAGCGCAGGACCACCGAGCCCTGCCGCTCGACGGCCCCGACCACGTCCCGGCCGGGCAGCATCATCACCGGGGAGCGTCCCTCGGCCAGCCGGATCTCGTAGTTGACCTGGTACAGCTCCTGCAGCGTGGCCATCGAGACGCCGTCGCTGGTGAGGATCTGGTTCGTCGCGATGCTGTCGCGCACGTGCGCCGGCAGGCTCTGGAAGTGGCGCACGTATGCGGGCCGGTAGAAGTCGTTGGCGGGCGGCGAGTCGTCCATCGGCGCGAACCACGGCCGCCGGCCGATCCAGCGGATCTCCCGCAGCCCGAGCCGCAGCAGCGAGAGCACCGCCTCGGCGCCGGTCTGGCCGCCGCCGATCACCACGGCCGTCTCGTGCGGTCCGGGCCGGCAGCCGGTGAAGTGCCCGGTGAGCTCCTCGGCGAGCAGGACGCCGTGCGGGCCGGGGAGTTCGAAGCAGTCCGGCACGTACGGGCGGGTGCCGAGGCCGAGCACCAGGTGGTCGGCGGTGGCCACCGGGCGGTCCCCGGAGCCCAGGACGAAGACGCCGTCGAAGGAGATCGCGGTGATGTCGACGCCGTACCGGATGGTGCCCAGCTCACCGCTGGCCCAGGCCAGGTACCGGTCGTACTCCAGCCGGGGGATCGCCTCGAACTGGGCGTTCAGGAAGGCGTAGATCCGCCCGGTGGTGACCAGGTAGTTGAGGAAGGAGAAGCGGTTGCGCGGATCGACCAGGGTGACCAGGTCCTTCACCCAGGAGGTCTGCAGCCGGGCCCCCGGGTGCATCAGCTCCGGGTGCCAGGCGTGCGAGCCCCGCCGGTCGAAGAGCGCCACCGCCCCGGGAACGGTGCCCTCGGCGAGGGCGGCGAAGCTCAGGTTGGCCGGGCCCGCGCCGATGCCCGCGACCGCGAAGTGCGGGAGCCCGGCGGGCCGGCTGGTGGAAGTCGCCACGGTTGAAGCCTCTTTACGTGAGGGTGCGGTGGCCCTGCGGTACTGCCGGGGACAGCGTTCCGGCTGCCGGTAGAGGAGTCCTCGAAACGCTCTGAGCCCCGGACGTGCCCGCCGGACGTTCAGGCGGGCTCGATCCACCCGAGAGGGCGGCTCCCCATGCTGTGTCGCGGCACCGACCGGGGACGTCGCGACCGAGGGGATCCGCATGACTTGCATCGCCGGGTGGGTGGGGCTGGGGCCCGACCCGGACCGGAGGACGGCGGGCGTGGCCGCGATGGCCGCCGCGATGACGCCCGGGGGCCCGCCGGCCCACGGGACCTGGACCGACGGGAACGCCCTGCTGGCGTTCCCCGGCCCACCGGGGGCCCGCCCGGCCGCCCTGGTCGAGGACGGCGAGGTGACGGCCGTGATCGCCTTCGCCGGCACGCTGTACGGGCCCGAGGGCGTGCGCCGGGTGCTGGACGCCCGTGGCCACCGGCCCCGCTCCGGCGGCGACCCGGAGACCGTGCTCCACGCCTACCGGGAGTGGGGCGCGGACTGTCCGGTCCGGCTGGACGGCGCCTTCGCGTTCGCGCTGTGGGACGTCCGCCGCCGCCGGCTCCTGCTGGCCAGGGACCGCCTCGGCGTGCGGCCGCTGCACTACGCGCGGCTCGGCGACGAACTGGCCTTCGCCTCGGAGCCGAAGGCCCTGCTCGCCGGGGAGGCGGTCGACCCGGCGGCGGACGCGGACAGCCTGCGCGAGCTGTTCACCCAGATCAAGACCCCCGGCCGCAGCGTCTTCCGGGGCGTCGACGAGGTCCGTCCGGGCCACGTCGTGGAACTGGCCGACGGGTGGCTGACCGAGCGCGCCTACTGGCGGCTGCAGAGCCGCCCGCACCCCGACGACCGGGACACCACCGTCGCGACCGTGCGCCTGCTGCTGTCCGACGCGGTGAACCGGATGCTGCCCGAGGAGCCCACGCCCTGCGTGCTGCTCTCCGGCGGCCTCGACTCGGGCGCGGTGGCCGCGCTGGCCGCCCGCACCTCGGCGGAGCGCGGGGCCAAGCCGCTGCTCACCGCCACCGGCACCTTCCTCGGCCACGCCGAGAACTTCCGCCCCGACCACGTGCGCGCCACCGCGGACGCCCCGTACGCGGCCGAACTGGCCCGCCACCTGGGCTCCGAGCACGTCGACGTGGTGCTCGGCACCGCCGACCTGGCCGACCCGGCCGGCCGCCTGGCGGTGCTGCGCGCCCAGGACCGGCCGACGCCGTTCGCCGAGATGGACGTCGCCGCCCACCTGCTCTTCGCCGCCGTGCGCGAGCGCGCCGGCGTCGTGCTCTCCGGCGAGGCCGCCGACGAGCTGTTCGGCGGCTTCCCGTGGATGCACGACCCGGAGCTGGTGCGCACCGGCCACTTCCCGTGGGTGGCGTACGAGCGCTCGCACGAGCAGTCCAGGGACGGGCTCGGGCTCGGCCTGTTCGACCGCGGGCTGCTGCGCGGCCTGGACCTGGCCGGGTTCGGCGCCGACAGCTACCGCCAGGCGATCGGCGAGGTGCCGCGGCTGGACGGCGAGAACGCGGCCGAGCGCCGCATGCGCGAGCTGTGCCACCTGCACCTGACCCGATGGCTGCCGCGCCTGCTGGACCGGGACGACCGGCTGAGCCGGGCGGTGGGGCTGGACGCCCGGATGCCGTTCTGCGACCACCGCCTGGTCGAGTACGCCTTCAACGTGCCCTGGCGGATGAAGTCCTTCGACGGGCGCGAGAAGAGCCTGCTGCGGGCGGCCGTCGCCCCGCTGCTGCCGCGGTCGGTCGCCCAGCGGCGCAAGAGCCCGTTCCCGGTCAACCAGGACCCGGCGTACGCGCGGATGCTCCAGCGCGAGCTGGCCGCCGTGCTGCGCGACCCGGCCGCCCCGGTGGCCCCGCTGCTGGACGGCGCGGCGGCCCGCGCGGCGGCCGGCGCCGAATGGCCGGGCGGGTCGGACTGGCTGGCCCGCACCAACATCGAGTTCGCACTCCAGCTCAACACCTGGCTGGCCGAGTACCGCGTACAGCTTGCCGTCTGACGATCCGTCAGTCGGACCACCGGAGAAGGAGAGGCCATGACTTCAACCCCTGCGGGCGAGCCCGGGAAGGTCGCGTTCGCGGACGTCCCGCCGAACCGGCGGCGCGGCGGCGACCTGCGCGTCCTGCTCAGCCCGAGGACGTGCGCGGCCACCGCCGGCTTCCTGGGCGCGGGGTCGCTCATGCCCGGCGAGTTCGTCAGCGAGCACTACCACCCGTACTCCGAGGAGTACTTCTACATCGTCGGCGGCCGGATGACGCTGCTCCTGGAGGGGCGGCCGATCGAGCTGGTGGCGGGGGACTCGTTCATGATCCCCAAGGGGCTGCGGCACCGGATGGACAACCACGGCGACGAGGAGATGTTCGCCGTGTTCTTCCTCGGCCCGCTCGCCCCCAAGCCCGAGCTCGGCCACGTGGACACCGAGGAACTTCCCTCCTCCGGCGGCGAGTTGCCGCAGGTCGGAGCCGTGACCTCATGACCGGGCGCCGCGTCGTGGTGACCGGCATCGGGGTCATCGCACCCAAGGGCGTCGGCACCGGCGCGTTCTGGGACACCCTGACGGCCGGGCGCACCGCCACCCGCCGCATCACCCACTTCGATCCGTCGGACTTCCGCTGCCAGGTCGCCGCCGAGATCGACTTCGACCCGCTGGCCTGCGGCCTTTCCCCGCAGGAGGCCCGCCGTCTGGACCGGGCCGGCCAGTTCGCGCTGATCGCCGCCCGCGAGGCGCTCGCCGACAGCGGCCTGGCCGGCGGCGCACCCGACCCGGGCCGGGTCGGCGTCTCGCTGGGCAACGCGATCGGCTGCACCGAGCTGATGGAGCGCGAGTACGTGGTGCTCAGCGACGGCGGCAGCAAGTGGCTGGTGGACCCGCAGTACGCCGTCCCGCACCTGTACGACGTCATGGTCCCCAGCTCGATGGCGGCCGAACTCGCCTGGGCCTGCGGCGCGGAGGGCCCGGTGGGCCTGATCTCCACCGGCTGCACCTCGGGCATCGACGCGCTGGGCCACGCCTTCGAGCTGGTCCGCGAGGGCAGCGCGGACGTGATGCTCGCGGCCGGCACCGACGCACCGGTCTCCCCGGTCACGGTCGCCTGCTTCGACACCCTGCGCGCCCAGTCCACCGCCAACGACGACCCCGAGCACGCCTGCCGTCCCTACGACCTCAACCGCAAGGGCCTGATCCTGGGCGAGGGTTCGGCGGTGATGGTCTTCGAGGAACTGGAACACGCCCGCAAGCGCGGCGCGTCCATCTACTGCGAGGTGGCCGGCTACGCGAGCCGCGCCAACGGCTACCACATGACCGGCCTCAAGCCGGACGGCCGGGAGATGGCCGAGGCGATCCGGGCCGCGCTCGACCAGGCCCGGGTCAACCCGCAGGAGATCGACTACGTCAACGGGCACGGCTCCGGCACCCGGCAGAACGACCGGCACGAGACCGCGGCCTTCAAACGCGCCCTGGGCGCGCACGCCTACCGGGCCCCGGTCAGCTCCATCAAGTCGATGATCGGGCACTCGCTCGGCGCGATCGGCGCCATCGAGGTGGCCGCCTGCTGCCTGGCGATCGAGCACGACGTCGTGCCCCCGACCGCCAACCTGGAGACGCCGGACCCGGAGTGCGACCTGGACTACGTCCCGGTCACCGCCCGGGACCAGCGGACCGACGTCGTGCTCAGCGTCGGCAGCGGTTTCGGCGGGTTCCAGAGCGCGATCGTGCTGGCCGACGAAGGGAGGGTGCTCCGATGACCGCGGAACCGGACAGACGCGCCGTGGTGACCGGCCTGGGCGTCGTCGCGCCGACCGGGATCGGCGTGAAGACGTACTGGGCCAACACCCTCGACGGCCGCAGCGGGCTGGCGCCGATGACCCGGATGGACCCGACCGGCTACCCGATCAAGGTCATCGGCGAGGTGCCGGGCTTCGACCCGTACGCGCTGCTGCCCAGCCGGGTCGTCGTGGAGACCGCGCTGATGACCCAGTTCGGCCTGGTCTGCGCCGAGGAGGCCCTGCTCGACGGTGAGCTGGATCCCAAGGAGCAGCCCGAGTACCAGATGGGCGTCGTCACCGCCAACGCCACCGGCGGCGCCGAGTTCGGCCAGCGGGAGATGCAGAACCTCTACTCCAAGGGGCCCTCGCAGGTCGGCGCCTACATGGCGATCGCCTGGTTCTACGCGGCCAACTCGGGCCAGATCTCGATCCGGCACGGCATGCGCGGGCCGAGCGGCGTCTTCATCACCGACCAGGCCGGCGGGCTGGACTGCGTGGGCCAGGCCCGGCGCACGATCCGGGGCGGCACCACCTTCGTCCTGTCCGGCGGCACGGACTCCTCGTTCTCCCCCTCCGGCCTGGTCGGGCAGATCCCGCCCGGCCTGGTCAGCCGCAGCACCGACCCCGCCCGGGCCTACCTGCCCTTCGACGCCGAGGCCTCGGGCTACGCGCCCGGGGAGGGCGGGGCGATCCTCCTGGTCGAGGAGGCGGAGTCGGCCCGCGCCCGCGGCGTGCGCCCGTACGGCGAGATCGCCGGCTACGCCACCGCCTTCGACCCGCACCCGGCCACCGGGCGCGGGCCCAACCTGCGCCGGGCCATCGAGGGGGCGCTGGCCGACGCCCGGTGCGCGCCGGCCGACGTCGACGTGGTCTTCGCCGACGGCTACGGCGTCCCGGCGCTGGACCGGCTGGAGAGCCGGGCGCTCGCCGAGGTGTTCGGCCCCGCCGGGGTGCCGGTCACCGTGCCCAAGACCACCACCGGCCGCCTCTACGCGGCCGGCCCGACGGTCGATCTGGTGGCGGCGCTGCTGGCGGTGCGCCACGGCGTCGTCCCGCCGACCGTGAACGTCACCGCGCCCTCCCCGGACTGCCCGGTCGACCTGATCCTGGGCGACCCCAGGGAGGCGGCGGTGCGCACCGCGCTCGTGATCGCCCGCGGCCACAACGGCTTCAACGCCGCGGTCGTCGTCCGGGCCGTGTGAACAGGCCCTGCGCGAACGGGCCCTGCGCGGACAGGCTCTGCACGAACGGGCCCTGCGCGTACAAGAAGTGCACGAACAGTGCTCAACGGAAACGGAGTTGAAGCGATGGACACCCTGAACCTGGACGGCCTGCGGGACATCATGCGCCAGTGCGTGGGCACCGGCGAGGCCGTCGACCTCGACGGCGACATCCTGCACGCCGACTTCGGCGAGCTCGGCTACGACTCGCTGGCCGTCCTGGAGGTGGTCACCCAGGTCCAGGGCCGGCTCGGCGTCGCCATCCCGGACGAGGTGATCGACGACCTGCGCACCCCCGCGGCCCTGCTGGAGTACGTCAACCGGCAGCGCGCGGAGGCCTGAGCGCGATGACCGAACACGGGCACACCGAGTCGAGCACGGTCGTGGCGGCGCCGTTCGACCTGGTCTGGGAGATGACGAACGACGTGGCCGGCTGGCCGCGGCTGTTCACCGAGTACGCCGACGCGGAGATCCTCGAACAGCGGGGCGACACCGTGCGGTTCAGGCTCACCATGCACCCCGACGAGGCGGGCGTGGCCCGCACCTGGGTCTCCGAGCGCACCAGCGACCTGAGCACCCGCAGCGTGCGGGCCCACCGGGTCGAGACCGGACCCTTCGAGTACATGAAGATCTTCTGGGAGTACCGGGAGACCCCGGACGGCGTCCACATGCGCTGGGTGCAGGACTTCCACGTGCGGGACGAACTCCCCTTCGGGGACAAGGAGATGGCCGAGCACCTGACGGCCAACACGGTCGTCCAGATGCGGGCCGTCAAGGAGCGGATCGAGGCCGCCGCCAGAGCGTGACCCGGGCCTTCAGGCGCCAGCGCCCGCACCAGCGCCCGCACCGGCACCCGGGCCGGTGCGGGCGCGCAGGCGGCGCAGCATGCGGGCGTCCTGGAAGCCGACCGCGCGGGCGGCCGTCTCGGTGGTCGCGCCGTGGGCGATGAGGTGTTCCGCGCGCTCGACGCGCAGTTCCTGCTGGTAGCGCAGCGGGGTGCGGCCGGTGGCCTCGGTGAAGTGCCGGGTGAGGGTGCGTTCGCTGACGCCGGAGGCGGCGGCGAGGTCGGTGAGGCCGAGCCGGGTGTCGAAGCGGGCGTCGATGAGGTCCTGGGCGCGGTGGACGGCGTCGACGAGGTGGCCGCGGTGCCGCAGCATCGCGCTGGCCTGCCGCTCGTCGCCGTTGCGCCGGGCGTAGACGACCATCTCGCGGGCGATCCGGGCGGCCGCCGCCGGGCCGTTCCGCACGGCCACGAGGTGCAGCGCGAGGTCGATGCCGCTGGCGATCCCGGCCGAGGTCACGACCCGGTCGTCGACGACGTAGAGCACGTCGCGCACGACGCTCGCCCGCCGGTAGCGCTGGGCGAGCTCCTCCTGGAGGTCGTGGTGGGTGGTGCACCGCCGGCCGTCCAGCAGCCCGGCGCGGCCGAGCGCGTCGGCGCCGGCGCACACGCTGGCCACCGTCCCGCCGGCGGCGTGGTGCGCGGCCAGCCGCTCCAGCGTGGCCGCGCTCAGCGCGCCGTTCTGCCGCAGCGTGACCGACCGCCAGCCGGGGACCACCAGGAGGTCCCCGGGCGACAGCTCCGGCCACGCGGTGGCGGCCCGCAGCGCGATGCCCTGCGCCGTGGGGACGTCCTCCTGCTCGGCCACGTACGCGCTCTCGTAGCCGAGGCCGTGGTCGGCCGCGGTGGAGAACACCTGGGCGGGCCCGGCGAGGTCCAGCAGGTGTACGTGGGGGACGAGCAGGAAGACGACTCGGGTCACGATCCGGTCAGCTCCTTGACGGTGGTGACGGTGGCGAAGCGGCCGGCCAGAGCGTACTCGGTGCGGGCGATGATGTCGTCCGTCGAGAGGGTGCGCGGGTCGGCGAGGACCTCGGCGAGGCTGCGCCCGGCGGGGGCGTCGCGGTGCTCGATGGGGTGGGTGGCGGTGGCGTCGGTGACGAAGACGACCTCGTAGCCGAGGTCGCCGGCGACCCGGGTGGTGGTCTCGCAGCACTGCTCGGTGCGGATGCCGCTGACGACGACGCCGCCGACGCCGTGCTGGGTGAGCACCTGCTGGAGGTTGGTCGTGGTGAACGCGTTGTGCGAGGTCTTGGTGACGACGGGCTCGCCCTCGGCGGGCGCCAGGCCGTCGATGAGGCGGACGAAGCCGCGGGCCGGGTCGAAGACCGTGCCGGTGCCGGGCTCGGAGTGCAGGACCCAGACGACGAGGTCGCCGCGGCGGCGGGCGTGCTCGACGAGCTCGTTGACCCGCTCGACGATCGCGGGGTTGGACACGGCGGCCCAGTTCTCGCGCTGCCGGAAGGATTCCTGGACGTCGATGACGAGGAGTGCGTTCTTCATGCCTCGATCATGGCGCTCGGCGGGGGCCCGCGCGTAGACACCATCGGGCCCCGATGCGGAACGATCCGGTCATGCGCTACCGGGCTGCCGGGCGGGTCAGGCGCCAGAACAGGTCCTCGCCGGTCTCGGCCGGGGCGACGGGCTCGGCGGGCAGGCGGCGGTGCTCGGTGAAGCCGAGCCGGGCCGGGATCGCGCCGCTGGCCAGGTTGGCCGGGTCGTGGCAGACCTCGACGTACTCGACGCCGGGCAGCCGGAACGCCTGCTCGACCAGGGCGCGCGTGGCCCGGGTGGCGATGCCGCGGCCGGTCGCGGCCGGGTGCAGCCAGTAGCCGATCTCGCGGCCCTCGTCGGGGGAGTCCTCGCGCCGGTACAGCGAGCAGGCGCCGACGATGGAGCCGTCCTGCACGATCGCGTAGGTGTGGTTGTCGTTCGCCCACTGCTCCTCGCGGCGGGCCAGGAAGTCGGTGGTGGACTCCAGGCTGTGCCCGGCCACCCACGGCATGAACGGGCGCAGGTGCTCCAGCGACTCCTCGATGACGCGGAAGAGCTCGGGGAGGTCGGCCTGGCCGCGGAAGGTGCGCAGCAGCAGGCCGTCGTTCAGGTCGATCACCGGTTCGGGCAGGCTCATCTCCGGAGGATGCCACGGCCCTCCCGGGCCGCGCACCCCGAATTCGGGCGGGTGCGGTCCGGGAGGGCCGTGGCGAGGGGTGGGACGCGTCAGCCGTGCGTCACGCACTTGTTGGCGCTGTTCGACCACAGGCCCTGGAGATCGAAGGTGCCGGTGCTCAGCGTCACGTACGCGTCGAGCTGGACGCACGCGTCGCCGATCTCGCCGCCGCCGCCGTTCCAGCCGATGCTGGGCCAGAAGTCGGTGACGGTCTCCGCGTACTCGTGGGTCTCGGTGGACTCGATGCCCGAGAGCAGGCGGCCGTCGGTGAAGGTGGTGCAGGCGCCCGCGCCGTTGTCGGGGATGTACGGCAGGTTGGTGTAGGCGAGCTTGCCGTACGACGTGGAGGTGAAGTCGTGCCAGGCGCAGAAGCCGGAGTTGGGGAAGCCGTCCGGGTGCGTCTTGGTGGGGGAGAGCACGACGTACTGGGCGTTGAGGTTCGGCGCCTGGGTGGTGTTGCCGAAGTGCGCGGCGGCCTTGCCGGCCTCGGCGGCGATCTGCGCGGCCGTCGCGTTGGCCGGCGCGGCGGCGGACTTGTCGAACCAGACCCCGGCCAACGGCGAGGTGGCCGGGTGGTTGACGTGGACGCCCTTGGTGCCGCAGGTCACCGTGCCCTTGGGGACGCCCTCGCAGTACTGGTCGAGGATGGTGCCCCAGGTGTCCTTGGCGCCGTAGAGGCCCTTGAACATGTTCTGCATGTCGGTCGCGACCCCGGCCGGGTCGGACGACCACTGGGTGCCCCAGAAGACCAGGTAGACCTTCGGGGTGGGGGAGACCACGCCCTGGCTCGCGCTGGACCCGACCGACAGGGTGTCGGACGCGGCCGTGACCGCGCGCTGCGAGGCGGCCGCGGCGGGGTCGAGCGGCTTGAGGCCGAAGTGGGCGGCGGCGGTGGCGGGTTGCGCCGCCTGGGCGCCGGTGGCCAGCGAGGTGGTCCCGAAGGCCGCCAGGGCCAGCGCCGCGAGGGTGTGGGCGGCGGCCTTGAAGGTTGTGCGCATGCGTCTTCTCCCGGATGTGAGGGTGTGAGGGCGGGGCGAACTGCCTGCGTGCGGAAGGGTGTTCGGATGGAGCCCCGACACCTCACCAGTTCGGGCGGCGTCCGTCCAGACGTGCGGAAGCGGCGGCGCGAAGGCTTTGCCGTGCCTATGCCAAACTCTCGTGCGGTTCTAGCCGTCGGGCGGGTTTGGACGGCGCCCGGGCGGGCCGCCCGGGCCGGGCGGCCGGTGACGGACGGTCATCACCGGGCGGGGCAGCCGTCGTCCGGCCGTCCGGGGATCGTACGATCAAGCAATGTCTGACATCACGGAAACCACGCCGGGCTGGCTCGCGCCCGAGGAGCTCGAAACGACCCGGGCGCAGATGCCGATCCTGTACGTCGAGGCCGTGCCGGTGCGGGTCGACGAGTCCGGGGAGGTCACCCAGATCGGGCTGCTGCTGCGGATCGGGCCGGACGGGACGGTCAGCCGCACGCTGGTGTCCGGGCGCGTGCTGCACCACGAGCGGATCCGCGACGCGCTGCTGCGGCACCTGGAGAAGGACCTCGGGCCGGTGGCGCTGCCGCGGATCCCGGCCTCGCTGCAGCCCTTCACCGTCGCCGAGTACTTCCCGACGCTCGGCATCACCGAGTTCCACGACCCCCGCCAGCACGCCGTGTCGCTCGCCTACGTCGTGCCCGTCTCCGGCGACTGCCGGCCGCGCCAGGACGCGCTCGACCTGGTCTGGTTCAGCCCGGCGGAGGCTGCCTCGCCGCTGGTGCAGCAGGACATGCCGGGTGGTCAGGGGGTCCTGCTCAAGCGGGCGCTGGCGCACGTCGGCTGCCTGAGCTGACGGCGGAAACGCTTCTTTCGGGGATTGAAGGCTTGTTGCCGGGTTCGTGAGGTCGGCGGAGCCGGCGCATCAGAACCAGACGCGGGGCAGGACCTGCCAGTCGGACTCGACCGGCAGGACCAGCCCGGTCCGCTCCCGGACGTCGGCGGTCCGGTCGGCGCGGGCGCCCGGAGCGGCTACGTCGGCCTCGGCGTACCGCCGGTGGGCGTCCGGGCCGGTCCAGAGCGTCACGACGAGGTGGTGTTCGCGGTCGCGGAAGACGTCCGGGGCGACGCGGGCGACCACGCCCCCGAGCAGGCCGCCGGCCGCGGCCGACGCCGGATCCCAGGCCGAGCGCAGGGCGGCGAGGAAGTGCTCTTCGCGGCCGGGGTGGAGGCGGCAGTCGTCGACGCGCAGCACGGTGCCGCGCGTCAGGGCCTCGTGCAGGTCGGCGGCCTCCCCCGGGATGTCGAGGACGGTGGGGCCGGCCGCGTTCTCCAGCACCGCGTACCGCTGTTCCGGTGTCGGCTCGTCCTCGGCGGGTTCGCTCATGCGGAAGCGGGCGTAGCCCATTTGGTCGGCGTCGATGGCGGCGTTGCGCTCGTCCCTGAAGTCGAGGTACGCGGCCTCGTCGGCCCAGACGTCCAGCACGCACGCGCGCGGGCCGTCGGGCTCCCGGGCGCTGACCTGCCCGACCAGCCCCGGGTGGCCCGGGAGCGCCGTCCACTCGCTCCGCCCGCTCCGGTAGCGCTCCAGTGCCTCCGGCCGGACGTGGCAGTCCCTCCACTTGATCCACATGCGGACCATCATCGGCGGTCGCGCCCGGCCGGCGTCAAGCGGCCCGCGCCGGCCGGCTGTCCGAGCCGACGGCTCATCCGAGGCCGGGCAGGACCTGCCAGTCGGCTTCGAGCGGCAGGGCCAGCCCGGTCAGCGCGCGGACGTCCGCGGCGACGTCCGCGCGTGCGCGCAGGGCGGCCACGTCCCGCTCCGCGTAGCGCTGGTGGGCGTCCGCGTCCGTCCACAGCGTCGCGACGAGGTACCGGTCGTCCGCGAGGCGGGTGACGGCGCCGGCGAGCATGCCGCCGGCCGCCGCCATGGCCGGGTTCCAGACGCGTCGCTGGGCGTCGAGGAAGTGCTCGGCGCGGCCCGGGTGGAGGTGGCAGTCGGCGACGCGCAGGGCGGTGCCGCGGGCGAGCGCGTCGTCCAGGCCGGCGGCCTCCCCCGGGATGTCGAGGACGGAGGCGCCGGTCGTCACCGAGGTCACCTGCCAGCTCCTCGGCTCGGGTCCTTCCCCGTCGCGACGCCCGGACCGCTCGGCGGACGCCGCCGTGACGATCTCGTCGTGGCGCACCGCCATGAAGGCGGTGTAGGCCTCCTCGTCGGTCCAGACGCCGAGCACGTGCGCCCGCTCGCCGCCGGCCTCCCAGCCCCCGACCTGCCCGACCAGGCCCGGCTGGTCCGCGATGGCCGCCCATTCGCGCTGCGCGTCCGCGAAGGCTTCCCGTCCGCCGGGCAGCACGCGGCAGTTGATCCACTTGATCCACATGGGGCCATCATCGGCGGTCGGGCCGGACCGGTGCCAGCCTCCGGGGTTCCGGCCGACACGGAATCACGGTCCGTAGAAAGGACGTTGACAGAGCGTCCGGAAACGGGTTCAGTGCGTCCTCGGCAATCTGCGTGAGGAGTGGACGTGAGTGCGGTCGGTGCGGGGCCGGAGGCGCCGCGGCAGCAGCCGGTGGCGATGGCGTACGAACAGGTCGGGTTCAACGGGGCGTTCGCGGCCGCGCTGACCCGCGTGGTGGGCTCGATGCCCGCGCTGTACGTGACGCTGGCGATCGTCGGCGGATGGATGGCGCTCGCGACCTGGGGGCCGCTGCACACGCTCGACCCGTACCCGTTCGCGTTCCTGCTGTTCCTCGACAACGTCGTCCAACTGGTGCTCTGCCTGGTGATCCTGGTCGGCCAGCGGGTGCTCGGGATGGCGGCGGACCGGCGGGCGGTGCAGACCTACGAGAGCGCCGAGGCGATCTTCGAGCGGGTCGCCGACCTCCAGGCGCACCTGGACCGGCACGACCTCGCGCTCGGGCGCGGCGTCAGCCTGCTGGAGACCAGCCGCCACCCGTGGATCGAGCGCCACCGCGTGCAGCACCCGCCGCAGGCGATCGACCAGGCGACCACGGTCAACGGGCGGATCGCCGCGTGGCTGACCGGACGGCTGGGCAGCATGTGGGCGTTCTACGTCGCCGCGGGCACGCAGGTGGTGTGGATCGGGATGGCCGAGTCCGGCCTCCAGACCTTCGACCCGTACCCGTTCGCGTTCATGAGCTTCCTGTCCACCCTCGCCCAGCTGGTCTTCATGATCGTCATCATGGTCGGACAGGACGTCATCGGCCGGGCCGGCGACCGCCGCGCCGAGCAGACGCTGCTGGATGCCGAGGCCGTCCTGCACGAGTGCCGCCGGATGAAGGCGCGCCTGGAGGCGCAGGACCGCGTCATCGACAGCCTCGCCGACTACACCAGCGCCCAGGTCACCAAGCACCTGGCGCGGGCCATCCACCAGAGCCGCCTGGAGGCCGCCGTCGAGGACGGCCGGGAACCCGGCAGCGGGCCGGGGCTGCTGCCCTGGGACGAACTGCCGGAGGAGCTCCGGCAGGCCAACCGCCGCCAGGCGCGGCGGCTCGGCGACCGGTTGGCCGCCGTCGGCTGCCTGATGGTGCCGACCTCCGAGCAGCCGCCGGGCGCCGACGGCCCGCCGCCCGTCGACTTCACCGAGGAGGAGGCGGAGGTCCTCGCCCGGCTGGAGCACGAGCACGGGCTGAGCGCGCCCGCCGTCCTCGGCCCGGGCGCGCTGCCGGGCCAGCGGGACGGCCGGGACGCCGAGCAGGTGCCGTGGGCGGAGCTGTCCCAGAACGCCCGCGCGCGGACGGTCGCTTCGGTGCGCCGCCTGCCCGCCGTGCTCGCCGACGTCGGCTTCCAGGTGCTGCGCACCGGCCACGGCGCCGACGGGCCGGGCGAGCCGGACTTCACGCCCGAGGAGTGGGCGACGCTGGGCCGGTCCCTGATGGCCGCCGGCGTGCTGGTGGCGCTCGCCGAGGGCGTCGCCGACGCGGAGGAGATCATCGCGCTGGTCAAGCTGCTGCGCGAGGCCGGCGTGACCCACCCGCGCCGCTTCGTGCGGGAGCTGGCCGCGTCGTCGACCTTCGACACCGGGCTCCAGCCCGCGACGCGCTACGCCGACTACGAGCGGCCCGCGCTGGCGGTGATCCGCGAGGCGACGCGGATCGTCGCGAGGGTCGCCCCCGACGAGGTCGACGGGTTCCGGGAGTTCCTGCTGGAGATCGCCACGGTCGTCGCCGACGCCAACAACGAGGGCGGCTTCTTCGGCCTCGGCGCCCGGCCCCGGGTGCCCACCGAGCTGCGGGCGATGGAGGCCGTGCGCACGGCCACCGAACTCGACCGGCCCGAACCGGCGGTGTCGCTGGTGCGGCGGAAGCGGAAGTCGTAGGGCCTGTCTCAGGGCAGCGTCGGGACCTTGACCTGGTTGAACGCGTAGTAGACGGCCAGCAGTCCGTGGACGGCGAGGGCCGCGGGTGCGGACAGGAACGCCAGGCCGACGGTGAGCGGGTAGACGACCATGCCCACCTCGAACCGCCACCGGGCGGCCCGGGCCGCCGCGATGTCGACCCGCGCGTCGAAGCAGTGGCCGGTGCGCGTCGCGTGGTTCCAGAACAGCGAGAACAGCACGGCGTGCCCGACCATCACCCCGCCGTACACCGCCGCGGCGACGTTCGCGGCCGAGCCGTTGCGCAGGTTCTGCGCGACCAGCGCGGTCGGGAACGGCAGCGCCGAGACCAGCATGAGCAGGAGCAGGTTGACGAACACCAGCGTGCGGTCCACCCGGGCCAGGTGCACGAACAGCGTGTGGTGGTTGACCCAGATGACCCCGATCACCAGGAAGCTCACCGCGTACGCGAAGTAGGACGGCCACTGCGCGCCGAGCGCCCGCCACAGCTCGGCCGCGCCGTGGCCCTGCGGGACCTTGATCTCCAGGATCAGCAGCGTGATCGCGATCGCGAACACCCCGTCGCTGAACGCCTCGACCCGGCCCGTGTCCGTCGTCGCCACCGGCCGCGCCGGCTCCACCGTCTCCACCGGGCGAGGATCCCAGCCGGGCGCGGGCACCCGGCGGCGCAACGCCGTGGCGCCGGGTGCGATGCGGCGGCCTGATTTACCAGCTCTCCATACTTTTCGGGTGGCGGTGGTCACGGTGAGTCACATCTGATAGAGATCGCACACCCGACCACGGTGCGTGCGCCTGACCGCCCCCGCACCACAGGAGGACGAGCCATGCACCTGGAGATCACCCCGATCGACGCGTTGCGCCGTGCGGCCGCCCGCCCCCTCGGCGGCCCCGCCCTGCACTACGAGGAATCCGCGGTCGGCTACCCGGAACTGCTGGACCGCGCGGGCTGCCTCGCCGAGGTGCTCGCCGCGGGCGGGGTGACGGCCGGGCGGCGGGTCGCCTACCTGGGGCTCAACAGCCCGACGCTGCTCACCACCTACCTGGCCTGCGGCTGGCTGGGCGCCGCCTTCGTCCCGGTGGACCACCGGCTCGGCGCGGCGGAGACCAGGGAGGTGCTGCGCGACTGCGGGGCGCACACCGTCGTCGCCGAGCCGGGGCGCGCGCCACTGGTCGGCCCTGCGCCGGGTACGCGCCTGCTGCTCATCGACGACGACCCTGCCGCGCCCCTGACGGACACGCCCGGTCCGCACTGGACGCCGCTCGCCGCCGCGCTCGCCGCCGCCACGCAGCCGCCGCGCGAACCGGCGCCCCTGGACGCCGACGACCTCGCCGTCCTGCTCCACACCGCGGGCACCACGGGCCGCCCGAAGGCCGTCAGGATCACCCACGGCAACCTCTGGTGGAGCGGTGCCAACGTCGACGCGGCGATGGTCACGCGCGAGGAGGACGTCAACCTGGTCGTCACCCCGCTGTCCCACGTCGGCGGGCTCGCCTGCTTCACCCTGCGCAGCCTCGGCCACGGCGGCACCACCGTCGTCCGGCGCCGCTTCGACCCGCAGCGGACCCTGCGCGACCTCGTCGAGCTGAGGGTCAACACGTTCTTCGCCGCCCCCTCGATGTACGCGGCGCTCGCCCGCCTGCCCGGCTTCGCCGCCGCCGACCTGTCCGCGCTGCGCTGCGCCGTCGTGGCGGGCGCCCCGGTGCCCGCGCGGCTGGTCCTCGACTACGCGGCGCGCGGGGTGATGCTGCAACAGGCGTGGGGGCTCACGGAGACGGCGTCCTTCGCCTCCTACCTGCCGCCGGAGCTCACCGTCGCGAAGGCGGGCTCGGCGGGCCGGCCGATGCCGTTCACCCGGCTGCGGATCGTCGACCCGGACTCGGGCGCGGACGTGTCCGGGCCGGACGAGCCCGGCGAGGTGTGGGTGAGCGGGAAGCACGTCTCACCGGGCTACTGGCGCGGCGAGGAGGCCCTGCGGGACGACGACGGCTGGTTCCGCACCGGGGACCTCGGCCGGCTGGACGCTGACGGCTGCCTGTACCTGGTCGACCGGCTGGCGAACGCGCTCGTCCGGGACGGCGGAACGGTCCACCCGGCCGAGGTCGAGCGCGCGCTCACCGGCTGCCCCGGCCTGCGGGAGCTCGCCGCCGTCGGTGCGCCGCACGACGGGCGGGGCGCGGCCGTCGCCCTGGTGGCCGTCGCGGAGCCGGGGAGCGCCCCGACGCTCGACGCGGTGCGGGAGTTCGGCGCCGGGCGCCTCGCACCGCACGCGCTCCCGGTGCGGCTGCACCTCGTCGACGCGATCCCGCGCAACGGCGCCGGGACGGCGGACCCGACCGCCCTGCGGTTGCTGCTGGCGGCCGCGCCCCGGACCGTCCCGCGGCGGGCGGCTCGGGACGGCCTCCTGGAGCAGGTGCCGCAAGCGCCCCGGGTGGAAGGCGAGTCGGCCGGCTTCGCCCCGCTCGTGGTGTCCGCGCGGACGCCGGGGGCGCTGGCGGCGCAGGCCGGGCGGCTGGCCGATGCGCTGGACGGCGGCGTGCGCCCGCAGGACGCGGCGCTCTCGCTCCTCGCGGGGCGGGCCCTGTTCGAGCACCGGGCCGTCGTGGCGGCGGCCGACTCGGACGCCGTCCGCGCGGCCCTGCGGGCGCTGGCCGAGGGCGGCGCGGCGCCCGGTCTCGTCGCCGGTGCCGCGCCACCGGGCCGCCGGGACGACGGCGTGGTCTTCGTCTTCCCCGGCCAGGGCAGCCAATGGGCGGGCATGGGGCGGGAGTTGTGGCACGACGAGCCGGTGTTCGCGGAGCGGATGGCGCAGTGCGGGCGGGCGCTGGCCCCGCACGTGGACTGGTCGCTCGTGGACGTCGTGCACGGTGTCGGCGGCGCACCGCCGGTGGAGCGCGTGGACATCGCCCAGCCGGTGACGTTCGCGGTGATGGTCTCGCTCGCGGCCCTGTGGGAGGCGTACGGGGTCCGCCCGGCGGCCGTGCTGGGCCACTCGCAGGGCGAGATCGCGGCGGCCTGCGTCGCGGGCGCGCTGTCCCTGGAGGACGCCGCCCGGACGGTCGCGCTGCGCAGCCGCGCCATCGGCGACCGGCTGGCCGGCCGGGGCGGCATGGTGTCCGTGCCGCTGCCCGAGGGCCGGGTGCGGGACTGGATCCGCGCGTGCGGGGACGGCGTCGAGGTCGGCGCGGTCAACGGGCCGGAGCGCACGGTGGTGGGCGGGGAGAGTTCGGCGCTCGGCGCCTTCCACGCCGAGCTGGTGGGGCGCGGCATCGACGTGCGGATGGTCCCGGTCGACTACGCGTCGCACACCGCGCAGGTGGTCGGGGTCGAGCGCGACATCGCCGAACTCCTGGGCGATGTCAGGGCGTTGACGCCGACGGTGCCGTGGTTCTCGACCGTCGACGGGGCGTGGGTGGCCGGCCCGGTCGACGCCGGGTACTGGTACCGCAACCTGCGCGAACCGGTGCTGCTCGACCCGGCCGTGCGGGCGCTGGCGGCCCAGGGGTTCACCGGCTTCGTGGAGGTCAGCGCGCACCCGGTGATGACGACGGCGATCGGGGCGACGCTGGCCGACGCGGGCGTGGCCGCCGGAGCGTCCGTGGTGTGCGGCACGCTGGCGCGCGGCGAGGGCGGCCGGGAGCGGTTCGCCCGCTCGCTCGCGGAGGCGTTCGTCCGGGGCGCCCCGGTGGACTGGACGCCGATGCTCCCGCCCGGCGCGCGCCGGGTCGACCTGCCGACGTACCCGCTCCGGCGGCGGCAGCGGTGCCGGCCGGCGGAGTCCGTCGAGTAGCGTGCCCGCCGGGCTTCACTCTCGCTGGGCTTCTCTGTCGCCGGGCTTCTCTGTCGCCGGGCTTCACTTGCGTGGGCAGGGCCTCGTCGTGGCGCCCGTCCGGCCGTCGACCAGCCGCAGGTGGTCGTGCTCGCCGCAGTCGTCGAGCAGGATCACCCGGTCGCCGAGCGGGACGGGCGGTGTGGCCCGTGAGCCGCGCCGCCAGAGCACCCGGCCGCCCCGGACGGCGACGACGGCCCACGCCGCGCGGTGGATCAGCAGCGCGTAGAGGCATCCGGGTGCCGGGACGAGGTGGGCGTAGAAGTTCCGGCGCTCGCGCCGCGGGACCTTCAGCGGCCAGCGGAGCCCCGTGAGCCACCGGTCCCCGCCGAGGCCGCCGAGCCGGGCCGAGACGATCCGCTCCCCGCGGGTCGCGGCCGGGTCGTCGTGCGTCCCGTCCAGCCGGACGGTCGTGTAGAGCCTGCCGGCTACCTCGACGACCTGCGGGTCCGAGAGGCGTAGGGGTCGCCGCGGGGAGAAGAAGGTCCGCACCCGTCCCTGTCCGATCCCTCCGACCTCTCCGATCTCTCCGAGTGGCCGGAGGTGTGCCACCCGGCGGTCGTCGACCCGGGCCCAGGCCGCCGAGGGCACCTCGCCGTCCGTCCCGGCGCCGCGCCAGCGGGTGGAGGGGTACCCCGTGGTGAGGGAGCCGAGTGCGGTGCCGGTGGCGGGGTCGAACCACTGCACGGTGTCCCTGCGCGGGTGCGCGGTGAAGACGACCGGCCCGGGCAGGTGATCGGCGGCGACGAGGTGCAGGCGGGCCGGGTAGCGGTTCATGGTGGTGCGCCACAGCTGTTTGCCGCTGCGGGCGTCGTAGGCGCGGGTGTAGTGGCGCCGTTGGGTCCCGACGGTGACGATCACCCGGCCCTGTGTCAGCAGGACGCTCCCGAAGTCCACGTAGTCGTGCCGCCACAGGCGGCGGCCGTCCACGAGGTCGACGGCGGTGACGTGGCGCGGCGCGTCGGGGTGGCTCTGCCAGAGGACGAGCGTGCGGCCGTCCGCGAGGTAGCCGGAGAGCGGGGCGGCGTCCCGGATCCAGGCGAGCGCGCCGTCGGTGCGGCGGAGGCAGGTGAGGCCGATCGGCTCGGTGCCGTGCGGGCTCGGATTGCGGCTCGGCACGACGACGTGCTGCCCGGCCGTGGTGAAGGCCGTCGCGAGCCGGAGCCCGGTCCCGCCGAGCGGGTGCGGGCTCCGCCAGAGCATCCCGCCGTCGCGGGCGTCGAACGCGGTCATCCGCCCGTCGAACGGGACGAGCACCTGCCCGTCGGCGACGGCGATCGGGCCGAGGCTGTCCTTGGGCGCGGTGACGGTCCACAGCCCTGACGCCGCGTCGTGGTCGACGGACAGCGGGACGGCATCGTTGATCATCGGCTTTCCCCCGAAACGCCTCGAACCCGACGAAGAACCCGACGAAGAACCCGACGGAGAACCTGACGGAGAACCCGACGGTCAAGTATCGGCCCGGTCGTCCACCCAGTCGTCGGTGCCCCCCAGCGTGCGGTCAGTTCGAGCCCGGGGTCGTCGGATTCGGCGGCCCAGCGGTCGTGGGTCGCGGCCGGCAGCGGCCCGAGCCGGGCGTGCCAGGAGGGCCGGTAGCGGACGGTGAAGACCGGTTCGCCGGGCTGCTCGACGGTGATCCGGTGGTGCAGCAGGCCGCCGCGGTGCCGGACGGCGGCGTCGGGCCGCACGACCACCTGCCGGTCGCCGGCGGTGAGCACCCGGCGGCCGTCGTCGGCCGTGCGGAGCTCGGCGCACAGGCGGTCGAGCCGGCCGGGCCATTCGGGTGCGGGCACGGCTCAGCCGCCGTTGTAGTCGGTGGCCGCGAGGACGGTGAGGCGGGTGCGGTCGGGGGAGAGGGTCGCGAGGCCGAGGTCCCACAGGTCGCAGTTGAACCAGTCCGTCCAGGCCCGGAAGCCGTACCAGGCGCAGGTGGCGACCCGCCGTTCGACCTCGGCGGGCGTCGCGTCGCCGGGGGCGCCGGCCAGGGCGGCCAGGGACCGCCAGGCGGCGAGCCGGCCGTGTGCGCCGTACCACCACTCGTCCTCGCGGCCGCCGCCGGTGGAGGCCGCGGCGAAGAGCTGGCGCCACGCCTCGGCGGGGGTGGTCGCGACGACGGCGAGGTTCCTGGCGCCGGTCAGGCCGTCGAGGCAGTCCAGCGGGAGCGAGGCCAGCATCGGGTGGAGGGCGTCGGCGTCGACGGGGGCGTCGGTGACGTGGATCCCGGCCTCGACCCGGCCGTTGTGGCGCCCGTCCCAGCGGTCGACGGCGGTGGTCAGGGCGAAGTCGAGGTCGTTGGCGCGCACCGCCGGGACGGGCGCGGGGTCGTTCGGCAGCTCGCGCCCCTCGGGCAGGCCGTACCCGATGCCGCCCCCTCCGCCGCCCAGCCAGTAGCGGGTCAGCTGCGGCGTGCCCTCCAGCGGGGAGAGCGACCAGGGCAGCCAGGCGAGCGGATGGCTCTGCCAGAACGGTGAGTTCGCCGCCCACTCGACGGCCTCCGGCGGGGGCGTGGAGCGGCGGAGCACCAGCTCGTGGACGAGGCAGGCCCGCAGCTCGTCGGGGGTGTCCCCGTACGCGGCCTCGCCCGGAGCGAAGACCTGGGCGAGGTCGCGCGGGGACTGGTTGGCGGCGAGCACGGCGGCGGCCCTGCGCTCGGGCCGCTTGGTGGGCGACAGGTCGGCGAAGCCCAGCCGAAGGGCGTGGGCGATGGCGTCGCGCCGGTGGGTGGTGGCGAGCCTCCACAGGAGCAGGGAGAAGAGGTAGTGGTGCTCGGTGCCCTTCGCGCGCGCGCCGTAGCGCGCGTGGACCGCCGCGGTGAGCTCCGCGACGAAGTCCGCGTCGCCGCGCCGGAGGTGCTCGTCGGCGAGGTCGAGGACGCCCCCGATGATGATGCTGCCGGCGAGGCCGTCGACCAGCTGTTCGATCGTGTTCCGCACGCGGGCGAGCGTACCGCCCCGGTGGGAGCGGTCAGGTGGGGGCCCGGCCCAGGTGCGCGGTCCCCACCTTCTTGGCCAGTGACCAATGACTGGTTGTCAGCAAGACTGGGTCGGTGACCAAGAAGCAAGCCCCGGACCGCGTCCGCACCCGGCTCCCGTCGGGGCCGGCGCCGATGATCCGGTCGAGGCCGAGCTCGAAGCGCTCGTCGAAGTCGTCGAAGTCGCCGGCGGGGTGCTGAGATGCGGATCGAGATCGTCGCCGTCCTGGACGGCGGCCGGGTCGACTTCCGCTGCGCCCTCGGCCGGGCGCACGCCCTGTGGGCCGGGGCGGTGTCACCCGGCCCCGGCCGACTCTTCGACGTCGAGCTGGACGTGGGGGAGCCGATCGCCGCGTGGGCGAGAGCCACCACCGGACCGGGAGCGATCACCGGAACCCCGGCGGGTGGGGCCGTGCTCACCGGGACCGTCCTCGGGACGGGAGACGCGGACGACCCCGTCGTCGACCTCCGGCTCGGCGACGACATCGTCCTGCTGGAGCCGCCGGCGGACGGCTGGGACGTGCGGCCCGGCGAGGTCGTGGCGGCACGGGTCACGTCGCTCCGGCTGTACCCGTACGAGCTGTAGCCCGCGGGCCTGCGGCTGATGCGTTGAGTCCCGCGGCCCGGCGGGACGTATGGGTCAGTGGCGGGGCGGGTGCGGCGGGGAAGCGGGAAGGTGAGTCCGGTGATCAGCTCGGAGACGGTGGAGTTCCGCGTCGGCGACCGGGTGTGGGTGTACCGGGACTCGGAGTTCGGTGCGGTCGAGGGGGCCGTGGTCGTGGACGTCCGGCCGGACGGGCGGCTGCGGGTGGAGTTCACCGACGGGCACCGCACCGCTCTCCGGTACGGGCACGTCGAGCTGCGGGCGCCGGCCGTCGGGTGACGGCCGGCGCCGGGACGGTGCGGGGGCGGGGGAGAGGAGCCAGCTCAGGGTGACGTCCCACAGCGGGCCGCCACCCGCGGTCATGCGGTGACCTTGGCGACGAAGGCGGCCAGGTTCGCCACCGTGCGCTGGATCTTCTCCTCCACGGTGAGCGACTCGTGCAGCTTGGTGCCGACCTCGCGCTTGCCGCGCACGTAGAGCGAGCACGCGAGGTCGCTGCACATGTACGCGCCCACCGAATTGCCCTCCTTGCCCGCCTTGCCGGCCCGCGGGGCGACCAGCAGCGAGACGCCACCCGTGTGCGTGGTCACGCACAGCGAGCAGATGCTGCGCCGGGCCTGCCAGGAGGCCCCGGAGGACGAGCGCAGCGCGACGGCCACCGGGCGGTCGCCGAAGCCGGGGAGTTCGGCGACGAGGTAGGAGCGGTCGGGGGCCTGGGGATCCCGCCAGCCGAGGAAGTCCAGGTCCTCCCAGGGCTGTTCGGCGAGGTCTCGCGGCACGTTCAGGCGCGAGGCCTCGCCCTTGGTGGTGTTGACGAAGGCGGCACGGATGTCTCGTTCGGTCAGCGGCTTCATAGGGATCAACGTAAATTACCTAGGAGCATTAGGCAAATGTATTATTGCTCCAGGAGACCGTGGGAAGCAGAGGGGAACCGCATGGCGCGCGTAGGACTGACCGCCGAACGCCTCACCAGGGCGGGGGCGGAACTCGCCGACGAGGTCGGCTTCGACAAGGTGACCGTCTCGGCGCTCGCCCGGCGCTTCGGCGTCAAGGACGCGAGCCTCTACTCGCACGTCAGGAACTCGCAGGACCTCAAGACGAGGATCGCCCTGCTCGCCCTGGAGGAGCTCGCCGACCGGGTGTCCGCCGCCCTCGCCGGGCGGGCCGGCAAGGACGCGCTGACCGCCTTCGCCGATGCCTACCGCGACTACGCCCGCGAGCACCCCGGCCGCTACGTCGCCGCCCGGCTCCAGCTGGACCCGGAGACCGCGCGCGCCAGCGCCGCCGTCCGCCACTCGCAGATGACGCGCGCTATCCTGCGCGGCTACGACTTCGTGGAGCCGGACGAGACGGACGCCGTCCGGCTCCTGGGCAGCACCTTCCACGGCTACGTCACGCTGGAGACGGGCGGCAGCTTCGCCCACACCCCGCGCGACACCGAGGACACCTGGGCGCGCATCCTCGACGCCCTCGACACGCTCCTGCGCAACTGGCCGAAGAGCCCGCCGATCGGCTAGCCAGGAGCCCCGGGCCGGCTGGGTCGTCGAAGGGCACCTGGTCGAACCCCGGGGCCGCCTTGCCCGGAGCCGGGAGGGCCGGCACCTGATCGACCGGGACCGTCGATGCGCTCGGCGGCATACTGGCGGGATGAGCTTCGGGGTGGGGTCCGGCGAGAGCAACTGGGGTGGCGGGGTGCTCCAGGAGACGTTGGGGCGTGTGGCGGAGGGCCTCGGGGTCGTCTTGCCTGAGCCGGACGGGCAGTGGAGCGGCACAGCGGAGTACGTCGACGCGGGGCTCGGCCGGCGGGTGTCGGTGCGTCCGGCCGGCGAGCAGCGGCGTGCCTTCTGGGTGTACCTCCAGAGCAACGGCCGGCGCCTGGCCTGCGGGTGGACCGCCGATCCGGCCGAGGTGGTCAGGGCGGCGGTGGCCTGGACCGGCGGAGCGGGGCTCGAGGAGACCAAGGAGCAGGCTCCGTGCATCGAGTTCCGCCCTTGGGCCCTCGCGCACGAGCGGGAGCCGCTCGGTGCTGTCGAGTTGGCGTGGTGCCTCAAGCTCGACGGCGTCCACATGCCGCCGATGAACCGGTTCCCGCGCGTGCATGCGCTGTTGGCGGCCGCGTACGCCCAGCCGGTGCTCCGCCAACTGATGCCGGTGACCAGCCACTTCAACCTGTGGTTTTCCACCAGTACCACCGCGCGATGGAATACGACACGGGTCGGGTACATGATCTGGCCGCACGATGAGGGGTTCTACGGGGTACGGAACCGGAGCGAGTTGCTCGCGCGCTTCGAGACGCCGGAGGAGGCCGTCGCCTTCGTGGTCGCTGTCCTGCCGGACGGGATCGGGCCGGCACGTTAAGCGTTGGTCGAGCGGTAGCGGTAGCGGCAGCGATCGTGTTCGTCGCCACGTCCGGCTGCACCTGTCCCCAGCGCTCTTGATCGCCAGGACACCGTTTGGCGGGCCGGAACGCCCGCGAGTCGCACCTCCGAGGCGCCCGGGTGCCAGGGGAGTTCGGCGACGGACGCCCGGCCGGAGCACTGGACGAGGCGCAGGGGCAGGTCGAGACGGTTGGCGACTCCCGTGCGGCCTTGAGCCGACCTCGCCTTCGGGGCTGGGTCTACGATCACACCAGCGGCAGGCAGGACCGGCCTGGGAGGCCCCGGCCCGCCGACGAGCCCGGCGAGCACACCGGGCGGGTGCTGGACCGGCTGAAGGGGGACCTCATGGCGCAGCGGACCGGGCGGACGGCGGACGGCAGTGCGGGCGACGCGGACTACGGCGCGATCGGCGGCTCGTACGCCGCCTACCGGCGTCCAGAACCGAGGATCGCCGCACTGATCGAGCAGGCCCTGGGCGGGGCCCGTACGGTGCTCAACGTCGGTGCCGGGGCCGGTTCGTACGAGTCGGAGGCCTTCGACGTGACGCCGGTCGAGCCGTCGGCGTCGATGCGTGCGCAGCGGCCCGCGCACCTGCCGCAGGCGGTCGACGCGGTGGCGGAGGACCTGCCCTTCCCGGACGACGCGTTCGACGGCGCGATGACGACGTTCAGTGTCCACCAGTGGAGCGACGTGAAGGCCGGCCTGCGCGAGCTGCGCCGGGTCACGCGCGGCCCGGTGGTCGTCCTGACCTGCGACCCGGACCTCGTGCGGGACTTCTGGCTGTACGAGTACGCGCCGCTGGTGCTGGACACCGAGGCGCGGCGCTACCCGTCCGTCGCCGACATCACCGAGGCTCTGGGCGGCGAGGTCGAGGTCACCGTGGTGCCCGTCCCGGCCGACTGCGTCGACGGCTTCAACGAGGCCTACTACGCGCGCCCCGAGATGCTGCTGGACCCGGCCGCCCGGCAGTCCTGCTCGGCGTGGAGCTTCGTCCCGGCGGAGCTGGCCCGCGAGTACACCGACCGGCTGGAGCGGGACCTGGCCTCGGGCGCGTGGGACGAGCGGTACGGCCACCTCCGGCAGCAGGCGGTGCTGGAAGGCTCGCTGGTCCTGATCCGGGCCCGGTAGTAGCCGGCGGCCGTCCTGATCGACGCCGACGGCGTGACACCGCCCGGCGCCGTCAGCGCGCCGGGCGGATCCGTCCCGGGCGGTCCCGGGCGGTCCCGGGCGGAGCCGTCCCGGGCTTCCGTCACACGGTGCCGGAGAACAGCAGGGCGACCAGGTTGCCCTCGTCGTCCCGGCCTTCGAGGCAGAGGGCGGACTCGTCGCCGACGCGGAAGGCGAGGACGTTGGCGCCCGTCTCCTCGTTGACCACGGCGTCGACCCACGCGGGGACCTTGCCGGCCGCGTCGGCGGCGTCGAGCTCGGCCCCGACGTGGTCCACGAAGGCGGTCAGGTCCTCGAAGGCGTCCGGCCGGACGGAGCGGTCGCGGAACGCGTCCATGGCGGTCGAGTCCCACAGGAAGCCGAAGTCCGGCCCGAGCGGCTGCCAGTCCTCGACGGCGTCCTCGAACTCGGCCCCGGCGATCTCCTCGGGGCCGGCCAGCGGGACCAACACCATCTCCACCGTGCTCGACTCCCGGCCGGTCCCGTGGTCCCGGAACCGCCGCACGCCGACGTACACGGGGTGCGAGCCCGGCGGGACGTCACCGCACGCGCTCCACTCGGGCGGCGCCGGGCAGCTGAACACCACGCCCTCGGCCACCAACAGATCGCCGATGCGGTGGAACTCGGTGGGCTCGCCCTGGACGTACTCGTCGGCCAGGTCCTGCAGCAGTTCGTTGATCTCCATGGCCCCACATCCTGGCGCACCCCGCCGACAGTCGGGCCGACGGGGCGGCCCTCACGGCCGGTCGCCGTCACAGCCGGTCGTAGACGGCCGACAGCCGCTGGAGCACCTCGGCGGCGCGGTCGAGGGCGTCCGCGTCGTAGTCGGACAGGTCGGCGTGCAGGGCGTCGGTGAGCGCCTGCTGGCGCCGGCGGTGCCGCTCGCGGCCGGCGTCGGTGAGGGCGACCACGACGGAGCGCTTGTCCTCGGGCGGCCGGGTGCGGGTCACGTAACCAGCCGCGACCAGGCCGTTGACCAGTTGGGTGGCGGCGGCGCCGGTGGTCTCGGTGCCGGCCGCGAGTCCGCTGATCGTCAGCGGGCCCCGGTCGGCGAGGGTGCGCAGGGCACGGGCGTGGGTGAGGGAGAGGGCGCCGGGGGTGCGGGTGGCGCGGCCGCGCAGGCGGGCGTCGGCGGCGCTGAGGCGGTAGGCGGCCCGGGCGAGGCGGTCGAGGGCGTCGGCGCGCTCGGGGGCGGGCTCGCGGGTCGGCTCGGTCATGTGCGGGTCTCCTCGGCGGTGGTGGCTTGACACCAGCTTAGGTTAAGTACTTAATGACTAAGTACTTAATCACTAAGTACTTAGTGAACCGGAACCCGAGAAGGAGACCGCCATGACCACCCGTTCCACCGGCCAGAGCTGGGCCCTCGACACCGCGCTCGCCCAGGGCGGCTTCGACGCGCTGCACCCCGAGGCCGTCGGCACCATGGAGCAGCTCGGCCACGACCACACCGACTTCGCGAAGGTCTTCGCGCTGGTCAGGAGCGGTGCGATGCTGCCCAAGGCCTGGGCGACGGTCGCCGCCCAGGCGGAGGAGCGCGCCGCGCACCACGAGCGCGGCGGTTTCGCGCGGACCGCCGCCGACCTCTACGGGCGGGCCGCGGTGATGTGGGGCCGCGCCCAGTACTCGATCTTCGATGCGACCGATCCGCGCAAGGCCGCGATGCGCACGCGCACCGACCACTGCGTCGAGCGCCTGGGCGCGCTGCGCGACGGCCGGGTGCGGCGCGTCGTCCTCGACTTCGAGGGCGGAGCGATCCACGCGCTGCTCCACCTGCCCGCCGGGCCGGTCGAGAACGCGCCGGCCGTCATCCTCGGCCCGGGGATGGACATGATCAAGGAGGACTACATCTGGGCAGCCGAGCGCTACTACACCTCGCGCGGGGTCGTCGCACTGTCCATCGAGGGCCCCGGCCAGGGCGAGACGCGGGCCGGCGGGCTCACCGTCGACCTCACCAACTACGAGCGCGCGATCGGCCGTTACCTCGACCACCTGGCCGCGCTGCCGGAGGTCGACGCGGCACGGATCGGCATGTTCGGCATCTCGATGAGCGGCTACTGGGGCTCGCGCGCCGCCGCCACCGACGGCCGGCTGGCCGCGCTCGCCGCGTTCGAGGCCGTCACGGGCGACTTCGCGACCATCTTCGAGCGCGCCCAGCCGACCTTCAAGAACAACTACATGTACATGGCCGGGTACACCGACGAGGAGGCCTTCGACCGCGACCTCGTCCGCCACCTGCCCCTCGGTGACCTGGTGGACCGGATCACCTGCCCGGTGCTGTACGGCATCGGCGAGTTCGACGAGCTGACCGACCTCGGGCAGGCGCTGGAGAGCTTCGAGAAGGTCCGGGCGCCGAAGGAACTGCGGGTTTACGAGGACGAGTTCCACCCGCTCGGCGGCGTGGCGGCGGAGGTCTTCCGGTTCGGCGCCGAGTGGCTGGAGCGGGCGCTGGCGGGCGAGTTCGCGACGCCCGGGCGGGACGTGCGGCACTACGTCCGCCGCGACGGCAGCACCGTCGACGGCAGCGCCGACCCGACGTGGTGGCTCGGTGCCGCGCCGGCGCACCTCGACGTGGTCCGGCGGGGCTGAGCAGCGGCCGAGGGGCGGCCGGGGGCGGGTCCGGGGCCAGGGGCGGCGCCGCTCAGGTGAGCAGCGTCGCCTCGACCCCGGCGAGGACGGCGGTCAGCCCCAGCTCGAAGCCCTCGTCGAAGTCCCGGAACATCACCCGGCCCGCCTCCGCCGCGAGCGGGTGGGCGGCGAGGCGTTCGGCGCGCGCGTCGACGTCGTACGCCTCGCCGCCGGCGAACGGGTCGGCGCCCATGGCCTGTTCCTCGACCACGTAGCCGATCGTGTAGCTGTACGCCGTGTACCAGGCGCGGGCGGCGGCGGCCGGCGCGAAGCCGGCGTCGACCAGCAGGCGCAGGGCGGCGTCCAGGCCGGGCGCGTACGAGGTGTCGGTGAAGCGGGCGCCGCTGTAGACCTTGGCGCCGTCGCGGTGGCGCAGCAGCTCGGCGCGCAGGGCGCGCATCGTCACGCGGTACGCGTCGCGCCAGTCGCCCCCGGCCGGCCAGGCGGACCCGGCCGACATGCGGCGCATCATCTCGGTCGCCATCTCGTCGAGCAGCGCCTGCTTGTCCTTGAAGTGCCAGTACAGCGCCGGTGCCTTGACGCCGAGTTCGGCGGCGATCGCGCGGAGGGTGAGGCCGTCGAGGCCCACCTCGTCGAGGAGTCTCAGCGCGGTGTCGGCGACCAGCTTCCGGTCGAGCTTCGGGGTTCCCGGGGTTCTCTGCGGCGTCACGGTTGACAGTTTAACGCCGTTAAGGGCAGGCTGCGGACAGCCGCCGTTTAACAACGTTAAGGAGAGTGGCCCGTGTCCGCGTCGCCCGTGTCCGCGTCGCCCGTGTCCGCGTCGCCCGTGTCCGCGTCGCCCGAATCCGTGCCGTCCGAATCCGCGCTGCCCGAATCCGTGGACGTCCTGATCGTCGGCGCCGGCCCCACCGGCCTCACGCTCGCCCTCGACCTCGCCCGGCGCGGCGTCCGGGCGCTGCTCGTCGAGCGCGCTGCCGCGCTGTTCCCCGGCTCGCGCGGCAAGGGGCTCCAGCCGCGCACGCTGGAGGTGCTGGACGACCTCGGCGTGCTGGCCGGGGTCCGCGCGGTGGCCGGGCACTACCCGGCGAACCTGTTCTGGAAGGACGGCGAGCCCCAGGGCGAGCGCCGCATGTACGACCCGACCGAGCCCTCCGAGGCCGAGCCGTACACCGAGACGCTGATGCTGCCGCAGTGGCGCACGCAGCGCGTCCTGTACGGGCGGTTGCGCGAGCTGGGCGGCGACGTCGCCTTCGGCCGCGAGCTGGTCGGCCTCGCGCAGGACCCGGACGGCGTGACGGCCGCGTTCGCGTCGGGCGGCCCGGTCCGGGCCCGGTGGACCGTCGCGGCCGACGGTGGGCGCTCGACCGTCCGCCGGCTGCTCGGCATCGGCATGGCGGGGGAGGACATCGACCCGGCGACGATGCTGGTCGCGGACGTCCGGCTCGCCGACGGGGCGCTGGACCGCGATCACTGGCACGTCTTCCCCACGGGTGAGGACCTGCTGGCGCTCTGCCCGCTCGCCGGGACGGACGACTTCCAGCTCGTCGCGAAATTCCCGGAGGGGGCGGCCGTGGATGCCAGCCTGGAGGGGATCCGCAAGGTCGTCGCCGCACGCTCTCACCTGACGGCCGGTCATGTCGTCGACGTGCGCTGGGCATCCGAGTTCCGGCCGCGGACGGGACTCGCGGACCGGTTCCGCGACGGACGCGTGTTGCTCGCGGGCGACTCCGCGCACGTGCACTCGCCGGCCGGCGCGCAGGGCCTGAACACCAGCATCCAGGATGCGTACAACCTCGCCTGGAAGCTGGCCGCCGTGCTCTCCGGCGCCGCCCGGGAGGCGCTGCTCGACACCTACGAGGAGGAGCGCCGCGCCAACGCGGCGGAGATGCTCGACCTCTCCACGCGCGTGCACCGCGGCGAGGTCCGCCGTGGCCGCGCGACCCAGCAACTCGGCCTCGGCTACCGGGAGTCGACGCTCTCGGAGGACACCCGCGCCGGCCTCCCGGCGGACGCCCTCCGGGCCGGCGACCGCGCCCCGGACGGCCGCCGCGGCGGCGTCCGCCTCTTCGACGCCTTCCGTGGCCCGCACTGGACCCTGCTCGCCGTCGGCACCGACGCCGACCTGCCCGACCTCGGCGTCCCCGCCGTCCGCATCCCGCCCTACGAGGCGTACGGCGATGGCGTGTTCCTCATCCGCCCGGACGGCTACGTCGGCTGGGCCGGCACGACGGCGGACGGCCTGGAGTCGTACGCGGCCCGTAACGGCGTGCGCGGCGCTTGACCCACGCGGCGCTTGACCCACGTGCCGCTCGACCCACGCGGTGCTTGACCCACGCGAGCGAGGGGGCGTGCCGCCCGGCCCGGGCTGCGGGGGAGCGGCGGGTCGCGGCCGGAGACTGGGGGCCGTCGCCGCCCGCCGCAGGACAGGAGAGACCGTGGCCGACCACAGCCCCCGGGAGAAGACGGACGGCCAGGTCGGCGTCCTCGGCATCGCGCTCGGCGCGGTCCTGGCGGTCGTGTTCGCCCAGGGCTCGTGGCAGTGGTTCTCCACCTACCTCGGCGTGATGCTGCTCGCGGTGGTCCGCGCCTGCACCCGCCTGCCGACCCGCGCGCCCGGGCCGGTCACCGGGTACGTGCGCAGCCTGACGGCGTACGCACTGGTCGTCGGCCTGTGCGTGGCGATCGCGCTGGCCCCGGCGATGCAGCGGTGGCGGTGGCTGTTCCCGATGCCGGGTACGCGCGCGGGCTGCGCCGAACTGGGCCGCTACCAGGCCCTGACCGCGCGGCAGGCGGTGGGCGGCCTGGCCGTCCAGGACGGCGCGGCGGTGGCCCACGCCCAGGCCGACCAGGCCCGGCACGCCGTCGACGCGTGCCTCGCGGCCACGACGACGCTGTGGCTGCCGGTCTACGCGCTGGGGACCGCGGCGCTGGTGGTCCTGGTCTCGTGGCGGCTCGGCCGGAGGAGAGCCACAGGCTGGTGAGAGGATGACCGGGACTCGAAAGGGGAGCGGATGGGCCTGGACGTCGTCCCGTTCGAGGAGCGGTTCGCGGAGCCCGCGGCGACGCTGCTCGCCGGGGAGCATCCGGACGGCGGGCTGGACCTCGCCGACCCGGTCGTGGCCCGTCGCCTCGTGGCGGCGTGGCAGGGTGCGGGCCCCGCCGTGGCCGCCGTCGAGGGCGGCGAGCTCGTCGGATTCCTGGCGGCGTCGGTCGACGGCGTCCCCGGGCCCCAGCAGGCGTCGATCCGGCTCCAGCAGCACGCTGCCGTCGGCGGCCGGAAGCGCGAGGCCTACCGCCGGCTCTACGCGGCCCTGGCCGGTCGACTCGCCGCCGTCGGACGGTTCGAGCACACGATCACGGTCTCGGCCGTCGACGGGGAGGTCACCACGGCCCTGTTCGAACTCGGCTTCGGCATCGACCAGATCAAGGGCCTGCGGCCCGCCGTCGCCTCCACCGGGCAGGACGTCCGGCTGCGCGAGGCCGGGCCGACGGACCTCCGCAGACTCCTCGAACTCACCGTAGAGCTGCAGCAGTTCCACGCCACCTCGCCGATCCTCCGGCCCGCGCTCCTCGACGTCCCCGCCGTTCGGGACGGTTTCCTCGCCGCTCTCGGCGACGACCGGCGGCTGCTCCTCGTCGCCGAGGAGCGCGGGCGCGTCGTCGGCATGATGCAGGCGGAGGCCGACCAGCGGCACCGTTCCACGGCGGTGGTCGGCATCGCCTCGGTGACGGCGTCCGCCCGGTCCGGGGGCCTCGGCACGGCGCTCCTGGCCGGAGTCTGCGACTGGGCCGCCCGCCGGGGCTTCGCGAACGTCGCCGCCGGCTGGTCGTCCGCGAACCCGGTGAGCGATTCCTTCTGGCGCGGACGCGGCTTCGCCCCGGTCGGCTACAAGCTCACCCGCCTGATCGACGCCCGCGTCGCCTGGGCCGACAGCCGGCTGGGCTACGCCCATCACCTGCCGGGGGGCTCGCCGCTCCCTCTGTGACGAACTCCGCTCACCAGGAGCAGAGTTAGGGTACTGAGCAAGTGACGGCAAACCGGATGGCCCGGACCGAGGGCGAGGCGGGGCTCCTTCAGGGCGGTACCCCGTTGTTGCCCATCGCCGCAGGCACTGGCGCGGTGACGATGATCGTCACCGCGTCCGCCGTCCTCGCCTTCAAGTCCGCCGGACGGCGGGTGCCGGAACGGTGAGAACGGTGACTGCCGTGGGCAGCTGACGGTCAGAAATATTTTTTCGAACGGACCTGCAACCTCCGTGGCACCCACACGTCTGTGGAAGTGAGAGGCGGGGGAATCGCCAAGTGCCTCTCACTTCCACAGCACACACGTATGGATCCATAGGGGGAACCATGTCCATCCGCTCTGCCGCCGCCGTGCTCGTCCTGGGCCTCACGGCCGGCCTGGTCGCCGCCGCACCGGCCTCGGCCGGGAACAACCCCTGGCCGAAGTTCACGCCGCTGGCGGCCGACACGACCGTGCAGATCCAGGCCGACTTCAGCGGCAAGTGCCTGGCCGTCGCAGACGCCCGCACCGACGACGGCGCGCCCGTCGTCGAGACGGCCTGCACGGGTGACGACAGCCAGCAGTGGAACATCACCAACGGCTACGCGTTCAACGTCCACAGCGGCAAGTGCCTTGAGGTGCCGGCCTGGAGCCGCACCGCGGGCACCGCGATCGACCAGTGGACCTGCAACCAGGGCGACAACCAGCGCTGGGGTCAGATCAACATCGTCGGCAGCAACACCATCGCCATCCCCAACTGGAACAGCGGCCTGATCCTCGACGTCGACGGCGCGAACCACGCCGACGGCACCCCGGTGATCCAGTGGTACTCGGACTACCACGCCAACCAGCGCTTCACCCTCAACCCGGTCGGCTGACCCACCCCGCACCACCCCGGCCCCCGGCCCGGCCACCACCGGGCCGGGGGCCACCTTCGGCGCGTCAGGGCGCCGATCCTCGGCGCTGCGGACAGTGGGGGGAACACCAAGTTCCGTTCGCGCCATACGACATCAGTCAGGACCCACAGGGGGGGCCATGACCATCAACTCCACTGCCAAGCGCCGCATCGGCTCCGTCGCCACCGCCGGGCTCGGCCTCGGCCTGGCCGTCGGCCTGCTCGCCGCCCCGGCCGCGGCCGGCTTCACGTACCACCCGCTCGCGGCCGACTCCACCGTGCAGATCCGGACCTTCGTCGGCAAGTGCCTCCAGATCGCGGACTCCCGCACCGACAACGGGGCTCCCGTCGTCCAGGCGACCTGCAACGGCGCCCCGGGCCAGCGGTGGAACATCTCCGACGGCTTCGCCGTCAACGTCAACAGCGGCAAGTGCCTTGAGGTGCCGGGCTGGAGCAAGACCCAGGGCACGGCCATCGGCCAGTGGGACTGCAACGGCGGTGACAACCAGCGCTGGGGCAAGGTCAACGTCGACGGCAACACGCTGGCCGTCGTCAGCTTCGACAGCGACTTGGTCCTCGACGTGTACGGCGCCGGCCACGACGACGGCGCTCCGCTCGTCCAATGGGGCGGGTCGCGCTACGACAACGAGCGCTTCACCCTCGCCCCGGTCGGCTGACCCACCCCGCACCACCCCGGCCCCCGGCCCGGCCGACGCCGGGCCGGGGGCCATTTCCGTTGCCCGGCGTCGAGGCCCCGTGAGAGCATCGAAGCTCATTTGATCCATTCGCCGAGATCTGCAGGTGGCAGGTACCGCTGATGAACACAACGGGGCCAATAGAGGCGTGCATCGAGGATGGGAACAACATCCTGGTCGCTCCTTCGACGTTGCACGACGATGACGTGGTTCGGGATTTCTTCGGGTCCGTGATCTCGCCGGAGGTGCTTGCTTCCGGTTCGCTCGATCTCGCACAGAAGACCGTCTACCTGTGTGGCGACATCTCCGGGATCAGCGGACGCCAATTGGACGGTGCCGCGCGGGTTTTCGTCGTTCGGGAGCTGTCGCACGGTTTCCGCGAGGACGCCGGGGAGGCTTGGGAGTGCGTCGGGGTCGGGCGAGTTCCCGTCCGTGTCCACGGCGTCGGCGTGTACTACCGGCGCTTCTTCGCACTCGATGGGGATCACTTCGGACGGATCAGCGCGGAGCACGAGTTCCAGTCCCTGACGGAGTCCACCAAACCCGGATCGGCTCATCGCAGCGGAATCTACCTGACGCCCGTCACGCAGGACGGTGACGAACTGCATTTCCGCCTGCTCCGGTGCTCCACGAACCTCTCGGGGCCGACCGAGGGCTTCCGCCCCACCGACACGGGCATCGTCGACGCTCTGAATCGCGAGGCCGCCGGCATCTTCCGGGGCCAGGCGCCGCTCAATCACGTCCTCGCGCAGATCTACCGCAACACCGCTGCCACGACCGAGCGCAAGCAGTCCAAGGCCAAGATCTCGTCCCACGCGGACAAGACCAAGGACATGCCCGCCAACGGCATCATGGCCTTCTGCACCTTCTACGAGGGGCTCGACAAGCTGCGGCCGTTGGGCGAAGACGGCTTCGACTACGGGGTGAAGGGTGTCAGCGGGCTGACCAGGCTTCAGTTCCGCCTGAAGGGGCCGGCTGAAGACCACGACGCGGTCGCGCTGCCCGCGCAGTTCACGGTGACGCTCTATCCCGGCTCCGTGTTCTTCATGCCGCTGTCCACCAACCGCCTGTACACGCATGAGATCAAGCCCTCGGCGCTGGACGCCGAGCTGCTTCCGACCCGACTGGGATACGTCGTGCGCTGTTCGAGCGCCGAAGCCGTTCACAAGGACGGGGAGACGTTCCTCAAGGGGGAGGGGGAGTTGGTGAAGTTGGGGCCGGCGACCGAGGAGGGCATGGACGAGCTGCGCGGGCTGTACGCCGAGGAGAACAGGAGCTCGTCGTTCATCGACTACGGCGACCGGTTCCGCTTCAGCATGAACGCGGGGGACTACCGTGCCCCGCGAATCTAGGATCTCGGAGGAGGTCCGCACGGTCGATCTGTCGATCGAGGAGAATCTGTTCGCGGAGCTGTCCGCGTCGACTCGTTGGGAAGACGTGGGGAAGGGGCGGCGCGGAGCCGTTCTTGCCAGGGTCGACGAGGCGGGTGGTGTGCCTCTCGTGCGGACGACCACTCGGTACGGCAGCCCGGCGCAGCGATTCCGGGCAGTGCACGAGCGGCTGGCGCAGCGGATCCAGGAACGTGCGGCGCTTCCGGTCGGCTTCAACAACGCTCTGATCGAGAGCTACACGAACGCCTACCGGAAGATGGGCGGCCATTCCGACCAAGCCCTCGATCTGGCCGGTGATTCGTTCATCGCCGTCTTCTCCTGCTACCGGCATCCCGAGGAGGGTTCGCAGAGGAAGCTGATCTTCGAGTCCAAGGGGACCGGTGGGGAGGAGTTCGAGATCCCCCTCGCCCACAACAGCGTGGTTGTCTTCTCCGTCGATGCGAATCGGCGGCTCAGGCACAAGATCGTCCTGGACGCGCCCGACGAGGCGCCGGACAACCAGTGGTTGGGCGTGACCTTCCGAACGTCGAAGACCGTGGTCCGGTTCCACGACGGACACGCGCATCTCCCGCAGGGCGCGCGCCTCTTGGCGGCCGACGACGAGCAGCAGCGCGAGTTCTACCAACTACGACGGCGTGAGAACCAGGAGACGGACTTCGCCTACCCCGCGCTGGCGTACACCATCAGCGAGAGCGATCTGATCCCGCCCGTGTGAGCAAGAGGGAGGCCGCCCCACGAGTCTCGCGGGGCGGCTTCGAGCTTGAGAGGACACAGGCGGGTCCTCGGCCGTGACGTGAAGGCGGCCGTGTCGTGCTGCTGTTCCTCCAGCACGCCACCCGGTGACAGACGCGGCCCGAAAACTCCCTGGACCGTCCGACCCGTCTCGGCCATGATCCTCACGTGGCCACCTACCTCGAGTCCGAGCGCCTGACCCTGCGCCCCTTCGCCGCCGCCGACGCGGACCTGCTGATCGAGCTGGACAGCGACCCGGCGGTGATGCGCTACCTGACCGGCGGCGCTCCAACCCCGCCGGAGGAGGTCCGCGACCTCGCCATCCCCAGCATCCTCGCCGGCTACGAGCGCTGGAATCATGACCTCGGCCTGTTCGCCGCGCACGAGAAGGACAGCGGCGCGTTCGTCGGCTGGTTCTGCCTGCGTCCGCGGCGCAGCGGCCCGCGTGAGGAGGCCGAACTCGGCTATCGCCTGCGCCAGGCGGCCTGGGGCCGGGGCTACGCCACCGAAGTCTCGCAGGCGCTGCTGGCGAAGGGGTTCGCCGAGCTAGGCATCCGCATGGTCTGGGCCGAGACGATGACCGTGAACCGCCCTTCGCGTAACGTCATGGAGAAGCTCGGGATGACGCTCGCGGAGAACATCCCCACGCCGGACAGCATGATGGCGGTCGAGGGTTCCGAGCACGGGGGTGTGCGGTACGAGATCACGAAGGAGCAGTGGGAGCGGCGGCAGGCGTAGGCGGCGCGAGGCGCAGCGCCCGTGGATGTGAAGTCATCGGCCCGCGCGGCCTTGTCTCATCACGCCCTATCGGGCACATCCCGGCAGCATCTTGCCGAACTCGTTGCTGAGCTCGTCCCTGCCTGGGAGGCGCAGCAGGAGTCTGCGCTGCGGGAGCGGCGCGGCGGCGACCGCCGCCGCGAGGCTGGTGCCGGCCCGAAGCATCGTCTGGTGTTCGTCGACCGGGTGCCGGCCACGCTCGCGCACCTGGGGCACGATCTTCCGCACCCGGCCCTGGCTGCGCTGTTAGGAGTGGACCGCTCCATGCTGTCCGCCGCGATCCGGCAGGTCCGGCCGCTGCTGGCGGCGCGCGGGTCCGCCGTGCCCGACCAGCCCGGCATCCGGCTGCGCACCATCGAGTACGTGAACGCCCGCCAGGCCTCGTGGCTGAAGCCGAGAGCCGGCCCGTGAGGGTCCTTGCTGTCGCGGACCGGGACGATGTCCGAGATGCCGTCGGCGAGTTCGACGCAGTTGCCGCTTTCGCCGCCGCTGTAGCTGCTCTTGCGCCACGTCAAGTCAGTGGACGTGCGTGCCCTTCCGAGCTGGCCGATCGGGCGGCCCCCGCGCGCTTCGCGGGGGCCTCCCCAGGGCAGAGGTTCAGAGGGTGGTCGGGAAGTCGCCGGCCTGGATGCCGGTGATGAACGCCCGCCAGGCCTCGGGGCTGAAGCCGAGAGCCGGCCCGTGAGGTTCCTTGCTGTCGCGGACCGGGACGCCTTCTGCGTAGCAGTCTGCGACCTCGACGCAGTTGTCGTTCGGGTTGCTGGCAGCTGCCTTCTTCCACTTCACGGGGAGTGCGGAGGCGATTGGGAAGTGGGTCACTTGAGCGCGTCTCTCTTCTGTGTGATGAGGTCGAGCGACTGATCGAGCGGCAGGGCGGTGGCCATGATCTCGTCGAACGCCGCGCGGTAGACATCGACATGCTCTGGATCTTCGACCCAATCGCTGCTGAGCATGCCGCTGAGCAGGACGAGGTCGAGATCGCGCTGCCGAAACTCCAGGAGGGTGAACGGCCCGGTCATTCCGGGGTGAGGGGGAGACAACGCCGGCATGATCTGGATCTTGATGTTGGGGAGGCGGCTGAACTGCAGCAACTTGTCCAACTGATCGGTCATGACGCCCGGAGCGGCATGCATGGTCAGGGCCGATTCATGGATGACGGCCCAGAGCTTGAGGGGGTTGTCGGAGCGGGTCAGGACGGATTGCCGGTTGATCCGGACCTCGACGCGTTCCTCAACGCTGGGCTTGTTTATCACGCCGCTGGCGATGATGGCGTGGGCATACTGGCGCGTCTGAAGTAGCCCAGGGATGTAGGCCGATTCGTAGGACTTGTGGCCGGTAGCGGTCTCTTCAAGGCGAATCAGATCCGTGTAGAGCGGGTTCAGCTGCTCGTAGCCCGCCATCCAGCCGGGCCGGCGCTTGTCGCGGAGGATCTCGACGAGGACTTCCTTGAGCTCCTCCTCGCACCCGTAGAAGTCGAGCAGCGCGCGGACGACGTCGGGCTTCAGCTGGACGCGGGCGTTCTCGTACCTGCTGAGCTTGACGAGGTTGATGCCCGGGACTTGGGCGGCAACTTCCTCTGCCGACAGGCTCTTGAGCTCGCGGAGCCTCCTCAGCTCGGCGGCGATGCGTCGGTACCGCACCGCTGGCACTGCTACTGCCATCTACCCAGCCCTCCAGAACGTCCAGGCACCAGTGTGCATGCGAGTGGTGACGGTTCGCCACCACCCTCATGAGCCTAGAGGCGGCACCTTGCGATGAGAGCTGAAAGTTTTCATATTTCGACGACATGCCTTGCGATGCGTAGTCGTGATGCTCCATGCTGTGAGTGACGAAGTGCTGGCATTGCGTGACATGGCCGGCGCTTTGACCCCCAAGTCATGTGTGCGGAAGGTGTCTTCGCCATGTCCATCCATGTGTCTTCCATCTGGCTGCCGCGCAGCCGTCGAGCGCCGGGCGAGGCGCGGCGGCGGCTCTCCTCGCTCCTCGCCGCCGCTCCCAGCGGTGGCCAGTTCCTCGAACCCGGGCTCCTCGCCGTCTCCGAGCTCGTGACCAACGCCGTCGTCCACGGGACGCCCACCGGCTACCTCATCTACCTCGCGCTCGACGTCTCCCCCTCCCGTCTCCGCATCGAGGTCCACGACGCCCGTGGCGACCGCGCGCCCGTCCTCTCCCCGCCCGGCCTCGACGACGAGGCCGGGCGGGGGCTCCAGATCGTCAAATCCGTCACCGACACGTGGGGTTGCTGCCCCCGCGATCCCATCGGGAAGATCGTCTGGTGCGAGGTCCTCGCCCGATGAGAGCCGACCACGTCATCACCGTCGAGATCACGGGCATCCACCGCCCGCCGGTCGCCTTCGACCTCACCGCCGCGAACCTCGCCTCCCTCTGGGACGCGATCCGCTTCCTCCCCATGCCCCCCGACCAGCACCACTTCCTGGAGCGCTACCTCCTCGGCCCCTGCGCCGAGCGCTCCCTCTCCACCTACCTCACCCTCCACTCCACCTTCTCGATCCCCCTCGGCGCCCACGAGCTCCGCATCCGCTGGGCTCCGGCCTGACGTTCGCGAAGTCCGGCTCCCCCGACCGCAGGCAACACCAACTGCCGGTCGTCCTGACCGAGGGGCAGGACGACCGGCAGCCACAGTTCATTCCGCTCTTGTGCCAAGAGCTGTTCCTTGCGGGGCGACGGAGCTACCCCTGGAGGCCGGCCGCCGTGCCGCGGATGGCGGGGAGCCTGGAGTAGAGGGCGTCACCGGGGCATTCGGTGGCGAAGCCGTCGCGGTGGCCCGAGATGGCGTCGAAGTCGACGACGGTGCCCTTGGGGTAGCGGCTGGCGTCGGAGCCGGAGGTGAGCTGGTACGTCCCGTCGGCTGTCCGGCCGGTGAGGCCGAGCTTCCATGCGGAGATCTTTGCGAGGCCGTCCTGCAGTTCCTGCGGGGGATCGTCGGAGCTGTAGGTGCCGATGGCGGCGATACCGGAAGAGTTGGTGTTGAAGCCGAGGGTGTGGGCGCCGAAGACGGGCTGGTCGACGCCGCCGGCGCGGCCCTCGTAGATGGTCCCGCAGCGGTCGACCAGGAAGTTGTAGCCGATGTCCCGCCAGCCGTTGCTCTGCACGTGGTACTGGTAGATCGATCTGATCAACCGGGGTGCGTCGCTGCAGGCGTAGTCGGTGGCGGTCACGGTGTGGTGGACGAAGGTCACCCGGACCGCGCCGGTGTACACGAAGCCCTGTTCGCGGATGGACTCGTCCGCGCCCCATCCCGCCCGGGTGACGATGCCGGGCCGCGGTGCGGCGGGGGCGGCGGGCCCGGCCGGGCGCTCGGGAAGGGTCCGGGCGTCGACGGGGGCCGCGCCCTGGCCGGGGTCTACCAGCTCGACCCGCAGCCCGCGCGGGAGACCGGCCGGACCGGGGCGCACGTCGACCGCGACGCCGTCGCTGCGGCCGGCCCACAAGGGGGCGGTGGCACCGTGCGGGGCGGTGTCGGGGCCGTCTACTGCATCGGTCTCGAGCGTGTGCCAGTCGCTCCAGCGGCCGGTGACGGCGTCGCGGGTGCGGACCCGCACGGACCCCCCGGCGAGGGCAGCGGGGGAGCCGTCCCAGACCACGCCGAGGAGTTCGAACGCGCGGGTGGCGCGGGGTATGACTCTTCCGCCGGGAGTGAGGGCCACCGAGGTGACCGAGCCGCCTCCGGCGGAGGTGCGCGGCATAGGTGCAACCGGGCTGTCCGCGGCGGCGACCGAGGGATGGACGAGCAGGGCGGCGGTGCAGCAGGCAAGGGCCGCCGCCGGGAGTGAGATCCTCATGGAAGGGATGCTCACCGCAAACCACGATCCCTGCATGTCGCCGAAGGCGGTCGCGCGGTCACGGGGTGTCGTCGGGGCGCGGGTGTGGCTGTGGAGCAGCGGCGTGGACGGTAGGGCGGCCCACGCGGGCGGCATTCGCCCGTACTCGGTAATTCATTGGGCCAGGCCGGTTAACTCGCGGCGCCGCGCGCCGCAGCCCGGTGGTACAGGCGCGTATTCAGAAGATCCGTTTTGCGGATCATCCAGGAGCGCCATGCGTACTCGAATCACCACCCTGGTCCTGTCGGGCCTGACGTCGGCCGCCCTCGTGTGGGGCGCCGGCGGGGTGGCCCATGCCTCGCCCATCAGCGACCACAGTGTGGCCTTTGACTCGCCGCAGGCCCAGGGCGAATGGGTCGACAGCCTTCTGCGGCTCGCCCAGGAGGACGGTGTCTCGCTCGGCGGCGACTGGGCCTCCGCCGGCCGCAGCGATCTCCCGTCGACGCAGGCCGTCCGCCCGGCCCACCGGACCGACGGCGGCAGCGAGCCCGAGGGGCTCTCGGTCGATGGCCAGGAGTCGAGTGTGGTGCCGCTGGACGGTGCCCTCCGGCCCGGCGACCAGGACCGGCCGATGGAGCAGGCGCCGGAATCGGTGCTTCCCGAGGGTGCTTGGGCCAACGGCGGCGAGCACTGCGACCAGATGCCCGGCCACGAGTCGCACGGCCACGTCCCCGGACAAGGCCCCGGCGAGTGCATCTGCCTGCCCGCTGTTCCCGGCGCCCCCGCCGGGCACGGCCAGCCCCACGGCGAGCACGGCGAGCACGGGGAACACGGCGAGCACGGCGAGCACGGCCAACATGGCGAGCACGGCGAACATGGGGAGCACGGGGAGCACGGGGAGCACGGCGAGCACGGCGAACATGGGGAGCACGGGGAGCACGGCCAACACGGCGGCTCGGAGCAGGGCCAGGGTCAGAACGACCAGCAGAACCAGAACCAGGGCCAAGGTCAGGACCAGAACCAGGGCCAGGACCAGAACCAGGGTCAGGACCAGAACCAGAACCAGGACCAGAACACCCAGCAGGACCAGAACCAGGGTCAGGACCAGCACGTCGACGTGACCGTCATCGTGCAGAACACCGTGGCCAACAACCTGAACAACAGCGCCAACAACAGCGCCACCAGCAACTCGAACAACTCCGCGCAGAACAGCGCCCAGAACACGGCCCTCAACAACCAGTCGGCCTCGCAGGCCAACAACCTCTCCAACCAGCAGAGCCAGACCAACCAGCAGTCCGCGTACAACCTGAACAAGATCAAGTTGATTGCGGAGGAGCTGGCGGTGCGGCCGCCGCACAAGCCGGCCCACCACGGCGGGCACGGGCACGAGGTGGTGCCCGGCCACCACGGAGGGGGCGAGGAGCACCTCGCCGGACACCACCACGGCGAGCTGGCCCATACGGGCGCTCCGGAGATGCCGGTCCTCCTCGGGCTCTCCGCCGCGTTCCTCGCGGCCGGCGCGGCCGCCATGCGGCTCAGCCGACGGCGCACCTGATCGAACCCGTTGCGCGGGAGCGTGCGTAGGGTTCGAGGGCATTCGTGAACCGGCCTCCACCAGGCAGTCGTCCTGGTGGAGGCCGGTTCCGTGGGTCACTGATCCGGCAATTCCCCCGATCCGGAATCTCCGTGCCACTTCCCCGGAGAAGGGAGTGGGGAGAAGAATCGAACCCGCGTCCTATGGCTGGCCGCACCGGGGGCCTGTATTTCTCTCGACATGGCAGCCACAGGGTCCGGTGGGCCGGTCCGGAATGGTCAGGGTGCGCTAGCCTGTGCCAATATCTCCGACCCGATGGGATTTTACCGATGACCGTCGAGGAATCCTGGTTGACCGGTTCCACGGAGTTGCCCTGCGGAACGGCCGCGAACCGGTGCCAGTACAAGAACCTCCCCTTGCGCGATCTTCCCCCGCTCGGTGTCGTGCGCCGCGCCCGGATCGCACGTGAAGGCCTGCGGGAGCGCCACAGTGGTGTTCCGGCACTCGGCCGGCCCTCCCGCTTCTCCGCGGGGGACTGGGTCCGTGTCAAGGACGAGGCGGCGGTGCGTGCCACCCTCGATGCCAAGGACCGCCACCGCGGCCTGTGGTTCACCCTCAGCCAGTGGTCGTTCTGCGGAGGTGTCTACCGGGTCGAGCGCATCGTGCGGCGCATGGTCGACGACCACTACCGCATGCGACGCCTGTCGGGCACCGTCGCCCTGGCCGGTGCCACCTGTCACGGAGCCGACGGCACGCAGGGCTGCGGACTGGACTGCGCGCTGCTGTTCCGCGACGAGTGGCTGGAGCCGGCGCCCGCGCCGGTCCCCGTCTCCCGGCCGGCCGTTCGGTGGGCGACCGTCCGCAGCCTCGCGGAGATCAGTGCCACCCTCGGGCCCGACGGACGCCTGAACGGAGTGCCGTTCCAGCCGGGCATGGAACGTCACGCCGGCACCCGGCACGGGGCCTCCGAACTCCGCCACCGGTCGCTCGCCTGGTGGCAACAGCCCGCCGCGGGGCGCTGGTTCATCCTTCACGGGCTGCGCTGTGGCGGCGAGCCGCTCATCACAGGGTGCGACCGCCAGTGCGCCCTGCTCTGGCACGAGTCCTGGCTGCGACTGGAACCCGTCGCCGTCGCGCCGTGACCGGTCGGCCGTCACCCTCCGCGGCGCCCGGCGGACCTCCGTCGGCCGTCATCGCCGCCAGCGGTCGCGCATCAGCTTCGCGGTCATGCGCAGCGGCCCGTCCCGGTCACCGACGTAGCAGCGAGGAAGCGCGTACACCCCGCTGTGGGCACCGGGGCTGACCGCGCACCCGTAGTCGTAGCCGGCCTGGGCCACCGCCTCCACGGCAGCGGCGTCGAGCGAACCGTAGGGGTAGCAGAACCCTTCGACCGCCCGGCCCGTGAGGTCCTCCAGTGCGTGGCGGCTGCCAGTGACCTGGGCCGCCAGATCCCGCGCGTCCAGGCCGGCCAGCCGCCGGTGCGTCAGCCCGTGCGAGCCGATCTCCAGCCCGGCGGCGGCGACTTCGTCGACCTGGTGCGCCGTCATCAGCGGCTTGCGCGGGCCCTTCCGGTCCCAGTCGTTGTATCCGCCCACGCGGTCGGCCACCACGTACACCGTCGCGGTGAAGCCGTGCTCCACCAGCGCGGGCATGGCCTCCTCGGCGAAGTCGCGGTACCCGTCGTCGAAGCTCAGCCCGACCATCCCCCCGGCGGTGCCGTCCCGATGACAGCGCAGCAGGGTGCCGACCGCCACCCCGCGCAGTCCTCGGGAAGCCAGCCAGCGGAGCTGACGGCGAAACCGCGCAGGGTCGACGGTGATCAGATAGGGATCCTCACTTGCGGCCGCCACGGAGTGGTACATCAACGTCCACGGGAAACGCCCCGCGACTCCACCGGTCGCCTGTTCCGGGGTGTTGCGTGATGTGATGATTCGCACGGTCTGCTCCAGCTTTCGGCGGAACCGCCTGTGGGGGTGGAGTTCAAGGAAACCGAATTCTGGCAGCGCCCGAACCGCCTTCCATTCGCGCCAGGCCATTCCGGGTCTTTTCACCCGAATGCCGGAGCGGCAACAGTTCGAACACCGCCCGGAGCCCTGGGGCCGTCCCACAACCGACGGGCCGCCGCGACACGTGCGCGAGAAGTCGGCGGGGCCGACTTCCTATGCGCCCGGGGTGGTCAGGTGGTGGCGTGCGGCGGTGAGGATCTCCTCGGACAGCTCGGCGTCGTCGCTCGCGCGGGCGAGGAGGATCGCGCCCACCAGGGTGGACAGGTCGGCGAGTGCGGTCTCGCGCCCGTCGCCGTCCAGCCGTTGCAGGCCGTCGACGAGGTCGCGCAGGCCGGCCGTGAACGCCGTGCGGACCGCGCTGCCGGGCTCGGCCCTCGCCGCCTCGGCGCCGAGGGCCGCGGCCGGGCAGCCGCCGCCCGGGTTATCGACTACGACCCGGAAATCGGAGCGGCAGCAGCCACGGCCATCAGGGCAGCGGGGTACTCCCCGCGGCTGATCATCGCTGACGGGCTGCTCGGCGACCCGGACGGCGGAGAGTACGACCGGCTCATCGCCACCTGTGCGGTCCGGTACGTCCCGCCCCCGTGGTTGCACCAAGTGAAGCCCGGCGGCGCCATCCTGGTCACCCTGTCCGGCTGGTCCTTCGGTTTCGGGCTCGCCCGGCTGGTCGTCACGCGCCCCGGCGAGGCCACCGGCCGCTTCCTGCCCGGCTACACCAGCTTCATGATCGCCCGACCGCACGACCGGCCGCACCGCCAGAGCCTCTCGCTGCTCCTCGGGGACGAACGCCGGACCCGGATCGACCCCGAGATGATCGGCACGTGGACCGGCGCTTGGGTCGCCCAGCTCGCGGCTCCCTCGGCCGAACGGATGGGGGTCGGCGGGCAACAGATCCTTTCCGACGTGGCCACCGGATCACAGGCCCGGACCATGCCCACCCCGGACGGCGGCTGGACCGTCGGGCAGCGCGGCCCGCTCCGCCTCTGGGACCAAGTGGAGAGCGCGATCGAGGCGTGGCAGAAGTAGGGCGAGCCTCACCAGGAAGGCTTCGGGATCACCGTCTCGGGGTCGGGACAGCGGGTGTGGATCGGGACGGAGGACGGTCCGGGTTGGGATCTGCCGATCTGAAGTTCGTTGCCCGGCGTCGAGGGGCGGTGAGAGCATCGAGGTCCATTTGACCTATTCGCCGAGATCTGCAGTTGGCAGGTACCGCTGGTGACTTCGCCATGTCCGTCAACATCTCCTCCATCCGGCTGCCGCGCAGCCGGCGGGCGCCGGGCGAGGCGCGGCGGCGGCTCTCCTCGCTGCTCGCCGACGTCCCGAACAGCAGCTGCTTCCTCGAATCCGGGCTCCTCGCCGTCTCCGAGCTCGTGACCAACGCCGTCCTCCACGGCACGCCCACCGGGTACCTCATCTACCTCGCGCTCGACGTCTCCCCCTCCCGTCTCCGCATCGAGGTCCACGACGTCCGGGGTGACCGCGCGCCCGTCCTCTCCCCGCCTGGCCTCGACGAGGAGGCCGGGCGGGGGCTCCAGCTCGTCAAATCCGTTACCGACACGTGGGGTTGCTGCCCCCGCGATCTCATCGGGAAGATCGTCTGGTGCGAGGTCCTCGCCCGATGAGAGCCGACCACGTCATCACCGTCGAGATCACGGGTATCCACCGCCCGCCGGTCGCCTTCGACCTCACCGCCGCGAACCTCGCCTCCCTCTGGGATGCGATCCGCTTCCTCCCCATGCCCCGCGACCAGCACCACTTCCTGGAGCGCTACCTCCTCGGCCCCTGCGCCGAGCGCTCCCTCTCCGCCTACCTCACCACCCACCCCACCTTTTCGATCCCCCTCGGCGCCCACGAGCTCCGCATCCGGTGGGTCAACGACTGTCGTTGATCTTTTGTCGACGCCGGGCTGGTCTACTGCCGCCACCGGTCCGTGGCCCTCCCGGCCCGACAACGTGAAAGGCATTTCCTCATGTCCAAAACCCTGTGGCGGCGCGCGGTCGGCGCCGTCGCCCTCGTGAGTGCGCTCGCGGCGACCATGGTCCAGATGACGCCCGCATCCGGCGACGACGCGCCGCCGCCGACCCGGGTGTCCCGTTCGGGGCCGGGGACGATCTCGGAGCGGTCGGGTAACAAGCCGTCGGTGAACGTCGAGTACGAGATCACGAATGTCTCCGTCGGACAGGCCTCGGTGGGTGACGGAACGTTCGCCGTGCGTGGGATCACCGTGAACTGGTCGGGACCTGCCGACAACGACCCGAACGGCGCGTCGGACTGGATCGCGATCTACGAGGGTGATCTACCCGCGGACGCCGACCTGGGGAAGTACAAAGTCTGGGACTGGGCCTGCCCGCGCAGCGGTTCCTGCGATTCGATGGGGTCGACGTTCGTCACCGACACCAGCGGAATGGGCCGGCACGACCTCGACCTGCAGAAGGGCAAGAAGTACACCATCGCGTACTTCACCTGGAAGTGGAATGTCCGTGCGACCTATGAGTACTGGGCATGAGGCGCCCGCTGCGCGCGCTTGCCGCGCTGCTCACCCTCGCCCTGTTCGCCGTGGTGACGCCGACGGAGGCCGTCGCCGTCGCTCCGAATGCCGATCAAGCGTACGCCGCGCGGTACTTCACGCGGACCGGGGTGGTTCGTACGGCGTTCCAGGCGCTCGCGGGCGCGGCCCGGGTGGCCGTCGACGGGATGGGAGCGAGCGGGAGCAACGTTCACTACACCCACCCGGGGACGACTCTGCCCACCACGCCCGGGTACTTGGCTTTTGGGGTAGGTGACTTGGGGACCGACGGCAAGGTCGCCGAGAACGCGGTTCAGTTGATCCTCAAGCAGAGGAACACGTTCATTGATGCCTTCTACGTCACTGCCACGAAGACGGCCTACGTCTTCTCGGGTGAGGCGCTAACCACTGACGCCATCAGGAACGTCCTTGGGCTGGCGAGGGACGTCGTTGTGGAGCGGAAAGTGCTGTCGTTCGACGCCAGTTACGGCGGTATGGGGCGTGATTCCCTCAACATTGACGTCGGTGTCCATTCGCTGCAGGCTGCGGTCGACGCCCTTCTGAACGCGGCGTCCCTACGAAGCCTCGACGAGCTCAAGGGTGCTCTGGCCACCCTGGTCGTGGCGTTCCCGGAATCGATCCGTAACCGCTTGGTCCGGGAGAACATCAGGAGCGCGATGTGGTCGGGGAACGTCTGGCGAGCGGCGCGAATGTTCACCGAGATCAAGGACTGGGACAAGATCTCTCGTGCGATCCGGGACCGGAAGAGCTATCTGGGCTATTCTGCGGTCGCCATGGCCGCGATGGTGACCGTGCTGAACTCCATCAACAACCGAACCGTGCAAGCCCGCAACGGCCCCACCGCCCCGCCCGACCCCGACGCCGCCGACCACTGGGCCCCCAACCCCGGTGGTGACCAGTCGAGTTGCCGCCCCGACGGCATGACCCCGACCGCGGGCGTCTCGGCCCCGTACTGCACCGCGTACGACGACCAGGGCCGCGAGCGCATGGGCGCCGCCCACCCCCGTCGCGTCGTCGGCTACCAAAGCAGCTGGCGCACCGGGCAGAACGGGCAGGACATGTACCTCCCGAACAGCATTCCGTGGGGCCAGGTCACCCACGTCAACTACGCCTTCGCCTGGATCGACGGAAACCGCATCTCCGTCGGGAACCCTGCCGACGCGAGCAATCCGAACGTCGGCATGACGTGGCCGGGCGTGCCGGGCGCGGAGATGGACGAGTCGCTCCCGTACCGGGGCGAGCTCAACCTCCTCACCCGCTACAAGCGGCAGCACCCACGCGTCAAGACCCTGATCTCCGTGGGCGGTTGGGCGCAGTCGAGCGGCTTCTACGCCCTCACCGTCAACGGCGACGGCAGCGTCGCCCAGGACCGGATCGACACCTTCGCCGACTCGGTCGTGGACTTCCTGCGCCAGTACTCATTCGACGGCGTGGACATCGACTACGAGTACCCGACCGCCCTCCCGCAGGCCGGCAACCCGAGCGATCGCCCGGTGTCGGACAGCCGCCGCCCGGGCCTGTCGGCGGGCTACACGGCGCTGATGAAGACGATCCGCGAGAAGCTCGACCGCGCGGCGACGGCCGACGGCCGGTACTACCTCCTGACGACGGCCGGCTCCGGCTCCGGCTACATGGTGCGCGGCATGGAGAACTTCGCCGCCCTCCAGTACCTGGACTTCGCGAACGTCATGTCCTACGACCTGCACGGCAGCTGGAACAACAACGTCGGCCCGAACGCGCCGCTGTACGACGACGGCCGGGACAGCGAACTGGCCGCGGCCGGCATCTACGACACGGCGAAGAACCCCGAGTACCGTGCGGAGGGCTACTTCAACACGGACTGGGCGTACCACTACTACCGCGGCGCCCTGCAAGCCGGGCGGATCAACCTCGGCGTGCCGTACTACACCCGCGGCTGGAGCGGAGTGACTGGCGGAGTCGGCAACGGCCTGTGGGGCACGGCGTCGATGCCCGACCAGACGAAGTGCCCCGCCGGCACCGGTCAGCAAGGAGGGACCTCGCCCTGCGGCGCGGGCGCGACGGGCGTCGACAACCTGTGGCACGACACCAACCCGGACGGCAGCGAGCTCGGCGCGGGGTCGAACCCGATGTGGCACGCCAAGAACCTCGAACGCGGCATCACGCCCTCCTACCTGCCCGCCTACGGCCTCGGCGGCCAGAGCGTCTCCACCGGCTACACCCGGCAGTGGGACGACACCCTCAAGTCCTCGTGGCTGTGGAACGACACCACGAAGACGTTCATCTCCACCGAGGACGAGCAGGGCGTGGGCGCCGTCGCCGACTACGTGTCCGCCAAGGGCGCGGGCGGCGTGATGATCTGGGAGCTGGCGGGCGACTACGCCTGCCCCGCCCAGGGCGAGTGCGGGACGGGCTACACCATGACCAGCCTGCTCGACTCGAAGCTGCGCGGCCAGGGTGCCTACGGCAACTCCCGGGCGGCCGGTTCGAGCGTGACGCTGCCCTCCCAGGTGGCCGACGTGAAGGCCGAGCTGGTCGCCTTCCCGACGGCCGTCAAGGACCTGTGGCCGCTCCAGCCGACCCTGCGGATCACCAACAACAGCGGTGTGACGCTGCGCGGCGACGCGCAGATCGCCTTCGACATCCCGACCTCCGCGCCCGCGCTGGTCAAGGACGGCAACTGGAAGGAGATCAAGAACGTCGCGCCCGGGCACACCGGCAGCAACGTCGGCGGCCTGAAGGGCGACTTCCACCGCGTCACGATCCGTCTCGGCGCGTGCGAGGATCTGCCGAGCGGCGCGTCCAGGGATATCCCGCTGAAGTACTACCTGCCGATCACCGGACCGGTCGACTTCACCCTCACCCAGGGCGGCCAGACCTACGGCCTGACCAGTGACAACCGGCGGGGCGTCGGCACGGTGGCCCCGGCCGCCGCGGCCGGGACCTGCGTGCTGCCCGTGCCGGACCCGCCGCAGAGCGGGCCGATGTTCGCCGGGAAGCCGAGCGTCGCCCTGAGCGCCGGAAACAGCTACCGGATCCAGTCCGCCGCCGCCAACGGCGCGCTGCTGACCGGCTCCAACGCGGGCACGGCCGAGACCTGGCCGTTCGCCGACGACGGCCACGCCTGGGACTGGACGGCGGCGAGCGTCGACGACCGGAGCGGTTGGCTCCTGCTGCGGGCCAACTCCGACAACGCCGCCCTCGACCTGGACCCGGCGACCTGGAAGGTGTACGCGAGGGGCGTCAACGGTGGCTCCAGCCAGCGCTGGTGGGTCGCGCCGGGACCGGACGGCACTGGCACGGTGTACCTGCACAACCAGCAGGGCACGCACTGCCTGACGTACGAGGGCGCCATGGCCCAGCCGCTCGTCGCCGGCTGCGACACCGGCAACACCAACCAGCTGTGGTACCTCAACGACAGCCCCCGGGCACCCCGTGCCAAGGACTGGGACGCCAGCGCCGTCTACACGCCCGACCAGGCCGCGTCCGACCGGACGGTGTTCTTCAATGGGCACAACTGGCTCGCCCAGTGGTGGACCCAGCACGTCGCGCCCGGCACCAGCGACACGCCGGGCAAGGACTCCTACCCGTGGAAGGATCTCGGCCTCGCCCAGGGCCCTGACGCGGTTCTGGCCGCCGGGGAGACCCTCTACCGCGGCGAGTCCATCACCGCGCCGGGCGGGTACCGGCTGGCCATGCAGACCGACGGCAACCTGGTGATGTACGCCCCGGGCGGAGGCGTGGCCCAGACCTGGGACACGGTCGGCCGCGGCGACCACCTCGCCATGCAGACCGACGGCAACCTCGTGCTCTACGGCACGGGCGGGGCCATGCTCTGGACGACCTCCACCAGCGGCAGCCCCGGTGCGTACCTGAAGATCCAGGACGACGGCAACCTCGTTGTCTACCAGGGGGTCCAGGTGAAGTGGCACCGGTGGTGAGCTAGCTGTGACACGTCGTGCGCCGGACCGGGGTTCGCCCCGGTCCGGCGCACGACGTTCGGGCACGACGATCGCGGGAGCTCGGATGTGGCGGGCGGCCGAGGGCGGGCGCGAGAAGTCGGCGGGGTCGACTTCCTATGCGCCCGGGGTGGTCAGGTGGTGGCGTGCGGCGGTGAGGATCTCCTCGGACAGCTCGGCGTCGTCGCTCGCGCGGGCGAGGAGGATCGCGCCCACCAGGGTGGACAGGTCGGCGAGTGCGGTCTCGCGCCCGTCGCCGTCCAGCCGTTGCAGGCCGTCGACGAGGTCGCGCAGGCCGGCCGTGAACGCCGTGCGGACCGCGCTGCCCGGTTCGGCGCGCGCTGCCTCGGCGCCGAGGGTCGCGGCCGGGCAGCCGCCGCCCGGGTTGTCGCGGTGGACCGTCGACAGGTAGCGCGACACGAACTCGGTGCGCGGGGACGGGCCCTCCTCGGGGCCCTCTGCGGGGCCCTCCCCGGTGAGCCGGTCCATGGCCTCGCGCCGTTCGCCGAACGCGGCCCGGAGGGCCTGGGCGACGAGGTCGTCCTTCGACGAGAAGTGGCGGTAGAAGCCGCCGTGCGTCAGCCCGGCGGCGGCCATCGCCTCCGGGACGCTGACCTGGCCCGCGCCCTTCTCCCGGATCAGCCGGGACGTCTCGTCGATCACCTGCTGCCGGTGCTGCTGCGCCTCGGCTCGTGACACTCGGGGCATGTCGGCGGTCCCTTCTTCCTCCGGGGGGCTGGGGAAGATCCTACTTCCGCGGCCACTTAGATGATGGTAATAATCTAAACCTGATCCGAGAGCGAAGTGAAGCGAGGAGAAGGCACATGACCGTCATCGAAGGCTCCGTCGCGCTGGTCACCGGAGGCCGGCGCGGCATCGGCAAGGCGCTCGTCGAGGAACTCCTGCGGCGCGGGGCGGCGAAGGTCTACGCCACCGCACGCAAGCCCGCCCCCACCCCCGCCGGCGACGCGCGGATCGAGGTCCTCCCGCTGGACGTCACCGACGGTGCCTCCGTCGCCGCCCTCGCGGCGCACGCCCGCGACGTCGACCTCGTCTTCAACAACGCCGGCGTCCTGCACCCGTCGCCGCTCCTCACGGCCGACCTGGACCTCGTGCGGGACACGTTCGAGACCAACGTGATCGGCCCGCTGCGCATCGCCCAGGCCTTCGCGCCCGTGCTCGCCGCGCGCGGCGGGGGAGCCGTCGTCGACCTGCACTCGCTCCTGTCGTGGGGAGCCGGCGCAGGGGCGTACGGCGCGTCCAAGGCCGCGTTGTGGTCGCTGACGAACTCGCTGCGCCTCGAACTCGCCGCGCAGGGCACTCAAGTCGTCGGCGTACACCTGGGGTTCGCGGACACCGAGATGGTCGCCGCCATCCCCGTGGAGAAGATCGCGGCGGCCGACGTCGCCCGGATCGTCCTCGACGGCGTCGAGCGCGGGGACAGCGAGGTGCTCGTCGACGACGCGACCCGCGCGATCAAGGCCGCGCTGTCCGGGCCGGTGGAGGGTCTCGCCGTCCTCGGCCGCAACTGAACGCCCGGCCGCAACCGAACGCCCGGCCGTAACCGACCACACGTCATATCCGCACAGGAGGAAGAGCCATGCCGCTCTGGCACGTGTACCACCCGCCCGGCACCTACACCCCGCAGCAGAAGAAGCAGCTCGCGGACGACATCACCGGCTTCTACACCGGCTTCGGGCTGCCGCCGTTCTACGTGATGACGCTCTTCCACGAGGTCGCGGCGGACTCGTTCCACGTGGGCGGCGAGCCCGCCCCGGACGCCGTGCGCATCGTCGTCGAGCACATCGCGCGGCACATGGACGACCCGGACCAGCGCCGGCGGACCAGGGAGAGGCTTTCCGCGCTGCTCGCGCCCCACACCAAGGACCGCGGGCTGTACTGCGAGTTCCACATCGACGAGACGCCGCGCGACCTCTGGATGATCGACGGCTTCGCGCCGCCGCCGACCGGGAGCGAGGCCGAGAAGCGCTGGGTGAAGGAGAACCGGCCGAGCGCGTACTGATCCCCCAAGGGCGGTCTGCGGTGAACACGTCGGGAGCGCCACCGCAGAGGCGTTCGCTGGCTACCCCGACGGCACCGACTGCGAGCCTCCGCGCGGCGGCCACTGACGGTCACCGCCGCCCGGCGGGGGCGCCCTTGGTCCGTACCGGCCGAACGGTCGGTCATCGCGGAGGGCCAACGGGCCGCCCCCGCCTCGGTGTTCGCCGCCGGTCAAGGTCCGCGCCCCGGGGAAAGGGAGCCTCGGGGCGCGGTCAACGGACCGTCAAGTTCGCGCGGACGACCTTGTTGGCGTGCCCGCGGCCACCTACCGTCATCACGCCGAGTCGCCGGTCCCGCTCCACGAGCCGCCCGACCCGTCGTTCCAGGACGCAGTGCCCCAGGTTCACCCCAGAACGTAGGAGGCCCTCCCTTTGCGTACCCGTAGAAGACTCTCCCTGCTCCTCGGCCCCGCCCTGCTCGGGCTCTCCCTCCTCTCCCCGTTCTCCTCCTCGGCAGCGACCGCCCCCGCCCTCCCACAGGGCACCCAGACCGACGCCGCCTACGCCGCGAGCCAGGCCGCCTCCCACGTGACGAACGTCCTGGCCACCGCCCAGCGGACCAGCTGCTACCGCCCCGAAGTGCCCTACACCGTGGACAGCGGCCCCGCCGGGGCCTACAGCGGCATGACGCCCTGCCCGGCCTCGGGTGCCACCACCGGCGAGGACACCGGAGCCGCCGGCCCGTACGCGACGCAGGCGGGCAGCAACCCGGGCTACCCGGCCGCGACGCCGATGCTCGTCAAGGGCCACTCGGAGTCGGACCTGCGGGTTGACCCGACCGACCCCAGCCACCTCATCGGCGCGTCCAAGTGGGTCGTGAGCGCCGAGGGCTACAACCACCTGCTGGGCTTCTTCGAGTCCCACGACGGCGGACGCACCTGGCCGGTCCAGGGCCACATCCCCGGCTACGAGGGCTGGACCGACAACACCGACCCCGTCGGCGCCTTCGACACGTGGGGCAACTACTACTCCCTGCTCCTGCCGTACCAGTTCGTCTATGACCCCAACGGCACCCACGACTTCATCCCCGGCACCGCCCAGGAGGCCAACCCGGCCGTCCCGTCGCAGGCCATCTCCCTCTCCGTGCGCCCGCACGGCGCGACCACCGCCACCCAGTGGATCACCACCCACAACGGCCGGCCGGACTACGTCGCGACCTACGACAGCATCGGCAACGGCCCCGACAAGCAGTGGATCGCCGTCGACACCAACCCCGACAGCGCCCACCGGAACCGCATCTACGCGATGTGGGTGGACTTCCACAGCAAGACGCCCGTCCCGTACGTCGCCTACTCCGACGCCCGCCCGGACGGCACCCACACCGACTGGTCCGCCCCGCAGGCGCTCCCCGAGCCGCCGTCCACCCCGCAGGGCGCCACCTACCTGCTGCCGCACGTCGCCCCCGACGGCACGGTGTACACGACGCTCGCCAACTCCGACCCGGCGCACAAGTTCTGCTGCACCACGATCTTCCTCGACGCCTCGCACGACGGCGGACGGACCTGGTCCACCGTCTCGACCGTGCAGGGCAACATCACGCCGCCGCCCGGCTCGTACGCCAACACGACGTTCCGCGACGGCATCGAGGACACCTTCACCCTCGGCACGCAGCCGGTGAACGGCCACTACCCGCTCTACTCGGCGTACGAGGACTACGGCACGGGCGTCGTCAACGTCCTGCTCACCGCCTCCTACGACGACGGCGCGACCTGGTCGGCCCCGGTCCGGGTCAACGACAACGCCGCGCCCGTCGACGAGTTCCAGCCCAACCTGACGACGGGCCCCGACGGCACCGTCAGCGTCGCCTTCTACGACCGCCGCCTCCCCTGCCCGGCGGCAGGCACCCCCGAGGCGACGGCCGCCGGGCTGGCGCTGGACACCGCCAACGCCAAGAGCCCCGGCGTCGCGCCCTACGGCGCCGCCAACTACTGCGTCAACACGAGCATCCAGTTCTACGACCCGGCCCTCGGCCCGATCGGCCACAACACCCGCCTGAGCGCCCACACCTTCGACCCGCAGCTCGACTCCCCGGTCGAGGGCTCGTCGACGTTCATCGGCGACTACTTCGGCAACACCATCGCCGGGAGCGCCGTCTCCGGCACCACCGACTACACGACCTCCGTCAGCACCTACGACGACGGCACCAACCCGGACCACCTCCAGCAGCAGCTGGTGACCTCGATCCCGGTGCCGCACAAGTAGGCCGGTACGCCGCCTTGGGGGTGTAGCCAGCTACACCCCCAGGACTGAACCCCCGGCCATTGAGCCGCGTCCGCCCCGGCCGGTTGACTTGGATCATGAACGCCACGCACTTCGCCGTCGAACTCCGAGCGGTCCACCGCACCTACCGCCGCGGGCCCGAACCGGTGGTCGGCCTGGACGAGGTGAGTGTCGGCTTCCCCTTCGGCACCTTCACCGCCGTCATGGGCCCGTCCGGTTCCGGCAAGTCGACCCTGCTGCGGTCGGCGGCCGGCCTGGAGCCGATCGACGGGGGCGAGGTACGGGTCGATGGCACCGTCCTCACCGGCCTGCGGGACAACGAGCTGACGGTGCTGCGCCGGGAGCGGATCGGCTTCGTCTTCCAGTCCTTCAACCTGCTCCCCGCCCTCACCGCGGCCCAGAACGTGGCGCTCCCCGCCAAGCTGGCCGGGCGGCGCCCCGCGGCCGCCGAGGTGAGCGCCGCCCTGGCCGCCGTCGGCCTCGCGGACCGCGCCGGACACCGGCCGGGCGAACTCTCCGGCGGGCAGCAGCAGCGCGTCGCCATCGCCCGGGCCCTGATCACCCGCCCCGCCGTCCTGCTGGCCGACGAACCCACCGGTGCGCTCGACACCAAGAGCGGCCGCGAGGTCCTCGCGCTGCTGCGCACCATGGCGGACGCCCCGGGCCGGGCCGTCGTCATGGTGACCCACGACCCGGTCGCCGCCGCCCACGCCGACCGCGTCGTCTTCCTGCGCGACGGCCGCCTCGCCGGCTCACTGGAGCAGCCCACCGCCGAGCAGGTCGCCGCCCGGATGACCGCCCTGGAGGCCGTGGCATGCTGAGCCTCGCCATCGCCACCGTCCGCCTGCGCTGGGCCTCGTTCGTCGGCAGCTTCGTCGCGCTGGCCTGCGGCGTCGCCCTGATCGCCACGTCGATCCTGGTCATCGCCGCCACCGCCGGCGTCCCAGAGCAGGCCCGCCAGCGCTACTCGCAGGCCCCGGTCCTGGTGACCGCCGCCCGGAGCGTGGACTTCACGAGCGTCCACGGCGACACCCAGCCGACGCCCGTTCCTCTCCAGCCGGGCCTGCCGGCCGACCTGATCGCCGCCGTCGCCGGGACCGGACGGACCGTCCAGGACCACACCTGCTACGCCCAGCTGGCCGACGGCCCGCGCGACCAGGTCGGACGCGCCTGGTCTTCGGCGGCCCTCGGGGGCTACCGGCTGACCGCCGGCGCGGCACCGGCCGCCGACGACCAGGTCGTCATCGGCGGGGGCCGCCCCGAGCAGCTCGGGCAGCCCGTGCGGTTCGCCACCGCCGACGGCCCGCACAGCGCCACCGTCTCCGGCATCACCGAGGCGGAGCCCTTCGAGCACGCCGTCTTCTTCACCGACGCCCAGGCCGCCCGGTACTGCCCGGCCGTCGGCGTGCTGGCCGCCTTCGGCGACGCCGACGCCGTCCGCGCGGCCGTGGCCGCCACCGGCGGCGCGAGCGTCGCCCAGGTGCTCACCGGCGCCGACCGCCGCCTGGCCGATCCGCACTACGCCGAGGTCAGCAGCCGGCTGGACGACGTCCAGACGCCGCTCGGCCTCGCCGCCGCGGTCTCCGGCGGCACCGCCGTGTTCGTGGTCGGCGCCACCTTCGCGCTGTCGATCGCCCAGCGGCGCCGCGAACTCGCCCTCCTGCGGCTGATCGGCACCACCCGCAAGCAGCTGCGCACCCTCGTCAATCGCGAGGCCCTCGTGGTCGGCGTGCTCGCCTCCGCCGCCGGGTGCGCTCTCGGCGCGGCCGGGGCGCCGGTGGCCGGGCACTGGCTGATCGGCCACGGCATGGTCCCGGACGGCTTCACCGTCCCGATCACCTGGTGGGGGCTGCTCGTCGCGGGCCTGATCGGGCTGCTGACCGCGATGAGCGGCGTCGTGCTCTCGTCGTTCAAGGCCGGCCTGGTCAGCCCCGGCGAGGCGCTGGCGGAGGCGGACGTCGAACGGCACTCCCGGGCCGCGCTGGCCTTCCGCTGGGCCGGCGGCCTGCTCGTCCTCGGCGGCAGCATCGCGGCCCTCGTGATCACCGCCCGGCAGTGGCCCGACGCCGCCGCCAACGCGGCCGACTCGCTCGCCCTCCTGCTCGCCGTCGTCGCCGGATGCGTGCTGCTCGCGGGCGTGCTCGCCGGACCGGTGCTCCGCCTGCTGACCGCGCTGCCCGGCCTCTCGTCCCGGCTGCGCGGCCGCCCCGCCGAGGACGGCGGCGGCATCGTCTGGGCCACCGCCCGGCAGAGCGCGCTCACCGCCTTCCGCCGCACCGCCGCGACCACCACCCCGGTGGTGCTGATCGTCGCCTTCGCCGGGTGCCTGCTCGGCAGCCTCGACACCATCGACCGCGCGCAGGCCACCGAGGTCCGCAACCAGCTCGCCGCCGCCGACCTCGTCGTCACGCCCGCCGGCACCCCCGGGCTGAACCGGGCGGTCGTCGACCGGGTCCGCGCCGTGCCCGGCGTCCAGGCCCTCGTCATCACCCCGACCTCCGTGATGGCCGAGCAGGACGGCGAGTCCCTGGTGCCCTTCCGCGCCGCCGCGGCCGACCCCGCCGCGCTCGCCGCCGTCGACCGCCTGCCGGTCGTCGCCGGCTCCGTGGCCGACCTCGGCCCCGACACGATCGTGCTCAGCCGCACCTGGCCCGGCTCGCCCGCGGTCGGGCAGCGGGTGCCCGTCCGCCTGGCCGACGGCACTCCCAGGACGCTGCGGGTCGCCGCCGTCCTCGGCACCGGTGCCGAGGCCGTCCAGGCGTGGGTCACCGGCCCGAACGCCGTCACCGACGGCGTCGGCGGGCCCGCCCTCGCGAGCCGGATCGACCTGCGGCTGCCGTCCGGCACCGACCGGCAGCAGGCGGAGACGGGCCTGGAAGCGGCCGTCCACGGACTCGGGGCGCGGCTCGCCACCCCGCAGGACGTCTGGAAGGCCGCGACCAACGCCGACGCGGAGGCCGCCTGGAACGCCCTGCTGATGATCCTCGGCCTCGCGATCGGCTACGCGGCCATCGCCCTCGCCAACTCCCTGGTCATGACCGTCACCGACCGCAGGCGCGAACTGTCCCTGCTGCGCCTCGCCGGCGCCACCAAGATCCAGGTGCTGCGCACCGTCGCCGTCGAGACGCTGATGTGCGTGGCGGCCGGCACCGCGATGGGCGTCCTCGGTACGGCCATCAGCGTCGGCGGCTCCTGGGCGGCCCTCGTCCACCTCATCGGCCCGACGCCCGCAGCCATGCCCTGGGGCACGATGGGCGCGCTCGCCGCCGCCTGCGCGGCCGTCGCCCTCACGGCGGCCGTCCTCCCGGCCGCACTCGCCCTGCGGGGCCGGGACGGCGAGGACATCGTGCGCGGGGCGGCGTGAGGCGGAGGTGCTCAGCCGGCGGACGGCTGCAGGGGCTTGCGGACGAGGTAGGTGAGGCCGAACCCGGAGTCGCTCTCCCGGACGTCGGCGTACCCCCGCCGGAGGTAGAACCGGTGCGCGGTGATGCTGGCGCCGGCCTCCATGTGCGCATGCCCCTCGGCCGCCGCCAGCGCCTCGATGTGGTCCATGAGCAGGCGGCCGATCCCGCGCCCCGCCGAATCCGGATCGACGAACATGCTGAAGACCTTGTGGCCGTCCCGGGAGACCGTCCCCACGACCCCCTCGTCCTCCGCGACGAAGATGTGCCGGTCCGCGGACAGCTCGACGAACCGCCGAGCCGTGAAGTGCTCGCACATCCGGTCGATGACCTCCGCCGGATAGTCCCGGCTGTTCACCTCCCGCAGGCAGCGGTGCACGATCTCCGCCACCCGCGGAGCGTCGTCGGAACGGAATGACCGGACGGCGATCACCACTGCGCCTCCCAGGCAGTCGGTCGGACGTAACCGCTGTCGAGGGTACGCGGCCGGGCCGCGCCGCGGGCCCCGTCGGGCGGGTGGGGCGATCGGTTCCCGGAACCACTCGATGGTGCCATCCGGGCGGCGTGTCCCTGGGATGCGGGCGTGGTTTGGGGTGTCGTTGTCGGCGTCGCCCACCGACCGCGTCCGATACCGGAGGTACCCGCATGTCCACCATCACCACCGTCCTGACCGTCGACGGCATGAGCTGCGGCCACTGCGAGAAGACGGTCAGCGCCGGGCTCTCGGCCCTGCCCGGCGTCACCGACGTCGTCGCCGACGCGCCGTCCGGCCGCGTCACCGTCGCGTCGGCCGAGCCGCTCGACGAGGCGACGCTCCGCAGCGCGGTCGACGGGGCCGGGTTCACCTTCGTCAGCCGCGTCTGAGTCCCGCTCCGGCCACCGGCCCCGGGTCGGTGGCCGGGCCGGAGCGGGCCGCCGGATCAGCCCGCCTCGGCGTCGGGCCGGGCGCGGCCCGTGCAGACGTGGCCCATCCGGAAGCCGACGCCGCGCACCGTGACGATCCAGCCGCTGTGGCCCAACTTGCCGCGCAGCGAGCTGACATGGGTGTCGAGCGTGCGGCTGGCCCGCGGGCCGAGCGCGTGGGCGGAGGTATCGTCCCAGATCTCGCTCATCAGGCGGCGGCGCGAGACCACCGTGCCGGGGTGCCGGGCCAGGTAGTGCAGCAGGTCGAACTCCTTGCGCGTGAGCTGCACCGCCCGCCCGCGCAGGCGCACCTCGCGGGTGGCGCCGTCGATGGAGACGTCGCCGATCGTCAGCACCCGCACCGGGACGGACGGCACGCCGAGGACCCGGCGGACGCGGCGCATGATCGCCTCGATCCGGGCGAGCAGCTCGTGGAACTCGTACGGCTTGTCGAGGCAGTCGTCCGCACCGGCCCGGAGGCCGCGGATCCGGCCCAGGTCGGCCGTCCGGTCGGTGAAGGCGACGATGGGGGTGTCGCTGATGGTGCGGATGCGCCGGCAGACCTCCAGGCCGTCGAGGTCGGGGAGCTCCATGTTGAGCAGCATGATGTCCGTGTCGTCGCAGGACTCCAGTGCCGCTGCGCCGCTGGGGGCGGTCGCGACCTCGTAGCCGTGCTGCTCCAGTCTGACCGCGAGCGCTCGGGAGACGCTTTCCTGGCCTTCCACGATGAGCACCTGCATGATGCCTTCCAGGTTCGGTGGCGCGGGTGGGTCGGTCTTCCGCGGTGGGTGGGGGCGGGACCGGTGGGGCCGGTCCCGGGCGTGACCGGCCGGACGACCGCCGGGACGGTCGTCGAAGCGGTCGTCTGAGCGGTCGTCTGAGCGGTCGTCGAATTCGCCGGGAACGAGGTGGGGGAGAGCCCGGGGAGTTTCAGCCCGTGAGCGGGCAGGCGTGTGCGCAGGGACGCCCGGTCCGTGGCGGCCCCGCGCGCGACACCTGTCGACGTGTCCAGTCCACGATTCCCCCGTTTCGTGCACTCATCACTTGCGTGGGGGCGTTCCCGATCACGCCGAGCGGCCGGTGCCAATTCGGTACGGATCGTGGGATATTGCTACGCCCCGCAACCATCCTCCCCTTGCCCTGCCGCTGATGACAACACCCTTGTTGCCGGTGTCACATCAGGGGGGTGCCGGTCGGCCGTGAGGACCTGCTTTTCGGTCAGCCTTGAGGAGAATCGGGTGACTTGAGTCGGCGTCAGGGAGGTGTGCCCACTCCCTGCCACTCTCAACTTATAGCGCACCGGGGGTCTTGCGGCAAGGCCCCCACTGTCCCGCAGAATCACCACCTCAAGATCTCAACGAGGTCTCAACCTGCGGAAACGGGGAGTCACGACGATGCGAGTGGTGCTGTCGACGTACGGGTCGCGCGGAGACGTCGAGCCGATGGCGGCGCTGGCCGTGCGGCTGCGCGAACGCGGCGCGGAGGTGCGGGTGTGCGCGCCGCCGGACGAGGAGTTCGCCAAGCGGCTGGCCGACGTCGGTGTGGAGCTGGTGCCGGCCGGTCCGTCGGTGCGGGAGTTGGTGACGGGTGTGCGGCCGATCGCGGGGAGCATCCAGGAGCGCGCCGCGCGGTTGACCGCCGGCTACTTCGAGGCGGTGTCCGCGGCGGCCGGGGACGCCGACGCGGTGGTGGCGACGGGCCTGTTCCCGACCGTGGCCGGGGCGCGGTCGGCGGCCGAGAAGCTGGGCGTCCACTTCGCCTACGTGGCGCTGCAGCCGACCATGCTGCCGTCCCCGCACCACCGGCCGTACACGTATCCCGGGCATCCGTTCCCCGAGGACGTCACCGACAACCGGGTGCTGTGGGAGCTGCACGTCGGCGTCATGAACGAGGTGTTCGGCGGGGTGGTCAACGAGCACCGGGCGACGGTGGGCCTGCCCCGGGTGGACGACGTGCGCACCCACGTCAACACCGACCGTCCGTGGCTGGCGACGGACCCGGTGCTCGGGCCCTGGGAGCGGCCGGCCGGCGTCGACCCCGTGCAGAGCGGCGCGTGGATCCTGCCGGACGACCGCCCGCTCCCGGCGGACCTGGTGGCGTTCCTGGAGGCCGGCGAGGCCCCGGTGTACGTGGGCTTCGGCAGCATGCCGATGGGGGAGTCGAAGGAGACGATCGCCGAGGACGTCGTCGACGCGGTCCGCGCACAGGGCCGCCGGATCGTCGTCGCGCGCGGCTGGGCGGACCTGGCCCCGATCGACGGCGCCGACGACTGCTTCGTCGTCGGCGAGGTGAACCAGCAGGCGCTGTTCCCGAGGGTCGCCGCGGTCGTGCACCACGGGGGCGCGGGCACCACGACGGCCGCCGCGCGCGCCGGGACGCCGCAGGTGCTGGTGCCGCAGGTGGTCGACCAGCCGTACTGGGCCGCCCGCGTGGCCGCCCTGGGCATCGGCGTGGCGCACGACGGTCCGGTGCCGACCGCGGCTTCCCTGTCCGCCGCGCTCGGGACGGCCCTCGGCCCGGAGCTGCGCGCCCGGGCCGCCGCCGTCGCGGGCACGGTCCGCGCGGACGGTGCCGCGGTGGCGGCGGAGCACCTGGTGGAACTGGTGGGCGCGGGGCGCCGGCCCGTGTGAACCGCTTACGGCGCCGGCGAGGCCGTGGACGCCGGGACGGGCGGGCCGGTCAGCAGGGTGCCGGCCTCGGAGTAGGGCCAGCCGTTCGGCACGCAGCCGTGCATGCCCTTGATCTGCTGCATCATCACCGGTGCGGGAGCGCCCGCGCCGGGGCAGTCGACGTGCCCGTTCCCGAGGATGTGGCCTACCTCGTGGTTGACCGCGAGCGCGTGGTAGAGCTCGGGGCGCCCGGTGTAGAACTGCGTGAGGTCGGTCCAGCGCTTGGCGTTGATGACGACCTGCTTGCCGGCCGCGCAGTTCACCGTGCCGCCGGTGTCCAGTCCGTACTGGCCGCAGATCCGGTCGGTGGACTCCGGGGTGGCCAGGTACACCGTGAAGTCCACCGGGTCGGCGGCCACCCGCTGGAAGGACACGGCGCCGCCGGCCGCCCAGCCCTGCCGGACGTTGCCGAGGACGGCGTCCACGTCGGCCGCGAACTGCTCGGGGCGCTGCGGCAGCCCGTTCTCCACCCGCACCTTGTACCGGTACAGGTGCTCGCCGGTGCCGGCGCGGTCGGTGCCGCCGGTGGCCGTGGTGAACGCGAGCTGCTTCGGCTCGTGGTGCCACGGCTGCCACCAGAGCAGCCCGCCGGTGAGCGCGGCGGCCACCGCGAGGGCGAGCAGGCCGGTGCGTATTCGGCCGGGGGTCGGACGGATGGCTGCCATGGGTGCGATCTCCTGAACGGGGGGCTTACGGAGAGGACGACGCTCCCCGCAGTGCTTCCGGTTCACCCGGACGGCCCTGTCCTGTCGCCGGGGTGTGATGGGCTTGGGCGAGGCTTGGGCGAACGGAGAGAGGATCCTCGATGAGCCACGCCCGCGTGCCGGGCCGCACCTCCGTGCTGGCCCGGGCCGTCTGGTCGTACGTCCGGAGCGCGCCGGGCACGTTCGTCTGGCTGGCGATCCTGCTCAGCACCACCTTCGTGATCGACCGGGTGAGCCCGAGGGTGGCCCACCACATCCTGGAGAAGCGCTCGACCAACCTGCACCACCTGGAGGTCGCGCCGCTGAAGGTGCTGTTCAGCAGCGCCCTGTGGATCGAGGGCGGCGGCTGGTGGTTCTACTTCGTGCTCTACAACGTCTTCCACGTGCCCGCCGAGCGGTGGCTCGGCACGGTGCGCTGGCTCGCGGTCGTCCTGATCGCGCACATCGGTGCGACGTACATCAGCGAGGGCGCGCTGTACTGGGCGATCAGCCGGGGCCTCGCCCCGCACCGGGCCGTGTACACGCTCGACGTCGGCGTGAGCTACGCCCTCGCGGGCGTCGTCGCCGTGCTCACGTACGCCCTCGTCCGCCCGTGGCGGTACGTGTACGCGGCGGGTGTGGTCGTGTTCTACGGCTACGGCCTGCTGCAGAACCGCGACTTCACCAGCGCGGGCCACTTCACCGCCGTCCTCATCGGCCTCGCCTGCTACCCGTTCACCCGGGGGCGGCCCGCCGCCTTCGACCCGGTCGCGGCGGCGCGCACCGCCTGGCAGTGGGTCCGCGGGCACGGGCGCCCTCGCCGGTCCCGGAGCTTCTAGGGCGTGTCTTTCGCCCTAGGATCGGAAGCGAGACCGCCCCCGCGAGCGGAGCCAGGAAGGCGGGTGGCGCCGATGACACCGAGGGACGGCGCGTGGCCGCGCTACCTGCGTGTGCTGCCGTGGCTGCTGGTCGCCGGCGGCCTGCTGTGGAACGGCTTCGACACGACGAACTACTGGGGCGACCCGATGGTGGCCGCCGCGGCCGTCCTGGCGGGCGCGCTGCTGCCGCTGCGGGACACGCTCGCCGTCGCCGCCGCCAATGTGGTGGGCATCGTCGGGCTGTCCTTCCGCGACGGCACGGTCGGCACCGAGGGCGGCTACCTGGAGCTCACCAACACCGTGTTCGCCGCGCTGCTGGGCGTCTGGATCAACCGCGTCGTCGCGCGCCACGGCCGGCGGCTGGCCACGGTGCGCAGCGTCGCCGAGGCCGCCCAGCTGGCCGTCCTGCCCGCGCCGCCGGACCGGGCGGGGGAGCTGACGGTGGCCGCCTGCTACCGGGCGGCCCAGACGGAGGCGCTGATCGGCGGCGACGCGTACGCCGTCCAGGAGACTCCGTACGGCGTGCGGCTGATGATCGCGGACGTGCGGGGCAAGGGCCTGCCGGCGGTGGCGACGGTGTCGGTGCTGCTCGGGGCGTTCCGGGAGAACGCCTCGCGCGCCTCGGACCTGGTCGCGCTCGCGGACGCCCTGGAGCAGTCGCTGGCCCGCGAGAGCGAGCACCGCGACGAGGAGGTGCGGACGGAGGGGTTCAGCACGGCGCTGCTCGCGGAGTTCCCGGGCGGCCGGGACGCCGTGCACGTCCTGAGCTGCGGCCACCCCGGGCCGTACCTGCTGGGCGGCCCGGGCGGGGCGGCCGGCCCGGGCGGCGTGCGGCGCCTGGACGCGGCCGACCCCGGCCTGCCGCTCGGCATGGGCGCGCTGGGCCCGGACCGCTCGGCGCCGGACCGGTGGCCGTTCCCGGCCGGGCACACGCTGCTCCTGGTCACGGACGGTGTCACCGAGGCCCGGGACGGCGCCGGGCGGTTCTACGACCCGGTGAAGGGCCTCGCCCCGCTGGGTCCGTTCGCCGGGCCGGGGGAGGTGCTGGACGCCTTGGGGCGCGACGTGGCGGCCTGGACGGGCGGCCCGCGGGACGACGACATGGCCGTCCTCGCCGTCACTCGTCCATGAGTTCTACTCTTGCCCCGTGAGTGCGCACGCGACGCTCGACGACGCCACGGCGGCCGATCTCGAAGGCCTGGAGACGCTGGTCCGGCTGCTGGCCGGGCGGGGCGTCGTGGTGCTCAGCGGCGCGGGGCTGTCGACGGAATCCGGCATCCCCGACTACCGGGGCGCCACCGGCAGCCGGCGCCGCCGCGCGCCGATGACGTACCAGGAGTTCACCGCGGGCGAGGAGGCCCGCCGCCGGTACTGGGCGCGCAGCCACACCGGCTGGCGCACGATCGCGGCGGCTGAGCCCAACGCCGGGCACCGGGCGGTGGAGCGGCTGCGCCGCTCGGGCCACGTGGCGGCAGTGATCACGCAGAACGTCGACGGCCTGCACCGCGCCGCCGGCACCCGGGCGGCCGTCGAACTGCACGGCGGACTGCACCGGGTGGTGTGCCTGGAGTGCGGGCGCACCAGCGCGCGCGAGGAGCTGGACGGGCGGCTGGAGGAGCTGAACCCGGGCTTCCGCGCGGCGGGGGCGGAGGTCCGCCCGGACGGCGACGCCGAGCTGCCGCAGGAGCTGGTCGACGCGTTCCGGGTGGCCCCCTGCGGGGCGTGCGGCGGGGTCCTCAAACCGGACGTCGTGTTCTTCGGCGAGAGCGTGCCGAAGCCCCGGGTCGAGCGCTGCTTCGGGCTGGTCGACGCCGGGCAGGCGCTGGTCGTGCTCGGGTCGTCCCTCACCGTGATGTCGGGCCTGCGCTTCGTGCGGCACGCGGCCCGCGCGGGCACCCCGGTGGCGATCGTCAACCAGGGGCGGACCCGTGGCGACGACCTGGCCGCGGCCCGGATCGACCTGCCGCTGGGTGCCGTGCTGACCGAGGCCGCGCACCGGGTGGGCTGACGTCGGCCCCGTTTTACTGCGCCGTTCAAAGCCCTGCTTGGGAACACATCCGGGGCGCTTATGGCCAAACTCACTCGTTCGAGTGAGTTTGGCGGGGCTCGGTAGCCCTGCGTACTGGTGCGTCCACAGATCGGTGAACCTAAACGTCCTCACACGAACCCGGATCGGCCGCAACAATCTGACGCATCGTCGGATCAGCCGATTTACGGGAGGGGACCACACGTGACCACCGAGGCCGTCCAGCAGAGCCAGCAGAGTCAGCAGAGCCTCAGTACCTCCGCCGCCCGGAACCTCGCCACCACCACCAAGACCGTGCCGCAGATGCTCGGGATCACCCCGCGCTACCTGCTGCGCGCGCTGCCCTGGGTGGACCTGGAGGCCGGGGTCTTCCGCGTCAACCGCCGCCGCGGCTTCATCCTCGGCGACGGGCTGATCAGCACCTACGTCGACGGCGCCGGCGCCAACCAGGTCGTCGCCGAGGACCTGCGCGAACTGGCCTTCCTCAGCCAGGTGGACAGCCCGCTGCTCGCCGCGCTCGCCAGCGCCTTCGTCGAGCGCGAGGTGGCGCCCGGCGAGCTCATCGTCGAGGCCGGCGCCCCCGCCGACCAGCTGCACATCATCGCGTTCGGCCGCGCCGAGAAGCGCGCCACCAACGAGTACGGCGCGGACGCCCTGCTGGCCGTCCTCGGCGAGGGCGACTTCTTCGACGGCGCCGAGTGGGCCAACGGCACGGACACGACGTACCGGGTCAAGGCCGTGAGCGCGTGCACCGTGCTCTCCGTCGAACGCCGCACGCTCGTCGAACTCGCCGACCGCGAGCCCTCGTTGCGGGCGCAGCTCGACGAGTTCGCCGCCGCCGCCGTGCGGCCGTCGACCGACCGCGAGCACCCGATCGACCTCCAGTCGGGCCACGCCGGCGAGCCGTACCTGCCCGAGACCTTCGTGGACTACGAGGACAGCCCGCGCGAGTACGAGCTCAGCATCGCGCAGACCGTCCTGCGCGTGCACACCCGCGTCGCGGACGTCTACAACTCCGGCATCGACCAGGTCCAGGCCCAGTTGCGGCTGACCGTCGAGGCGCTGCGCGAGCGCCAGGAGTGGGAGATGCTCAACAACGCCGAGTACGGCCTGCTCAACAACGTCGCCGCGAGCCAGCGCGTGCGCACCCGCAAGGGCGCGCCGACCCCGGACGACATGGACGAGCTGCTCACCCGGGTCTGGAAGCAGCCGGCGTTCTTCCTCGCCCACCCGCGCGCCATCGCCGCGTTCGGCCGCGAGTGCACCCGGCGCGGGGTGCCGCCGCAGATCGTCGAGCTGTTCGGCAGCCCGTTCCTCACCTGGCGCGGCGTGCCGCTGCTGCCCTCCGACAAGCTCGACCTCAAGGGCTCGGCGAACTCGGCGCCCGGCACCACCAACATCCTGCTGATGCGCGTCGGCGAGGACCGCCAGGGCGTCGTCGGCCTGCGCCCGGCGAAGGTGCCGGACGAGGTCGAGCCGGGCCTCGCGGTGCGGGCGATGGGCGTCGACCGGCAGGCCATCACCTCGTACCTGGTGACCAGTTACTTCTCCACCGCCGCCCTGGTGGACGACGCGGTCGCCGTGCTCCAGAACGTCGAGGTGTCCAACTACCATGACTACTCCTGACGGGTTCGGGCGCGGCTCCGGGATCCACGGAGTGGCCCAACGGCCGCCGTACGGGACCGACATGACCGCGATCCCGTTCTACTGGCTGCCGCCCCAGGCGGCCCCTTCAGCCCCGCAGGCCACGTCGGCCCCGCAGGTCCCGTCGGCGCCGCAGGCCACGTCGGCCCCGCAGGCCCCGCAGGCCACGTCGGCGCCCGCCGCGCCCGCCGGCGGGTTCGACGTCGAGGCCGTCCGCCGCGACTTCCCGCAGCTGCACCGGGAGGTGAACGGCCACCCGCTCGTCTGGCTGGACAACGGGGCCACCACCCTCAAGCCCCGCCAGGTCGTCGAGGCCGTCGGCGAGCACTACGCGACGAGCACCTCCAACGTCCACCGCGGCGCCCACACCCTCGCCAAACAGGCCACCCAGGTCTACGAGGAGGGCCGCGCCGAGGCCGCCCGACTGCTCGGCACCCCGGACCCGGACGAGATCGTCTTCGTCCGCGGCACCACCGAGGCCGTCAACCTCGTGGCGCAGAGCTGGGGCCGGGCCAACCTCGGCGTCGGCGACGAGATCCTCGTCTCCGCCGCCGAACACCACTCCAACCTCGTGCCCTGGCAGCTGATCGCCAAGGAGCGGCGGGCCCGGGTCGTGCCGATCCCGCTGCTCCCCGACGGGCAGCTCGACCAGGACGCCTACCGGGACCTGCTCAGCTACCGCACCAAGCTGGTCGCGCTCACCCACGCGTCCAACGTGCTGGGCACCGTCCCGCCGGTGGCCGAGATGACGGCGCTCGCCCACCGGTACGGGGCCCGGGTGCTGATCGACGGCGCCCAGGCGGTCAGCCACTTTCCGGTCGACGTCAAGGCGTTGGACGCCGACTTCTACGCCTTCTCCGGGCACAAGATCTTCGCCCCGACCGGCATCGGCGTCCTGTACGGCAAGCGCGACGTGCTGGAGGCCATGCCCCCGTGGCAGGGCGGCGGCAACATGATCGACTCGGTCTCCTTCGACGAGACGACCTACGCCCCCGTCCCGCACCGCCTGGAGGCCGGCACCGGCCACATCGCCGGCGTCGCCGGCCTGGGGGCCGCGCTGCGCTACCTGTCCGGCCTCGACCGCCAGGCGGCCACCGCGCACGAGGAACAGCTCACCGCGTACGCCATGGCGGCCCTGGCCACCGTGCCCGGGCTCCGGCTGATCGGCAACGCGCCCGGGAAGATCGGCGTGCTGACCTTCCTGCTCGCCGGCGTCGACCCGATGGCCGTCGCCGCCCGGCTCGACCAGCAGGGCATCGCCGTCCGCGCCGGCCACCACTGCGCCCAGCCCGCCCTCGCCGCCTACGGCGTCCAGAGCGCGGTCCGCGCGTCGCTGGCCCTCTACAACACCGTCCAGGACGTGGACAGCCTGATCAGCGCCCTCCAGGGCGTCCAGGCCACCTCCTGACCCGCGAACGGGCGGACACCACCTGCGGGGTGGTGTCCGCCCGTTCGCCGTGCCCCGGCGCGTCAGCCGCCCGTCAGCCGCCCGTCAGGCCGGGCTCCCGGTGCGGCCGGGCCGGGTTGGCGGCGGTCGCGTAGAGGACGGAGAGGAGGAACAGCCCCCCGCCCAGGTGCCAGCCCCCGCAGACGGCACTCCAGATCCCGCCCAGGAAGTGCGCCACCGCGACGACGGTCAGGCCGAAGACCACACCGCGCTCCCCGGAGCGCGACCGCCGCACGGACGCGACGACGCCCCACCCGCAGAGCGCCGCCCACACCAGGCCCAGCGCGGGGAAGACCGCGACACCGTAGCGGGAGAAATCGGTCCCGTCGTCGTCCAGGTAGGCCACGCTGCGCATGCTCCACGCCGCATACGCGATCCAGAGGCTCAGCAGGACCTCGGCGACCAGCGCGACGCGGGCCGTGACGACGGCGAGCCTGGCGCCGTCGAGGCGGGGAACTCTCACGGGATGGTGCGCCCTTTGGGTGCGGGTCGGTGGTTGGAACCCCGAGAGCCTAGTTGATGCCCAAGAATCAGTAAAGACTGATGTGTTAATGGGTAATGCGATTGGGGTCTTTGTATCCGTCGTGTATCGACGGGCGCTTGATCCGGCGTCGATGTCCTCCGGTGCGGCGGGGGTGTCCGATGTCTGCGGTATCGTCCCTTTCACGTTCCTGCCCCCGCCCCGCCGACCGTCCGTAGAGGAGGCGTCCGTCCCGTGTCCGACGTCCCTCCGGTCCGTGTGTTGCTGGTCGAGGACGACGCGTTGATGCGGCGGGCGTTCAGCGTCGCGCTGGAGCGGTACGGGTACGCGATGACGGCCGCGGCGGACGGGCTCACCGGGCTGGAGCTGTTCCGTGAGCGGGAGTTCGACCTGCTGATCCTGGACGTCATGCTGCCCGGCCTGGACGGGATCGGGCTGTGCCGCAGGGTGCGGGAGACGAGTCTGGTGCCCGTGCTGATGATGTCCGCCCGCGGGGATGGGCTCGACGTCGTCGCGGGGCTGGAGGCCGGCGCGGACGACTACGTGGTCAAGCCCGTCGACACGTTCGTGCTGGTCGCGCGCATCCGCTCGTTGCTGCGGCGGGCCACGTACGCACCGGCGCCGGGCCCGCGGCCGGAGCGGGCCGGGCCGGCCGCCTCCGACGGCGAGGTGCTCACCTTCGGGGACCTCGCCATCGACACCGCCGGGATGGTCGTGTCCGTCGCCGGGGCTCCCGTGGCGCTGACGCCGACGGAGCTGAAGGTGCTCCTGGAGTTCGCCGCCAGGCCGGGCGTCGTGCTGGAGCGGCACACCCTGCTGCGCGACGTGTGGGACTACGGCTGGGACGGCGACAGCCGGGTCGTCGACCTGTGCGTGCAGCGGCTGCGCCGCAAGCTGGGGCGGGACCGGATCGAGACGGTCCGGGGCTTCGGCTACAAGCTCAGGCGCTGAGCGCGGTGCGAACGCCCGGGCGCCCGCGCCGCACGTCCCTGCGGTGGAAGATCGCCGCGCTGGCCGCCCTCACCGCCTGTCTGGTCGCGGCGGCCGTCGGCGTGCTGGTGCACGTGTGGACGGCGCAGGACATCCGCGACCGCGCCGACGCGCAGGCCTTCAACACCGTCTACTCCGCCATGGACGTCTACCGCCGCACCGGCGCGCTCGCGGACGGCGCCGAGCTCGACCCGGCCGGCCTGCCCGCCGCACTGCGCGACCCGGTCGACGGGCAGCGGCACACGGCCTACGACGGGAGCGTCCACGGCAACCTCGGCCCGAGCGTCTGGGGCGCCCAGCGCACCGCGGGCCCGGGCAGCCCGGTGCTCGCCGTCCGGGTCAACACGAGCCCCGAACTCCACACCCTGAGCCGCCTCGACGCGACCGTCACGGTCGCCTCGCTGATCGCCCTCGGCGCCGCCGTGCCCGTCGCCGTCTACGGCGCCGGGCTGCTCGGCCGCCGGCTGCGCCGCGTCTCCGAGACCGCGGGCCGCATCACCGCCGGCGACCTCGACGCCCGCACCGGGCCGGCCGGCGGCCGCGACGAGGTGGCCGACATCGCCGCCGCGGTCGACCTCATGGCCGACAGCCTCGGCCGGCGCCTGCGCGCCGAACGGCAGTTCACCGCCGACGTGGCCCACGAGCTGCGCACCCCGGTCGGCGGCCTGCTCGCCGCCGTCGACCTCCTGGCGCCCGGCGAGACCGAGGACCTGCTGCGCGCCCGGGTGCGCGACCTGCGCGGCCTGGTCGAGGACCTCCTGGAGATCTCCCGCCTCGACGCGGGCGCCGAACGCCCCGTCCGCGCCTCGGTGCCGCTCGGCGCCGTCGTCGCGGAGGCGGTGACGCGCACCGGCCTGGACGCCGAAGTCACCGTGGCGGACCGGGAGTTCCGGGTGGAGACCGACCCGCGCCGGCTGGAGCGCATCGTCGGCAACCTCGTCGTCAACGCCCACCGCCACGGCGCCGCCCCCGTGCACGTCCGCGTCGACGGCCGGACGGTCGCCGTGCGCGACCACGGCCCCGGCTACCCGCCGGACCTGCTGCTCCACGGCCCGCGGCGCTTCCACACCGGCGCCCGCGAACGCGGCACCGGCCACGGCCTCGGCCTGACCATCGCCCTCGGCCAGGCCCGGCTCCTCGGCGCCGACCTGCGCCTGGACAACGCCCCGGACGGCGGCGCCCTCGCGACCCTGAGCCTGCCACCGGACTGACGCCCGTCCGACGCGCTACGGAACTGCTACAAACGGGACCGGCCATCGATACACGGCCGCCCAGGGCACCGATACGTTCCCCCGACACCCTCTGAAGTGCACGTCCCCGCACCGAAGAGGAGCCCCCGTGACACCCGATCCGCTCACCCTGCACCATGCGCCCGGCATCGCCGCCGCCACCACCGGCCTGACCAAGGTCTACGGCTCCGGCGACACCCGGGTCACCGCCCTCGACGGCGTCAGCATCGGCTTCCGGGAGGGCGAGTTCACCGCCATCATGGGCCCGTCCGGCTGCGGCAAGTCCACCCTGATGCACTGCGCCGCCGGGCTCGACACCCCCACCTCCGGCTCGGTGCGCATCGGCACCACCGAGCTCGGCCCGCTCGACGACCGGCAGCTCACCCGGCTGCGCCGGGACCGGATCGGCTTCGTCTTCCAGGCGTTCAACCTCCTGCCGACGCTCACCGCGCTGGAGAACATCACGCTGCCGCTGGCCATCGCCGGGCGCCGCCCCGACCAGCGCTGGCTGGACCGGGTGGTCGCCATGGTCGGCCTCGCCGAGCGGCTCGGCCACCGGCCCGCGCAGCTGTCCGGCGGGCAGCAGCAGCGCGTCGCGGTCGCCCGCGCACTGGCCGGGCAGCCCGCCGTGGTGTTCGCGGACGAGCCGACCGGCAACCTCGACTCCCGCGCCGGGACGGGGGTCCTCGGCTTCCTGCGCGACTCCGTCCGCGAACTGGGCCGGACGGTCGTCATGGTGACCCACGACCCGGTCGCCGCCGCCTTCGCCGACCGCGCGGTCTTCCTCGCCGACGGCCGGCTGGTCGACGAGATGGTGCGCCCCACGCCCGACCGCGTGCTGGACGTCATGCAGAGCTTCGACGCGCGCGCCGCCCGCTGACGCCGCCAACCGCCCAGGAAGAAAGCCATGTTGACAACAGCTCTGCGCAACGTCCTGGCGCACAAGGCCCGGCTGGCGATGACCGTGCTCGCGGTCTGCCTCGGGGTCGCGTTCGTGTCCGGCACCCTCGTGTTCGCGGACTCCACCACGGCGGCCCACCGCGCCGCCGCCTCGAAGAACTTCGCCGGCGTCGCCCTCACCGTCACCGCCAAGGAACCCCGGCCCGGCGCCGGCGCCGACCAGCCGACCAGTGTGCTCGACGACGCGCTCGTGCGGAAGCTGGCCGACGTGCCCGGCGTCGCCGCCGTCCGGCCGTCCGCCGACGGCTCGGCCGTCCTGAACGCGGCGGACGGCACCCCGCTGCGGGTCGGCGCGCGCTGGGCCAACCAGGCCGCCGCCTACGTCCCCGGCAAGGACGGGACGGACGGCCGCTACCCGCTGACGGAGGGCCGCGCGCCCCGCGGCGGCGACGAGATCGCCGTGGACCGCGGCACGGCCGCCGCCGGCCGGCTGAGGATCGGCGACCCGGTCACCCTCGCCACCGACGGGCCGGCCATGACCAAGCGCCTCGTCGGCCTCGTCACCACCGACGACACCCGGGTGACGGCCGGCGGCACCCTCGTCCTGTTCGACCGGGCGACGGCCCAGCAGCTGTTCGCCACCCCCGGCCATTACACCGGCATCGACCTCGCCGCCGCGCCCGGCACCGACCAGGTCGACCTCGCCCGCAAGGTCGCCGCCGTGCTCCCCGCCGACCGGGCCGAGGCCACCACCGGCGCCGCCCGGGCCGCCCAGCAGACGATCCTCGTCGACACCCTCACCCGCGGCTACGAGAAGCTGCCGCTGGTCTTCGCCGGCGTCTCGCTCTTCATCGCCTCGTTCCTCATCGTCAACACCTTCACCATGCTCGTCGCCCGCCGCACCCGCGAGATCGCGCTCCTGCGGGCGATCGGCGCGCAGCGCCGCCAGGTGGCGCGGGCCGTCCTGCTGGAGGCCCTCGTGGTCGGGCTCGCCGCGTCGGCGGCCGGGTTCCTGCTGGGCCTCGGCATCGCCGCCGCACTGCCCGGACTCCTCGGCGACGGGCTGCCGCGCGGCCCCCTCGTGATCGGCCCCGCGCCCGTCGCGGCGGCGCTCGCCGTGGGCGTGGGCGTCACCGTGCTCGCCGCGTGGCTGCCGTCCCGCCGGGCGGCGAGGGTCGCGCCGATCGAGGCGCTGCGGACGGCCGAACAGCCGCCGACCGCCCACCGGTTGCGCCTCCGCGCCGTGGCAGGCCTCGTCCTGGTCGCGCTCGCCGCGGCCCTGCTGGTGTCGCTGCGCGGCGCGAAGGACGCCTCGGAGGCGAACCTGCAGAGCGCGATGCTCGGCTGCGCCGTGCTCGTCTGCGGCCTGATCGCGCTCGGGCCGGTGCTCGCCGCCCCGGTGATCCGGACGTTCGGCAGGCTCACCGGCTGCCTCGGCGTCGCCGGGCGCCTCGCCCGGGAGAACGCGCTGCGCGACTCCCGGCGCACCGCCGCGACCGCCGCCACCCTCATGATCAGCACCGCGCTCGTCACCGGCCTCGCCACCATCGGGCACTCCGCCGCGCAGGCCCTCGACCACCGGGCCGCCGCCGGGCTCGCCGCCGACTACGTGATCGGCTCCCGTTCCACCATGGACGGCGTCGACCCGGCCGCCGTCGCACGGATCGCCGCCACCCCGGGCGTGCGGACGGCGAGCGCCGTCACGGACTCCACCCTGGTGGCCGGCGGCACGGTCCTGGAGGTCGCGGGCGTCGACCCCGACACGGCGGGCGGCGTCCTGCGGCTCGACCTGACCGGCGGCTCGCTCCAGGACCTCGGTCCGGGCCGGGTCGCCGTCTCCGCCACCGTCGCCCGCGAACACCACCTCGCCCCGGGCGACCGCCTCGACGCCCGCATGGGCCGCACCCAGGACGCCCGCCCGTACACCGTCGTGGCGGTCTACCGGGACGACCCGACGGCCCGGGACGTGCTCGCCGCGCGCGCGGAGGTGGCGCAGAACAGCTACCTGCCCGGCTCCGTCCAGCGCATCCTCGTCCGCACCGCCGACGGCGCCACCTCCCCGGCCCTCGAACAGCGGCTGCGCACCGCCCTCGGCAACAGCCCGCTGGTGAAGGTGCAGGACCGCGCGCAGCTCGTCCGCGAGGCGGCCGGGGTCATGGGCGACCTGCTGGCCGTCATGTACGGCATGCTCGCCGTCGGCGCGCTGATCGGCGCGCTCGGCATCGTCAACACCCTGGCCGTGTCCGTCGCCGAACGCACCCGCGAGATCGGCGTCCTGCGTGCCGTCGGCCTGGACCGCGCGGGCGTCCGGCGGATGATCCGCCTGGAGGCGGTGACCGTCGCCGCGTACGGCACCCTCCTCGGCCTGGCGGCCGGCCTGGCCGGCGCGTGGGCGGTCGGCCCGCTGGCCACCGGCGCGGTGGAGCACTACACGCCGGCGCTGCCGTGGGGCACGCTGCTCCTGGTGTGCGCGGTCTCGCTCGCGATCGGCGCCCTCGCGGCCGCCGTTCCGGCCCGCCGGGCGGCCGCCCTGGGCCCGCTGGCGGCGGCCGCCGAGGCGTGAGACCCGGGCTGCGGCCGTGCCCCGACGGTGGCGCGACCCGCGGCGGCCTGTGGGGGTGGGGCGTGCCTTTCGGTTCAGCCCGAGGCCCGCGACGCCCGGGTGGATCACGCCCCGCCCGCCGGGCCTGTGTCCGGCCGGTTCGTCCGCGCTCTGGCCGGGACGCGGGGCCGTCGCTCGGCATGCCGCCGCTTCCCCGCCCGGGCGCGTCACGCCCTGCCCGCCGGGCCTGTGTCCGGCCGGCTTCGTGCGGCACCCGTTCCGCCCGCCCCCACCCCCGTCGGGGGCGGGCGGAAGCCTCAAGCGGCCTCAGAGGCCCAGGAGTTCGGCGAAGGTCCCGCCCAGCACGCGGTCCCGCAGTTCGCCGGGCGGCGTGGCGCGCTCGACCATCGCGCGGGTGACGACCGGGTCGCCGTAGGGTGCGTCCGAGCCGAAGAGCGTCCGGTCGGGCACCTCGCGGATCGCCAGCCGCACGGCGAACACGACGCTCGCCGTGGACAGTTCGAGGTACAGGTTCGGGGTCTCCCGCGCCAGCTCGATCGCCTGCAGCCAGTGGAGTCCGCCGAGCTGGCTGAGCACGAGCGGCACGCGCGGGTGGCGGCGGGCGAGCTCGGCCAGCGTCGCGATGTCGCCGGCGGTGGTCGGTGCGAAGCCGTGGACGACGACCGGCAGCCCGCCGTGGTCGGCGGCGGCGCGCAGCACCGGTTCGACCAGGCCCGCGCCGTCCGGCGGCGGCGTCAGCTCGCCGATGCCCCGGAAGCCGCGTGCGACGACGTCCCGCTGCACCTCCTCGGCGATCCGCTCGGCCGGTACGTCCAACCGCACCTTGCCGAAGCCGATGAACCGGTCCGGGTGCGCCGCGCAGACGGCCGCGAGCTCGTCCACCGCCGCCGCGTGGGCATCCGCCCCGGCCGAGCGGCCGCTGATCGTGTCGTGCAGGACGCTCATCTCCCGCTTGAAGCCGGCCAGGTCGCCGGCCCGCTCCGGGTGCGGCCGGGTGCCGAAGAGCACGGCGCGGTCGACGCCCGCCTCGTCGAGCAGGGCGAGGTGGCTGTCCACCGGGTCGTGGACGTGGCTGTGCGCGTCGATGATCAACGGAATCTCCTGGTCGGTGCCGCCGTGCGGGGACGGGCACTAGTGTTCAACCCTGACACCGTGACAAGGTCAAGCCGGACGGGGGAGCGGGGCACGATGAGGATCGGCGAACTGGCGGGGCGCAGCGGCACGAGCGAGCGCCTGATCCGCTACTACGAGCGGGTCGGCCTGCTCACGTCGACGCGTCTCCCCAACGGCTACCGGGATTTCGAGCCGTCCGCCGAGCGGACCGTGCGCCAGATCCGCGCCCTGCTCGCGGCCGGGCTGCCGACGCGGACGATCCAGCAGCTCCTGCCCTGCGGCGAGCCGGAGGGCCCGCTGCGCGCGTGTCCGGGGGTGCTGCGCAAGCTGCGCACCCAGCTCACCGAACTCGACCGCCGCGCCGATGAGTTGGACCAGGCCCGGCAGGCCCTGCGGCAGGCCATCGCGGCCACCGAGGCGGCCGGCTTGCCCCCGGCGGCCTGAGACGCGGGAGGGGCGTGGCCGACGTCGGCCACGCCCCTGCGGGTCACGGGAATCGGGAGGTGTCAGGGAGCCTTGTTCGCCTCCGGCGCCCGGCGCACGCCGACACCGTGGGAGCCGTCAACGTCCTACGGGCCGGGCCGGCCCGTCGCGAAGCCGACCAGGCTTAGCGAGAAGCCCCCGGCTTCAACCGGGGGAGGAGTCACGTTGCACAGGGCCAGGTCGGTCGGAGGTGTGCTGACGGTGTGTGGCCGTACAGTCCGCCGGTCGGCGGAGCGCGGGGCCGCTTCCTTAGCGGGACGTTAGATCTGGGCCGCACTCCTTGCCGCCGGTCGCGGCCCGGCTGCACGCTCTGGGGCACCTCACCCGCCCTGGAACACCCGTGGGAGCCGCAATGTCGTCGTCCGAGTCATCCGCATCGTCCGAGCCGTCCGCGTCGTCCGTGTCGCCTGGGTCGATCGCCGCCCCTCCGAAACCGTCGCGCGAGGAGCGGGCCCGGCGGCGGCTCGCGCTCGTCGGGGGGTCGCTGGGGAACCTCGTGGAGTGGTACGACTGGTTCGTCTACGCCAGCTTCGCGGTGTACTTCGCCGACGACTTCTTCCCCGGGTCGGACTCCACGGCCAAGCTGATGAACACCGCCGGGATCTTCGCCGTCGGCTTCCTGATGCGGCCGGTCGGCGGCTGGGTGCTCGGGCGGGCGGCCGACCGGCACGGGCGCAAGAGCGCGCTGACCCTGACGGTCACGATGATGTCGGCGGCGGCCGTGCTGATCGCGGTCGCGCCGACGTACGGGCAGGCCGGGTACCTCGGGGCGGCCGTCCTGCTGGTGGCGCGGCTGCTGCAGGGCCTGAGCATCGGCGGCGAGTACGCGGCGAGCGCGACCTACCTGACGGAGGCGTCGGCACCGGACCGTCGGGGGCTCGGGTCGTCGTTCCAGTACGTGTCGATGACGGTCGGCCAGCTGCTGGGCCTCGGCATCCTCATCGTCATGCAACACACGCTCACCGCGAAGGAGTTGCACGCCTGGGGCTGGCGGGTGCCGTTCCTCCTCGGCGCCGTCTTCGCGCTCGTGGTGTTCTGGCTGCGCCGCCGGCTGCCGGAGACGGACGCGTTCACCAAGGAGACCGCCGGCCGGGCCGAGGGCGCCCGGGGCACGCTGCGCGGGCTGTGGGAGCACCGCCGCCAGGCCGTCCTGGTCATGGCGCTCACGCTCGGCGGCACCGTCGCCTACTACACGTACACCACGTACCTCACCAAGTACCTGATCGGCAGTGCCGGCCTGCCCAAGAACACCGCGACGCTGGTCAGCTTCACCGCGCTCGCGGTCTTCGCCGCCGTGCAGCCGCTCGCCGGGCTGCTCTCCGACCGGATCGGGCGCCGCCCGCTGCTGATCACCTTCGCGATCGGCTGCACCGTGGGCACCTACCCGCTCATGTCCGCGCTGGGTTCGGCCTCCTCGTACTGGTCCGCGCTCGGCCTGTCCGTGGTGGCCCTGCTGATCGTCACCGGCTACACGTCGATCAACGCGGCCGTGAAGGCGGAGCTGTTCCCGACCCGCATCCGCGCCCTCGGCGTGGCCCTCCCGTACGCGCTCGCCAACGCGCTCTTCGGCGGCACGGCCGAGTACGTGGCGCTCTGGTTCAAGAACGCCGGCCACGAGTCCGGGTTCTTCTGGTACGTCTCGGCCTGCGCGCTGGTGTCGCTCGTCACGTACCTCTTCATGCCCGACACCCGCGACGCCGAGCTCGACCCGGCCGGGACCCCCGAGGCGGGTCCGGTGGCGCAGGCCGTACGGTAGTCACCTCACAGGTGGGGAGGACCGCGTGCACGTGCTTCTCGTCGAGGACGACGACCGCATGGCCCAGGCCCTCGCCACCGCCCTCGCCCGCCGCGGCCACACCGTGCGCCGGGTGGTGCGCGCCGCCGAGGCGCTGCGGCACGTGCGGGAGGCCGGGTTCGTCCTGCTCGACCTCGGCCTGCCCGACCTGGACGGCCTCGACCTGCTGCGCAAGCTGCGCACGGTCTGCCAGGTGCCGCTGATCGTCGTCACCGCCCGCAGCGAGGAGCGCGACATCGTCCAGGGGCTGCGGGCGGGGGCCGACGACTACGTGATCAAGCCGTTCCGGATGGCCGAACTCATCGCCCGCGTCGACACCGTGCGCCGCCGGCTCGGACGGCCCGCGCCCCCGGACGGCACCGGCCCCGGCACCGGCGACGGACGGCAGGTGCGCACCGGCGACGTCGCGGTCGACCTCGCCGGCCGGACGGTCACCGTCGGCGGCGCCGAAGTCCGGCTCACCCGGCGCGAGTTCGACGTCCTCGCACTGCTCGCCGCGCAGCCCGGCGACGTCCGCTCGCGCGAGGAGATCCTCGACCGCATCTGGGGCGACGCGTTCCTCGGCTCCTCGCGCTCCCTCGACGTCCACGTCGCCGGGATCCGCGCCAAGACCGGGCGGGCCGGACTCGTCCGCACGATCCGCGGGTACGGCTACCAGCTCGGCGACCTGGGGCGGGAGCGCGGTACCGGATGAGGCGCCGCCTGCTGGCCGTCCTGACCGCGCTCATCGGGACCGCCGTGCTGCTCCTCTCGCTGCCCCTGGCCGACTCCTACGCCCGCGGCCGGACGGAACACCTCCTCCTCCAGCGCCGCGCCGACGCCGTCCGCTTCGCCGACCTCGCCAACCGGATCCGCACCGACGCCGACCGCCGCGAACTCACCGCCGAACTCACCCGCTACGCCGAGCTCTACGGCGCCGCCGTGACCGTCGTCGACACCTCCGGCGGCGTCCTCGGCCGGGCCGGTGCGACCCCCACGGACGCCATCGCGGAGGACGCGCGCAGCCGGGCTCTCACCGGCCGCTCCACCGAGATGCTGCCCACGATCCTCCCCTGGGGGCCGGACACCGTCCTCCTCGCCGAACCCGTGGGCCAGGACGAACGCGTCAACGGCGCCGTCCTGTTGACCGTCCCCACCGCCGCCGCGCGCCACGACGTCCTCGTCCGCTGGGCGCTCATCGCCGCGGGCGCCGTCACCGCGTTCGTCGCCGCCGCCCTCGTCGCGGCGGGGCTGGCCCGCTGGCTGCTGCGGCCCGTCGACGAACTCGACCGCGCGGTGGCCCGGTTGGCGGACGGACGGCTGGAGGCGCGGGCGGTGTCGGACGGCGGCCCGCCGGAACTGCGCAGGCTGCGGCGGCACTTCAACGGCATGGCGCAGGCCGTCGCCGACGCGCTGCGCCGCCAGCGCGACTTCGTCGCCGACGCCTCCCACCAACTCCGCAACCCGCTGGCCACCTTGGTACTGCAACTGGAGAACGCCGAACCGCACGTACCGCCCGGCCCCGGCCTCGCCGCGCACGCCCTGGCCCTGGACGAGGCCGACCGGCTGGCCGAACTCCTGGACGGGCTACTGGCGTTGGCGAGGATGGAGTCCGCGTCCGAGCCGCTCGCGGAACACGACGTGTCGGCGGCCGTCCGCGACCGGGTGGCCGCCTGGGCGCCCGTGTTCCGCGCCGGCGGCCAGGAGCTGACGGCGGACGTCACCCCCGGCCTGCGCGCCCTAGCGCTGCCCGACGCGGCCGGACGGGTGCTGGACGCGCTGCTCGACAACGCGGGCAAGTTCGTCCCGGAGGGGGAGCGGATCCACGTCACGGCGGAGGCCGCGCCCGACGGCGACGGCGGCGGCACTGTCGTCGTCGTCCGGGTGTCCGACACGGGCCCGGGCGTATCTGCCGAGCAACTCCCGCTACTGCTTAGGCGGTTCAGCAGAGCCCCCGAGCACCAGAACGTCCCCGGCACGGGCCTCGGCCTGGCCATAGCCGATGAGCTGGCGCGAGCGTGCGGCGGCACCCTGAACGTCGCCCCGGCGAGCCCGCACGGACTGACCGTCGAGCTCCGGCTCCCGGGGGCGGACAGGCGGAGCCCGAGCCAGGGGTCGGCCGAGCGGCCGTGAGCGCCGGCGGCCCGGGCCCCTCGGGTTCAATCCGTACCCCGCTGGTTGTACCAGCGGGGTACGGTCGAGATATGGCTGATGCGACGATCAAGGTTTCCCCTGAAACGCGTGACCGGCTGGCCGCTCTCGCGGCGGCCCGCGGCACCACGATCGGCGCCCAGGTCGCTCTGCTGGTGGAGGCACAGCCCACCGCGGAGCAGATCGCGGAGCGCGTGGCCGAGGGGCGCCGGCTGCTGCGGGAGCACTTCGGGATGACCCTCGCCGACAAGGAATTGGACGAGGGCCCCAACCTGCTGCAAAGGGTTTACGACATCGCCGCCGCCGACGCCCGTGCCAAGGTCGCCCCGAGGCGTGGCGCGTGATCATTCTGGATTCCTGGACGCGACGACCGCCGTCCTGGTGGCGACCATGGTCCGCGACGGCTACGGCGGCCCGGATGTCGCCCATGCGATCTCCACGAGCCTGCCCACGCCGGTGCGTCCGCTGCAGCACCTGATCCTGACGGCCTGTCCGGAACTGTATCCGCCCGGGATCTCCACCGTCGACATCGACGATCCCCGTCCGGAGCCGTGAGCAACGGGAGCGTTGGGGAAAGCTCAGCCGTAGACCGACCGGTAGTACGCCGCCGCCCCCGGGTGCAGCGGCACCGCCCCGGTGGAGACGGCGAACCGGGGCTCCAGCCGGGCCCCCGCCGTCACGGCGCGCAGCAGCGTGGCCCACCGGTCGAACAGGATCCGCAGCAGCTCGCGCACGGCGTCCTCCGGCACACCCGGGCGGGCCGTCAGGTAGTTGCCGACTCCGACGGTGCCGATCGGGCTCCGCAGGCCGTACGCCCCGGCCGGGAGCGTGACCGCCGAGTACACCGGGCCGTACCGCTCGCGCAGCGTCCCGGCGACGTCGTCCAGCGGCACGAACCGCACCGGCAGCTGCGCCGAGAGCCCGGCCACGGCGGGCGTCGGCACACCGCCGGACCAGAACACCGCGTCCACCTCGCCCGCCCGCAGCGCCGCCAGCGACTCGGCCAGCCCGAGCGTCTCCTCCTGCACCGGCGCGGCGCCGCCGGTCAGCGCGGCCTGCTGGAGCAGCCGCTTGGCCGTCACCTGGAGCCCGGAGCCCGCCGCACCGGTCGCGACGCGCCGCCCGGCGAGGTCGGCGAGTTCGTGCACCGGCCCGTCGGCGGGCGCGACGAGGTGGATGTAGTTGACGTAGACCCGCGCGAGCGCCGTCACGGCGAGCGGCCGGGCGAAGGTGTCGCGGCCGAGCACCGCGTCCTCGGCGGCGTCCGCGGTGGCGAGCGCGAGGTCGACGGACCCGCCGTCGAGCCGCCGCAGGTTGTCCACGCTGGCCGCGGTGCTCACGGGGGTGACGGACAGCCGCCGGCGGCTGGCCGCCACGGCGTCGGCGAAGGAGCGTCCGAAGGCGTTGTACGGCCCGCCCTCGGGCCCGCTCGCCAGCCGTAGCGACCCCGTCGGCCCGCCCCCGTCCGAGCACCCGGCGAGGACGGCGGCGGCCCCGCCGAGCAGCGCGGCCCGGCGGGTGACGGGCGCTCCGCCGATCAAAGCGTCACGAAGGCGTAGCCCTTGGCCTTGAGCGCCGGCAGCACCGAGCGCAGGGCGTCGAGGGTCTGCGAGCGGTCGCCGCCGCCGTCGTGGCAGAGCAGGATGTCGCCGGGCTTGGCGGCCAGCAGCTTCTCGGTGATCTTGTTGACGCCGGGCCGGGCCCAGTCCCGCGGGTCGACGTCCCAGTCGATCGGGGTCAGGCCGAGGCGCGCGGCCTCCTGGAAGACCGTCGGGGACCAGTCGCCGCCGGGCGAGCGGAACAGCGTCGGCACGGGGGCCCCGGCGTCGACGACGACGGACTGCGTGTCGGTGAGCTGCTGCCGGATCTGCGCGGCGCTGCGGTGCGAGAACGGCTGGGGGTGCGTCATGGTGTGGTTGGCCAGCACGTGGCCGTCCGCGGCGATCTGCCGGATGACGTCCTTGTTGGCGTGCGCCTCGCTGCCGACCACGGAGAACGTGGCGCGGATGTCGTACTTGCGCAGCAGCTGCAGCACCTGCGGGGTGTAGAGCCGGCTCGGGCCGTCGTCGATGGTCAGGGCGACGGCGTTGGACGGCGCGGTGGGCAGCAGGTCGTGGACCTTGAAGACCGGCTTGCTGCGCACCCCGACGGGGGTGGCCGACGGCACCGGGAGCCCGGGGACGGCGGGCGGGTCGGTCGGTGCGGCCGGGGAGAAGGAGTCGTTCGGCGAGTCCCCGTTGGCGCTGTCGGCGCTCGCGGACCCGGAACTGCTGCACCCGGTCAGCGCGCCGCCGGCCCCGAGCACGGCGGCGCCCGTCGCCGCCCACGTCAGCAACTGCCGCCGCGCCAACGCCCGTTCGTCGCTCGCCCGGTCAGGTCGCCGCATTCCCATGAGCCGTCTCCCCCGTGTCCTTTTGCCGGTCCTGCCCCTCGGACGCGGTGGCAGCCCGGTCCGGTTGCCGTGATCACCGTTCTGAGGGCTCGCGAGGCAGCAGCGTACTCCCGGGGAACACCGGAAGTCGGCGGGCCCGACTTCTCGTTCACCTCGCTCACCCCGCTTGCCTCGCTCACCTCGCTCACCCCGCTCACCTCGCGAAGGCCTCCGCGACCGGTTCCGCACGGGCCGCCTGGTCCAGGTTCTGCTCCACCCAGCTGCGCAGGTGGTTCAGCGGGACGGCGGCGCTGCGCCCGAGCTCGGTGAGGGAGTATTCGACGTGCAGCGGGACCGCCGGGTAGACGGTGCGGTCGAGGATGCCGAAGTCCTCCAGGCGGCGCAGCGTCTGGGTCAGCACCTTCGGGCTGATGCCGCCGAGCCGGCGCTGGAGCGCGCCGAAGCGCTGCGGGCCCTCTTCCAGGGCGCCGATGGCGAGCGCGGACCACTTGTTGGCCAGCAGGTCGAGCAGCGGGCGGCAGGGGCACTGGGCGGTGTAGACGTCGTGGTGGTCGTGCTGGCCGCTGGGGCAGCTGGTCGCCATGCTTCTTACTCTCCTCAGCAGGATGCTTTCCAAAAGGAAGTAGTGTCCCTTGAAGGTAACCACATCCCTGCGGATAGCGTCGCCGACGTCAGGGGGAGGCCCGCGAGAGCCTCTCCGGAAGCGCCTTTCGCAGGAGATGACACATGTCCACGGACACGATGCGCGCGATGGTCCAGAACGGCTTCGGCGGCCCGGAGGTGCTGCGGGTCGAGCGGGTGCCGCGCCCGGTGCCGCTGCCCACCGAGGTGCTGGTGCGGGTGCACGCCGCCGGGGTCAACCCGGTGGACTGGAAGACCCGTGCCGGTTCGGGCATGGCCGGCCTGCTGGGCGAGGGCCCGTTCACCCTCGGCTGGGACGTGTCCGGCGTGGTCGAGGAGGTCGGCTTCGGCGTGACCACGCTGAAGCCCGGTGACGAGGTCTACGGCATGCCGTGGTTCCCCCGCCTCGCGGGTGGCTACTCCGAGTACGTGACCGCCCCGGCCCGGCAGTTCGCCCGCAAGCCCGCCGCCCTCGACCACGTGCACGCCGCCGCCGTGCCGCTGGCCGCGCTGACGGCCTGGCAGGCCGTCGTCGACACCGCCCACGTCCAGGCCGGGCAGCGGGTCCTGATCACCGCCGCCGCCGGGGGCGTCGGCCACTTCGCCGTCCAGTTCGCCCGGCGCCTGGGCGCCCACGTGATCGCCACCGCGAGCGCCGCCCGCCACCCCTGGCTCAAGGAGCTCGGCGCGGACGAGACCGTCGACTACACCACGACCCGCTTCGAGGAGGTCGTCGCCGACGTCGACGTCGTCATCGAGCTGGTGGGCGACGCCCACGACGACAGCAGCACCCGGTCGCTGAAGGTCCTGCGCCCCGGCGGCCTGCTGGTCACCATCCCGGCCGGCGTCTCCCCGGAGCTGGCCGCCGCGGCCGAGGCGGCCGGCGTGCGCGTGACCCCGTTCCTGGTCGAGCCGGACGGCACGGCGCTGACCGCGATCGCCGGCCTGATCGACGCCGGCGAGGTCGCCGTCGAGGTGGCGAAGACCTTCCCGCTGGAAGAGGCCGGCGCGGCCCACACCTTCGGCGAGACCGGCCGCACCCGCGGCAAGATCGTCCTGACCGTCACCGAAGGAGCGGCCTCGTGAGGACCGACACGTCCGCGAACACCACGCCCGTCCAGGCGGTGAGCCGGACCGCCGCCGCCGAGCTGATCGCGGCCGTGCGCGCGGCCGCCGACCGGATCGGCTTCCCGGCGGCCGTCGCCGTTTTCGACCCGGGCGGGCACCTGAAGGCCTTCGACCGCGCCGACGGGGCGCCCTTCCTCACCGCCGAGGTGGCCGTCGACAAGGCGTGGACGGCGGCTTCGTTCGGGATCCCCACCCACGCGTGGAACGGCTACCTGGCCGATCCGCAGGTCACGCCGCTGGCCGGGCACCCGCGGCTGATGGCGGTGGGTGGCGGCTACCCGGTCCTCGCGGACGGCCGGTGCGTCGGAGGCCTCGGTGTCTCCGGCGGCAGCTACGAGCAGGACCGGGAGGCCGCCGAGGAGGCGCTGGCCGCGCTCGGGTTCGACCTGCCCGCCGACCGGTAGGGGGCGTCCCACCGCCGGACGCGGCACGGGCACCCCGCCCCGCCCTGCCGGCGGTCAGGGGTTGTTGAGCGCGTACGAGCGGAAGGTCGCGAGCAGCGGCAGGACCTCGGTCTTGTTCGGGTCCTCCGTGACCGCCCGCATCGCGTCGATCACCACGTGGGCGATGGCCTTCGTCACGACCAGGTCGTCCGGCGGGGCCACCGCGCCCCACACCTTCAGCGCCCGGGTGAGCAGTGCGCTCATCCGGGCGCCGATGTTGGCGCTCACGGCGTCCGACAGCTCGGCGATCTCCTCGTCGCTCATCGTCGAGCGCAGGCCGAAGGCGAGCGCCATGAGCGTGTCCATCGCGTGCTCGCCGTACGCGGCCACCAATGCCGGGAGGGTCTGCTCGTCCGGCCCGCCCGCGGAGAGGGCGGACAGGGCCTCGTCGTCGTCCTTCCACGCCGCCTCCAGGGCGGCCAAGGCTCGGAGAGCCTCGTCTACCGTCAGCCCGTCTGTCATGGGGAGAACGGTATTGAGCCGAACCGGCCCGCACACGCTTCGGGGGCCGACATCACACCTTCGAGCGAAGCCCGGCTCATTCCGGCCGGTGGGCCTCGGCGAAGTGCTCCGCATCCCAGGTACCGCCCAGTTCCGGGGCCAGTGAGGCGAGGGCCAGTGCGGCGAAGTCGGCGGTGGCGCCGGCGCGTTCGGGGAGCGCGCCGAGGAGCGGGGCGCCGGCCGAGCGCGGCAGGTCGGCGAGGTTGCAGCGTTCGGCGAGGCCGGGCGCGGCGGGCCAGGAGCCGACGACGACGCCCGCGAGCGGAAGTCCGCGCGCCGCGAGGGCCTCCGCCGTCAGGGCGACGATGTTGAGGGTGCCGAGTCCGGCCGACGCGATGAGCAGCACCTCGGCGGGCAGTCCGGCGTCCAGCACGGCCCTGGCCTGGTCGGCGAGCGTCCGGCCCTCGTCGTCGTAGCGCACCAGCAGGCCGCCCGCGCCCTCGACCAGGACGAGGTCGTGCTCCGCCGCCAGCTCGCGGACGGTGGCGACGACGTCCTCCGGGGCCAGGCGCGGCATCCCGGCCCGGCGGGCCGCCGTGTCGGGGGCCAGCGGCTCGGGGTAGCGCACGAGTTCACGGATCGTCAGATCGCCCGCCAGGCGCCGGACTTCGGCCGCGTCCCCGGGCTCGCCGGGTGCGACGCCGGTCTGTCCGGGCTTGAGCACAGCGACCCGCAGGCCGCCGCGCAGGGCCGCCGACGCGACGGCCGCCGTGGCGATCGTCTTGCCGACGTCGGTGTTCGTCCCGGTGACGAACAGGATCCGCGCGCTCGTCCCGCCACCGCCGCGGCGACTCGCGCTCATCCCGCCACCGCCGCGGCGACTCGCGCTCATCCCGTCACCGCCGCGGCGACTCGCGCTCATCCCGCCACCGCCGCGGCGGTTACGGCGGCCGCGATGCGGGCCACGTCCTCGTCCTGCGTCACGTAGGGGGGCATGGTGTAGATCAGGTCCCGGAAGGGGCGCAGCCAGACGCCCTCGCGGGCGGCGGCCTCGGTGGCGGCGGCGACGTCGACCGGGTGGTCCAACTGCACCACCCCGATGGCGCCCTGGACGCGCACGTCGTGCACGCCGGGTACGTCGGCGGCGGCCGCGAGCCCGTCCCGCAGGCCGTTCCCGATGCGCTTCACCTCGGTCTCCCAGTCCTGCCCGAGCAGCAGGTCGATGGAGGCGTTGGCGACCGCGCAGGCCAGCGGGTTGCCCATGAACGTCGGCCCGTGGGCCAGCACCGGCACCTCGCCGCGGCTGATCCCGTCCGCGACCTCGCCCGTGCAGAGCGCGGCGGCCAGCGTCAGGTACCCGCCGGTGATGGCCTTGCCGAGGCACATGACGTCGGGGGAGACGCCCGCGTGGTCGGCGGCGAACAGGGCGCCGCTGCGGCCGAACCCGGTCGCGATCTCGTCGAAGACGAGCAGCACGCCGTGCCGGTCGCACAGCTCGCGCAGCATCCGCAGGTAGGCGGGGGAGTGGAAGCGCATCCCGCCCGCGCCCTGGACGACCGGCTCGACGATGACGGCGGCGAGCTCGTCCGCGTGCCGCTCCATCAGCGCCTCGAACTCCCGCGCGTACGCGGGGTCGAGCGGCTCGTCGAACCCGGCGGGCGGCTGCGGCGCGAAGAGCTGCCCGGGCAGCACCCCGCCCCACAGGTGGTGCATGCCGCCGTCGGGGTCGCAGACGGACATCGGGTGGAAGGTGTCGCCGTGGTAGCCGCCGCGCCAGGTCAGCAGCCGTCGCTTCTCGGGGCGGCCGGTGGAGCGCCAGTACTGGAGGCACATCTTCATCGCGACCTCGACCGCGACCGAGCCGGAGTCGGCGAGGAAGACGTGCTGCAGCGGCTCGGGCGTGATCTCCACCAGCCGGGCCGCGAGCCGGACGGCGGGCTCGTGGGTGAGCCCGCCGAACATCACGTGGCTCATCCGCCCCAGCTGGTCCCGGACGGCCTCGTCGAGCACCGGGTGCCGGTACCCGTGGACGGCCGCCCACCAGGACGACATGCCGTCGACGAGCTCCCGCCGCCCGCCCGCGACCGGTTCGGCGAGCCGCAGCCGGATGCCGGAGGCGGACTCCACCACGAACGGGGTGGCGGTGCCGGGCATCGGGCCGTACGGGTGCCAGACGTGGGCGCGGTCGAGCGAGAGCAGCGTGTCCGGGGACAGCTGGGACGACATGACGGGGGTTCTCCTGGACTGTCGGGCGTGGAGCGTGGGTCCGGTGCCGGCCGGACGGCCGCGCGGCGGGCGCGCGGCCCCGGTGGCGGCCGAACCGTCAGGCGTTGGGCGCGAGTTCGGTGCCGGCGCCGCGGCGGCGGACCTTGACCAGGTCGCTGCGCAGTCCGTCCGTGGACTCGGCGGCGTCGTTCGCGACAGCGGCGGCCGGGGCGGGCTCCGCGTGGCCGTGCCCGCCGCACGGGCCGCAGCCGCCGCCGCTGCCGCAGGCCGACGCGGCCGAACCGCAGCCGGAGGCGGTGGGGGCGGCGGCGCTCGTGCCGCAGCCGGAGGCCGTCGAGCCGCAGCCCGAGGCGGCGGCGATGTCGGCCCGGTGGCGCGGCAGGGTGGCCTCGCCCGCGCCCTCGACCTCGAAGCCCGCGTCCTTGATCATGTCGAGGTCGGTCTGCCCGGCCTGCCCCTCGCTGGTCAGGTAGTCGCCGAGGAAGATGGAGTTGGCGACGTGCAGGCCGAGCGGCTGCATCGAGCGCAGGTGCACCTCGCGCCCGCCGGCGATCCGCACCTCGGTGTCCGGGTTGACGAAGCGGACCATCGCGAGGATGCGCAGGCAGCGCTGCGGGGTGAGGTTCCACTCCTGGGCGAGCGGCGTGCCCTCGAACGGGATGAGGAAGTTGACCGGGACGGAGTCCGAGCCCAGCTCGCGCAGCGCGAACACGACGTCGACCAGGTCCTCGTCGCTCTCGCCCATGCCCGCGATGAGGCCCGAGCAGGCGGAGAGCCCGGCGCCGTGCGCCTTCTGCACGGTGTCCACGCGGTCCGCGTAGGTGTGGGTGGTGGCGATGTCGCCGTAGGTGCTCTCGGAGGTGTTGAGGTTGTGGTTGTAGGCGTCCGCGCCGGCCGCCTTCAGCCGCTCCGCCTGGTTGTCGGAGAGCAGGCCCAGGCAGACGCAGATCTCGACCTCGGGGTCGGCGTCTTTGATGGCGGCCATGGTGTCGGTGACGCGGTCGATGTCGCGGTCCGTCGGGCCGCGGCCGCTGGCCACCAGGCAGACGCGCTTGGCGCCGCCCGCCACGCCGGCGCGCGCCGCGTCCGCGGCCTGCTCCGGCTTGAGCCAGGTGTACTTGAGGATCTCGGCCTTGGAGCCCAGCCGCTGCGAGCAGTAACTGCAGTCCTCCGGGCAGAGCCCGCTCTTGAGGTTCACCAGGTAGTTGAGCTTCACCCGGCGGCCGAACCACCTGCGGCGGACCTTGCCGGCGGCGGCGACGACGTCCAGCAGCTCGTCGTCGGTGGTGGCGAGGACGGCCAGCGCCTCCTCGCGGGTCGGGACTTCGCCGCGCAGGCCCTTGGCGGTGAGGGTATCGAGCAGATCCATGGGCCTGATCCTGCCTGTTGGTGTTCGGCCGACGCCAGAGCAAACCCACCAGAAGATCGGCGGGAGGATGTGCGAGTTGTCACAGTGTCGGAGCTCACGGTAGTGACGCGAGTCACGTCGGCGGTGACACGGTCGCCCGGACGGCCGGCGAGCGGCTGGTTCGCCGCCGAACGCAGTGCGTGGCGGGCTGTTACCCGGCAGTAGTGAGCGATGATCCACAAGCACCGACCCCGTGATCTGGGCCACCCGGCCGTTGCTTAGAATCTGCGCCATGACCACGCAGGGGGAGCGCACCCCGACTCCGGGAGACGGCCAGACGGGCCAGGCAGGACAGCGGTTCGGCGGGGGCGCCGGCGCGTACCGGGGCAGGCGGCCGTCCGCCCGGCGGCTGATCGGCTGGACGGCGGTCGTGGGCGTGGTCGTGGCCGGCGGCTGGATCATCACCCGGCCCAATCCCGGCGACTACATACCCGGGCTCGGCCCGTCCGCCAAGGACGCGGCCAGGACCCCGCCGGTCGTCGGCGCCCCGCCGCCGCCCACCGACCCCGAGGCCCTCAACGTCGAGACGTACTTCCCGTCCCAGCGGCTGATCGAGCTCGGCGCCTACAAGGGCAAGCGCAACGGCGCGCGGCGCGGCGAGAACTGCGTCGAGGCGCAGCAGGACCGCGCCCAGGACCTGCTCAAGGACAGCGGCTGCCAGGCCTACCTGACCGTCAGCGTCACCGGCCAGGACAAGCCGGTGCTCAGCAGCGTCACCATCCTGCGCTTCGCCGACCAGGCCGCCGCCGGCCGGGCCGCGGAGGCGCTGCGCGCCAAGCCCGGTGCGCTGGCCTTCATCCTCCCCAACGCCGACGTGGACAACTCCCCGGCCGCCGCTGCCGCCAAGCCCGGCACCGAGCCGCGGGTCGAGGCGGTCGGGCACTACGTGACGGTGACCAGCTCCCGCCTGCCCGCCGACGCCCACGCGCCGTCGGCGACGCCCAGCACCGTGCCCGGCTCCGCGCCCGCGGCGAGCCCGTCGGCGTCCGGGACCCCGGCGCCCACGCCCGAGCAGGTCCTCGACGAGGCGACGCGCGCCGTGTCGTACACGGCGGGCGCGCAGTTCGTCTGGATGTAGGGCGCGTCTTTCGGATCAGCCCGGGTGATCCGAAAGACACGTCCCGGCCCGCCCACTGCAGTACGCCGGAGGGGGCCCGCTTGCTCAAGCGGGCCCCCTCCTTCACGTCTTGACGGGCCGTCGGCCGATCGTCAGCCGCCCAGCCGGTCCACCGCGGTCACGCGCACCACGGCGCGGCCCTCCTCGTCCGAGCCGTACAGGTCGACCTCCGCGCTGATCCCCCAGTCGTGGTCGCCCGCCGGATCGTCGAAGATCTGGCGGACCCGCCAGGCGGAGTCCTCCTCCTCGATGATCAGCATCTTCGGGCCGCGCGCGTCCGGGCCGGTGCCGAGGTCGTCGTACTCGTCCCAGTACCCGTCCATGGCGTCCGCCCAGCGGTCCGCGTTCCAGCCGTACTCGCCGTCCAGCTCGCCGAGTTCGGCCCAGTGCTCCAGTGCGCACAGCTCCACGCGGCGGAACAGCTCGTTGCGCACCAGCACCCGGAAGGCCCGCGCGTTGGCGGTGACCGGCGCCGCCTTGTCCTCCAGCGTCACCTCGGCGGTGGCCGCCTCGGTCGGGTTGGCGAGCTGCTCCCACTCGTCGAGCAAGCTGGAGTCGACCTGGCGGACCAGCTCGCCGAGCCACGCGATGACGTCCTTGAGGTCGTCGGTCTTCACGTCCTCGGGGACGGTCTGCTCCAGCGCCTTGTAGGCGCCCGCCAGGTAGCGCAGCACGATGCCCTCGGTGCGGGCCAGCTCGTAGTGGCCGACGTAGTCCGAGAACGTCATCGCCCGCTCGTACAGGTCGCGGACCACGGACTTCGGCGCCAATTGGTGGTCGCCGATCCACGGGTGCGCCCGGCGGTAGACCTCGTAGGCGTGGGTGAGCAGCTCCTCCAGCGGCTTCGGGTACGTGATCTCCTGGAGCCGCTCCATGCGCTCCTCGTACTCGATCCCGTCGCGCTTCATCTCGCCGACGGCCTCGCCGCGCGCCTTGTTCTGCTGCGAGGCGAGGATCTGGCGCGGGTCGTCCAGCGTGGCCTCCACGACGGAGATCACGTCCATCGCGTACGACGGCGAGGCCGGGTCGAGCAGCTCGAAGGAGGCCAGCGCGAAGGTGGACAGCGGCTGGTTGAGCGCGAAGTTCTCCTGGAGGTCCAGGGTCAGGCGCACGATCCGGCCCTCGGCGTCCGGCTCCGGCAGCCGCTCGACCACGCCGCCCTCCAGCAGCGAGCGGTAGATCGCGATCGTGGTGCGGATGTGCCGGCGCTGCGCCGCCTTCTCCTCGTGGTTGTCGGTCAGCAGCTTGCGCATCGCCTCGAAGGCGTTGCCCGGGCGGCCGATCACCGACAGCAGCATCGCGTGGCTCACCTTGAACCGCGACACCAGCGGCTCCGGGTCGGCGGCGATCAGCTTCTCGAAGGTCTCCTCGGTCCAGCCGACGAAGCCCTCCGGGGCCTTCTTCCGGACGACCTTGCGCTTCTTCTTCGGGTCGTCCCCGGCCTTCGCGATCGCCTTGTCGTTCTCGATCACGTGCTCGGGCGCCTGCGCCACCACCTGGCCGACCGTGTCGAACCCGGCCCGCCCGGCCCGCCCGGCGATCTGGTGGAACTCGCGGGCGCGCAGGATCCGCACCCGGGTGCCGTCGTACTTCGACAGCGCGGTGAACAGCACCGTGCGGATCGGCACGTTGACGCCGACGCCGAGCGTGTCCGTGCCGCAGATGACCTTCAGCAGACCCGCCTGCGCCAGACGCTCGACCAGCCGGCGGTACTTCGGCAGCATGCCCGCGTGGTGCACGCCGATGCCGTGCCGCACGAACCGCGACAGGTTGCGGCCGAACTTGGTGGTGAAACGGAAGTTGCCGATCAGGTCGGCGATGGCGTCCTTCTCCGCCTTCGAGCACATGTTGATGCTCATCAGCGACTGCGCCCGCTCCACCGCCTCCTTCTGCGTGAAGTGCACGACGTAGACCGGCGCCTGGCCGGTCTTCAGCAGCTCCTCCAGCGTGTCGTGCATCGTCGTGCGGCGGTACTCGTAGAACAGCGGCACCGGACGCGTCGCGTTGCGCACCACGGTCGTGGGCCGCCCGGTGCGCCGGGTCAGGTCCTCCTCGAACCGGCGCACGTCGCCGAGCGTCGCCGACATCAGCAGGAACTGCGCCTGCGGCAGCTCCAGCAGCGGGATCTGCCACGCCCACCCGCGGTCCGGCTCCGCGTAGAAGTGGAACTCGTCCATCACGACCTGCCCGATGTCCGCCCGGGTACCGTCGCGCAGCGCGATCTGCGCCAGCACCTCGGCCGTGCAGCAGATGATCGGCGCGGTCGGGTTCACGCTCGCGTCGCCGGTCATCATGCCGACCTGCTCGGTGCCGAACATCTTCACCAGGTCGAAGAACTTCTCCGACACCAGCGCCTTGATCGGGGCGGTGTAGAACGTCCGCTGCCCCTCCGCCAGCGCGGCGAAGTGCGCCCCCGCGGCCACCAGGCTCTTCCCCGACCCGGTCGGCGTCGCGAGGATGACGTTGTTCCCCGACACCAACTCGATCAGCGCCTCCTCCTGCGCCGGGTACAGCGTGATCCCACGCTCCTCCGCCCAGGCTGCGAACGTCTCGAACAGCGCATCGGGCGTGGCGGGCTTCGGCATCAGATCTAGGAGGCTCACCCGGCTATCTTGCCTGCTGGCCGCCACCCCGGGCAAAGCCCGCCCCCTCACGACGGCACGGTGGGCGCACGATCGGCGCGCCGGACGTCCTGCGGGGCGCGCACAACCGCGGGCGCCGATCATGTGCCGAGTCGCACATTGCCCGGTCGTCGGGGCGCGTGCCAGAGTGCCGGGCATGGCCCACCCCCTCGCGTCCGACGCCCCCGAATCGCACTCGACCGCCCCCGCCCCGGCGGGGGTCTTCGACTGGCTGGACGAGGCCGCCGCGCTGCGCGCCGATGCCGGGCTGACGCGGACGCTGCGCAGCCGGGAGGCCGAGGACGGGCTGCTGGACCTCGCGGGGAACGACTACCTCGGGCTCACCCGGCACCCGGTGGTGACCCGGGCGGCGGCGGACGCGGCGCTGCGGTGGGGCGGCGGGTCGACCGGGTCGCGGCTGGTAACGGGCACGACGGCGCTGCACACCGAACTGGAGGAGGAACTGGCCGCGTTCTGCGGGGTGGAGGCCGCGCTGGTCTTCTCCTCCGGGTACACCGCCAACCTCGCCGCGCTCACCGCGCTCACCGACCCGGACACCGTCATCGTGTCCGACGCCTACAACCACGCCTCCCTCATCGACGGCTGCCGCCTCGCGCGCGCCGACGTCCACCGCGCCCCCCACAGCGACCCGGACGCCGTCCGCCGGGCGCTCGGCGAGCGCACGCAGCGGCGGGCGCTGGTCGTCACCGACTCCGTCTTCTCGGTGGACGGCGACGCCGCCCCGCTGCCCGCCCTCTCCGCCGCCGCCCGCGCCCACGGCGCCGCGCTGCTCGTCGACGACGCCCACGGGCTCGGCGTCCTCGGCCCCGGCGGCCGCGGCGCCCTCGCCGCGGCCGGCCTCGCCGGGCAGCCCGACACCGTCGCGACGGTGACGCTCTCCAAGTCCCTCGGCTCCCAGGGCGGCGCCGTCCTCGGTCCGCGCCGCGTCATCCGCCACCTGACCGAGACGGCCCGCACCTTCATCTTCGACACCGGCCTCGCCCCCGCCGCCGCCGGCGCGGCCCTCGCCGCCCTGCGCCTCCTGCGCGCCGAACCCCACCGCGCCGACCGCACCCGCGAGGTCGCCCGCACCCTCGCCGCCCGCCTCACCGCCGCCGGCCTGCACGCCTGCGAACCGGACGCCGCCGTGGTCTCCGTCCGCGCCCCCGGCCCCGAGGCCGCCGTCGCCTGGGCCGCCGACTGCCGCCGCGCCGGCCTCGCCGTCGGCTGCTTCCGCCCCCCGTCCGTCCCGGACGGCATCTCCCGCCTGCGCCTCACCGCCCGCGGCGACCTGACGGACGCCCAGATCGCCGAAGCCGTCGGCACCATCGCCGACCTGGCCCCGGCGGGCGCCCGGCTGGGCTGACCGCCGGCGGCCTGCAGCCGCGGTCCCGCCGAGGACCGCGCGAGGCCGGCATGCCGTCCGGTCACCCGGCCACCGCCCCGGCCAGGCGCCGGGCGAGCTCGGCGTCCAGCACCTCGACGTCCTCGGGGCTCGGGTCGTAGCCGTTCCACGCCTTGAGGGCCGCGCGGGCCCGCTCGGCGTGCTCGGTCCTGTCCGTCGGAGGGGGCACCACCCCGGCGAGGCGAACGAGGTAGGCGCGGAGCGGTAGTTGCTCGGCGGCCGCCAGCGCGGCGAGCCGGTCGCGGGCCTCGACCGGAATCCTGATCTCGGCGTCGGTCATGATGTGCTCCCTTCCGTCGTAGCCCAGGAACACGGCCACACGCCGCCTTGTGCCCGGACCGGGCGAACCACACCCGATCGGGTGACGGCAACCAGGGGTCGGCGGCGGGCGTCCCCCCGTGGCGGGGGTGGGTCATGGCGGATCGGCGGGCGGTGGCCGTGGTCGTCGGGGTGCTGCTGCTCTGGTTGTCGGGGTGGCTGGTCGGCGGGCCGGTGCGGCAGTTCGAGCGGGCGGCCGGGCTGGTGGGGGTGTCGGGGGAGTTCACGGCCGCCACGTGCGTGATCTCCGCCTACGAGGACGGGCCGCCGCCCGCGGACTGCCGGGGCGTGTTCCGGCCGGACGGCGGCGGTGCGGCGAACGAGCGGGCGCGGATCTGGTCCGGGGCCTCGGTGGGGCAGGGCGTGCGGGCGGTGTGCGAGGGCGACGAGTGCCACGTCGTCTCGGCGGCCGAGGTCGCGCGGACGGTCACCTTGATCTCGCTGACGCTGCTGCCCGGCGCGGTCGGGCTGCTGGTGATGGTGGGGCTCGGGCTGGGCATGGCCGAGGGAAAGGCGATGCTCGTGCCGGGGGTGGCGGCGCTCGTCCTGGTCGTGGTGCTGACGATCGCCGGGGTGGCCTGGATCGCCCTGGCCGTCATCGGACTCTGAGGCCGCCCAGCTCCGCCAGGAAGACGGTGTCCGCGCCGTCCCGCCCGGCGGCGATGCGCGGGCCGGCGACGATCGGCGCGATCGCGCGGCACCAGGCGAGGACGCGGGCGGGGTCGGAGCCGGGTACGAGCGCGCAGAGGCCGGCGATGCGACGGTCGAGGTCCGCGCGGGACGTCACGCCGTCGAGCACCCAGTCGACGAGGTCGAAGTCCGGGTCGCCGAGCGTCGCGCGCGGGTCGATGGCGACCGGTCCGTCCGGCCCGTCGAGGACGTTGCCGGGGTGCAGGTCGCCGTGGACGAGGGCGACGGGGCCGTCCGCCGCGAGGGAGAGCGCGAAGGCGCGTGCCGACGCCGGGACGAGCCCGGGGGCACGGCGCTCGGTGAGGTCGAACAGGAAGTCCACCCGCTGCGCCAGCGACGGCAGGGCCACCCCGTCGACGGGGACGGAACGCAGCGCCGACAGCAGCTCCGCGACCTCCTCCGGCCGCCACGCCCGCTGCCGCAACGTCGTTCCCGGGGCGACGCCCGCGAGCAGCAGTGCGCCCGTCGCGTCGTCGTGCGCGAGCAGCCGGACGACGGAGGGCAGGCCCGCCCAGGCCCGCAGCGCCGCCTCCTCCTCGGCCGCGACCCGGCGGTCCGGGGTGAGCTTGAGCCACACGGTGGCGCCGGCGCCGTCCGTGCAGCGGAACACCCGGGCCGTCCCGCCCCCGCCCGCCGCGACCACGCTCAGGCCCCAACGGCCCGCGAGCCCGTCCACGAGCGCAGGCAGGGCGTCGCACCACGCCTCCGCCGACGGCCCGAAGCGGACGGCGAACCGGGCGCGGACGTCTTCCGGGACGACGGACGGGGCCATCACGGCCGCCCCACGATCAGTAGCACCTCGGCGCCGACGGGCTTGTACCCGGCGGCCTGGAACGCGCGGACGCTGGTCGCGTTGCCCGGCGCCTGCTGCGCCCACAGGACGTCGCCCTCGGGCAGCAGGTGTCGGGCGGCCGTGGCCAGGGCCCGGCCGAGGCCGCGCCCGCGGGCCTGCGGGTCGACCTCGATGGCGGCCTCCCAGCGGCCGGCGACGCCGCGGCCGAGGACGAGCACGCCGCCCTCGGCGGTGAACACGCGGACGTCCTCGCGGTACCGCAGGGCGCGGACGACGCGCGGGTGCTCCCGGTCCTCGACGGGGGCCAGCGGGAGCGGCGGCGGGCCGGGCAGGCGGGTGGCGACGGTGAGCAGGTCGATGTTGTTGACCACGCGCCCGGTGCGCGCGGCGAAGGCGGTGAGGAACGGCGGGCAGAGCGGCGCGGCGAGCGGATCGCTCGGCACGGCGGCGAGCGTCCCGTGCACCCAGGCCGGGTCCTCGTCGGTGAAGACGACCGCGTGCGCGGAGAACGACAGCACACCCGCCTCACGCTCCGACGGCTGCGGGACGACCGTCACCGCTCCGTCCGACGGCGGGAAGACCCCGCCCTCCGCGTCCGCCAGAATCTCCGCCAGCCCCCGTGTTCCCATGGCGCCGAGCCTAGCGGGCTACGTCACGTCACTTCTTCTTGGCCCGGCTCGGCTGGACCCGCGTCGGCTCGCCCTCGGCCTTGGGATGGTCGGGCGGGTACGGGAGTTCGCCGAGGCCCTCGTCGTGCAGCTGCTTGTCGTACAGCTCCAGCAGCGCCTCCAGGCGGAACGCCTCGCCCTCCATCCCGGCGTTCAGGTCGCCGAGTTCGGCGAAGCGGGCGGGGACGGTCCGCAGGTCGAAGTCTTCGGGGGCGGCGTCGTCGAGCTCGTCCCAGCGCAGCGGGGCGGAGGCGGTGGCGCGGGGGCGGGCGCGCAGGGAGTAGGCGGAGGCGATGGTGCGGTCCCGGGCCATCTGGTTGTAGTCGACGAAGATGCGCTCGCCGCGCTCCTCCTTCCACCACGCGGTGGTGACCTTCCCGGGCATGCGCTGCTCCAGCACCCGGCCGAGCGCGATCACCGCGTGCCGGCCGTCGGTGAACGTCCACTCCGGCGCCAGCGGGACGTAGACGTGCAGGCCGCGCCCGCCGGAGGACTTGGGCCAGCCGCGCAGCCCGAACTCCTCCAGGAGCGCCCGCAGTTCGTGGGCGGCGCGGACGGCGTCGTGGAAGTCGGTGCCGGGCTGCGGGTCGAGGTCGATGCGCAGCTCGTCGATGTGGTCGGTGTCGGCGCGGCGGACCGGCCACGGGTGGAAGGTGAGGCAGCCGAGGTTCGCGGCCCACAGGACGGCGGCGGGTTCGGTGGGGCAGATCTCGTCGGCGGAGCGCCCGCTGGGGAAGTTGATGCGGGCGGTGGGCAGCCACTCGGGCAGGCCCTTGGGGGCGCGCTTCTGGTAGAAGAACTCGCCCTCGACGCCCTCCGGGAAGCGCTGCAGCGTGGTCGGCCGGTCGCGCAGCCCGCGCAGCACGCCGTCGGCGACGGCCAGGTAGTACTGCGCGACGTCGAGCTTGGTGAACCCGCGTTCCGGGTAGTACACCTTGTCCGGGTTCGACAGGCGGACGGTGCGCCCGGCGACCTCCAGTTCCACGGCTGAGCCCATGCCTCTCACGCTAAGCGCGCCGCGCCCGCCGCGCGCCTTTTGGCGGCGCGCGCGAGGATCGGACCCATGGACCTGCCCGTGATGCCGCCGGTGGCGCCGATGCTCGCCAAGTCGGTGGCGAAGATCCCGCCGGGGATGCAGTACGAGGCCAAGTGGGACGGCTTCCGCACGATCGTGTTCCGCGACGGCGCCGACGTCGAGCTCGGCAGCCGCACCGGCAAGCCGCTGACCAGGTACTTCCCCGAACTGGTGGTGGCGTTGCGGCGGGAGCTGCCGGAGCGCTGCGTGGTCGACGGCGAGGTGGTCATCGCCCGGGACGGGCGGCTGCGGTTCGAGGAGCTGCTGGAGCGCATCCACCCGGCCGCGAGCCGGGTGAAGCTGCTGGCCGAGCGGACGCCCGCCTCGTTCGTCGCCTTCGACCTGCTCGCGCTCGGCGACGCGTCGCTGCTGGACGAGCCGCTGTCGGCGCGCCGGGCGGCGCTGGAGTCGGCGCTCGCCGGCGCCGCCGACCCGGTGTTCACCGCCCCCGCCTCGACCGACCGCGACCTCGCGCAGACCTGGTTCGCCGAGTACGAGGGCGCGGGGCTGGACGGCGTGGTGGCCAAGCCGCTGGACCAGCCCTACCGGCCGGGGGAGCGGACCATGTTCAAGATCAAGCACGAGCGCACCGCCGACTGCGTGGTGGCCGGCTACCGCGAGCACAAGAGCGGCCCGGTCGTCGGCTCGCTGCTGCTCGGCATCAACGACGCCGGGGGCCGGCTCCAGCACGTCGGCGTGTGCGCCGCCTTCTCGATGGCCCGGCGCCGTGAACTGGCCGAGGAGCTGGCGCCGCTGCGCCTGACGGACCTCTCCGAACACCCGTGGGGCGCCTGGGCCGACGAGGCCGCGCACGCGGAGGGCAGGCTGCCGGGGGCGGTCAGCCGGTGGACCGGCACCAAGGACCTCTCGTGGGTGGCGCTGCGCCCGGAGCGGGTGGTCGAGGTCGCGTACGACCACATGGAGGGCACGCGCTTCCGGCACACCGCCCAGTTCCGCCGCTGGCGGCCGGACCGCACGCCGAAGAGCTGTACGTACGACCAGCTGGACGAGCCGGTGTCGTACGACCTGGCCCGGGTGCTGGGCATGTGACGGAGCGTCCAGGAGGAGGCCCGACCCCGGAAGGGTTGGGCCTCCTCCCTTGATGCGCTCAAGCCCGCACGGTGGAGGGCGAGTTGCCCGCCGGGATCAACGGCGAGATCCCGGTGGACGCCGAACTCGACGCGGAGCCCGAGGCCGAACCCGAAGGCGACCCCGAAGCCGAGCCGGAGGCCGAGGCCGACCCCGATGCCGGTGCCGACGGCGCGGCCGTCGCCGGCGGGATCGAGTAGACGTACTTCGGCGAGAGGATCTTGGTGATCTCGTTCGCGAACAGCGAGGACGGCTCCGAACCCTGGTACAGCACATCGGTGTTGAGCTGCAGCGCCAGCGTGCTCTGCGCCTGCGGCAGGTACACCGCGACGCTCTCGTAGCCCGGCATCGAGCCGTTGTGCCCGATCCACCCGTTGTTGTTGAACAGCCCGAAGCCGTAGCCGACGCCGGGGTCGGGGGTCGGCAGGGTCTTGAGGCGCTCGACCTGGGTGGCAGGCTTCACGAGGGCGCCGGTGGCCATGGTCTTGGCCCAGCTCTCCAGGTCGGCCACGGTGCTGATGATCGCGCCGGCCGTCCAGGCCCAGGACGGGTCCCAGTTCGTGGCGTCCGCGATCGCCCCGGTCGGCGTCTGCTCGGTGTAGCCGTGGGCGTACGGCGAGGGCATGGTCCGGTCGGTGGCGAAGCTGGTCTGGCCCAGCGTGGCCGGCGTGATGACCTGGTCCGTGATGTACTGCCCGGCCGGCTGCCCGCCGAGTTTCTCGACCAGTTTGCCCAGGATGATGTAGTTGCTGTTGTTGTACTGGAACTGCGTGCCGGGCGGGGAGACGGCCGGGTGCTTGTATCCGTAGGCGAGCAGCTGGTCCGGGGTGAACACGTGGTTCGGGTCGTTGATCAGGGTGTTCACGAAGTCCGGGTCGGAGCTGTACGGGAACAGCCCGCTGCGCATCTCGCCGAGCTCGCGCACGGTGATCCCGTCGCCGCCGGGGACGCCGTCCACGTACTTGGAGATCGGGTCGTCCAGGCCCACCTTGCCCTGGTCGACCAGGCGCAGCACGGCGGTCGCCGTGAAGGTCTTGGTCTCGCTGCCGATCCGCAGGTGGAGCGAGGGGTCCATGGCCGTTCCGGCGGTCTTGTCGGCGACGCCGAAGGACTTCAGGTACGTCCCGCCGGGGGTGATGATCCCGACGTTGATGCCGGGGACACCGGTCTGGGTCAGGACCCGCTGGACCGCCGCGTCGAGCTTGGCGGTGACGTCCGGGGTGAGCGCCACGACGCCGTTCGGGGACGTGCTGCCCGACGGGGAGGCGTAGGACGGGCTGAGCGCGGCCGGTTCGGCGGTGATCACCGGCTCGGCGGCCTGCTTCCCGGACGACGAGCCGGAGCAGGCCGCGGCGGAGAGCAGGCCGGTCAGCGCCAGTGCGGCGGCGCCCGCCCGGCGGACCGGGCTGGGCGTGGCGGTGCACCGGGGGACGGCTATGGACCGGGGAACGGCCGGGCGCGGCCGTCGGGTCTTGGTCATGGATCGAGGCGCCTCTCTGGGGCGAATCTCTGGGGCGGAGGGCCCCGGAGCCGCTGCTCCACGGGGCCGCACGGGAGCAGCGCCACCGTAAGCACCGCTGCCGACCGGCCGCGCGCGGGCCGACTTCCGGCTGATCCGAACGGGCCCGCCGTCAGCCGAGTGCCCCAATCCGGCTGGCGGCGCGCTGTCAAGTACCCCGTCCGGCCACCCGGTTGGTGTCGCCGTGGCGGCCGCACGCTCCGCCGAACGGGTGGCCGACGGCACGCCGCACCCGCGCCGGGGCCCAGCTCGGGCACGATCGTTTAGCCCAGCTGTGGCCGCCCTTAAGAATTCCTCGATGGACCGCACCCCTCCCCACCAGGCAGATTTCTGCCTGCCCGGAGGTGCGGTCGCCAGGAGCGGCCGCTGCGGGCCGCCTCGGCCTGCCCACGTCCGCAGGCGCCCATTCGCACGTCAGGAGCCGAAGCCCGTGAAGGCACTCGTCAAGCACAAGAGCGAGCCCGGACTCTGGCTGATGGACGTCCCGAAGCCCGAGATCGGCCCCGGCGAGGTGCTGATCAAGGTCCTGCGGACCGGCATCTGCGGCACGGACCTGCACATCCGCAAGTGGGACGGCTGGGCGCAGCAGACCATCAAGACCCCGATGGTGATCGGCCACGAGTTCGTCGGCGAGGTCGCCGAGATCGGCGCCGGCGTCGCGGACATCGCGGTCGGCGACCTGGTCAGCGGCGAGGGCCACCTGGTCTGCGGCAAGTGCCGCAACTGCCTGGCCGGCCGCCGCCACCTGTGCCGCAACACGATCGGCCTGGGCGTCAACCGCGACGGCGCGTTCGCCGAGTACGTCGCCCTGCCGGCCTCCAACGTCTGGGTGCACCGGGTGCCGGTCGACCTCGACGTGGCCGCGATCTTCGACCCGTTCGGCAACGCCGTGCACACCGCGCTGTCCTTCCCGCTGGTCGGCGAGGACGTGCTGGTCACCGGCGCCGGCCCGATCGGGATCATGGCCGCCGCCGTCGCCAAGCACGCCGGCGCGCGCAACGTGATGATCACCGACGTCTCCCCGTACCGCCTCGACCTGGCCCGCGAGGTCGGCGTGACGCTGGCGCTCAACGTCGCCGAGCACACCATCGAGGAGGGCCAGCAGAAGCTCGGCCTGCGCGAGGGCTTCGACGTCGGCCTGGAGATGTCCGGCCGCCCCGAGGCGATGCAGTCGATGATCGCCAACATGACCCACGGCGGGAAGATCGCCATGCTCGGCCTGCCCGCCGACGACTTCCCGGTCGACTGGGCCCGCGTCGTCACCTCGATGATCACCATCAAGGGCATCTACGGCCGCGAGATGTTCGAGACCTGGTACGCGATGTCCGTGCTGCTGGAGGGCGGCCTGGACCTCAGCCCGGTGATCACCGGCCGCTACGCCGCCGACGACTTCGAGGCCGCCTTCGACGACGCGGCCGGCGGGAACTGCGGCAAGATCATCCTCGACTGGACCGCCTGAGCCCGCCTGAGCCCGCCTGAGCCCGCCGGAGCGCGTCAGCCCCGCCGGACCGCCTGAGCACCGCCCCGCTCCGCCCGAGCACCGCCCGCCCGAGCACCGCCCGCCCGAGCACCCGCCCCGCCGAATCGACTAGGAGACCGTTCGTGTTCGACAACGTGCGCGCCGACATCGCCGCCACCCTCGACGAGATCCGCGAGGCCGGCCTGTTCAAGCCGGAGCGGGTGATCGGCTCTCCGCAGAGCGCCGCCGTCACCGTCACCGGCGGCGGCCGCCCCGGCGAGGTGCTCAACTTCTGCGCCAACAACTACCTCGGCCTGGCCGACCACCCCGAGGTGCTGGCCGCCGCCAAGGACGCGCTGGACCGCTGGGGCTACGGCGTGGCCTCGGTGCGCTTCATCTGCGGCACGCAGGACGTCCACAAGGAGCTGGAGGACCGCCTCTCGGCGTTCCTCGGCCAGGAGGACACCATCCTGTACTCCTCCTGCTTCGACGCCAACGGCGGCGTCTTCGAGACCCTCCTCGACGCCAACGACGCCGTCATCTCCGACGCGCTCAACCACGCGAGCATCATCGACGGCATCCGGCTCAGCAAGGCCCGCCGCCACCGCTACGCCAACCGCGACATGGCCGACCTGGAGCAGCAGCTCAAGGAGACCCAGGACGCCCGCCGCCGCCTGATCGTCACCGACGGCGTCTTCTCGATGGACGGCTACGTCGCCCCGCTGCGCGAGATCTGCGACCTCGCCGACCGCTACGACGCGATGGTCATGGTCGACGACTCGCACGCCGTCGGCTTCGTCGGCGCCGGCGGCCGCGGCACCCCCGAGCTGCACGGCGTGATGGACCGCGTGGACATCATCACCGGCACCCTCGGCAAGGCCCTCGGCGGCGCCTCCGGCGGCTACGTCGCCGCCCGCCGCGAGATCGTCGCCCTGCTGCGCCAGCGCTCGCGCCCGTACCTGTTCTCCAACTCGCTCGCCCCGGTGATCGCGGCCGCCTCGCTGAAGGTGCTCGACCTGGTCGAGAACTCGAACGAGCTGCGCGAGCGGCTCGCGGCCAACACGGCGCTGTTCCGCACGAAGATGACCGAGGCCGGGTTCGAGATCCTGCCCGGCGACCACGCGATCGCCCCGGTGATGATCGGCGACGCGGCGAAGGCGGGCCGGCTCGCCGAGCTCCTGCTGGAGCGCGGTGTGTACGTGATCGGCTTCTCCTATCCGGTCGTGCCGCACGGCCAGGCCCGCATCCGGGTGCAGCTGTCGGCCGCGCACTCCACCGAGGACGTCGAGCGCGCCGTGGCGGCCTTCGTCGACGCGCGCGCCGCGCTCGGGGAGTAGCCCCGCCGGGGCCCGGCCCCCATGAACCGCCCGTGGCCGGTCCGCTCGGAACCGGACCGGCCACGGGCTCCAAGTACCAACTGCCCCACCCTCCCGCCCGGGAGGGGGAAGCCGTCCCCCCGCGGCTTCCCCCTCCCGTTCGCGGTTCCGGCGCCCGGTCCCCGCCGGTGCGGCGGCGGCCGCGAGCACCGCCGCGGTCGGCGTGAAGATCGGCACAAGGACGGCCAACGCCCTTTCCGCACGGCGGAATCCGGGCCGCCGCCGGTCGGCGCCCGGCCGGCCCGGCCGGGATCACCCCGGCGCGCTGGCAGAATTGGGGTGTGATCGACGCACGACGGCTGCGGACCCTCCGGGCCGTGGCGGACCACCGCACCGTGACCGCGGCCGCGGCCGCCCTCTACCTGACCCCTTCCGCGGTCTCCCAGCAGCTGGCCGCCCTGGAGCAGGAGACCGGCCACCACCTGCTCGCCCGCGAGGGCCGGGGCGTGCGCCTCACCGCCGCCGGGGAGATCCTGCTCGGCCACGCCGACGCCGTCCTCGCCCAGCTCGAACGGGCCGAGGCCGACCTCGCCGCGTACAGTGCGGGCGTCGCGGGGGAGGTCACCGTCGCCTCCTTCGCGACCGGCATCGCCCTCGTCCTCGCCCCCGCCATCGGCCTGCTCGCCGCGCGCGCCCCCGGCGTGCGGCTCAAGGTGCTGGACGCCGAGGGCGACGCCAGCCTCCCGATGGTCCTCGACGGGCGCGCGGACCTGGCCGTGGCCGTCGAGTACCGCGGTGCCCCGCGCGCCGACGACGCCCGACTCACCCGCGTGCCGCTGTACGCCGAGCCGTTCGAGGCCGTCCTGCCGCTCGGCCACCCGCTGGCCGCCGGCACCGGCCCGATCGCCGTCGCCGACCTCGCCGCCGAGCCCTGGATCGGGCCCTACCCCGGCAACCCCTGCCACGACGTCGTCCTGCTGGCCTGCGAGCACGCCGGCTTCCAGCCCCGCCTCGTCCACTCCTCGGACGACTTCCGGGCCGTCGTCGCCCTCGCCTCCGCCGGCGCGGGCGTGGCCCTGGTGCCGCGCTCGGCCCTGCGCGGCGTCGACCTCGGGCAGGTGGCCGTCCGCCCGGTGGACAGCGAGCTCGCCACCCGCCGCGTCTTCGCCGCGGTCCGCGCGGGCGCGGACGGGCACCCGCTGATCCGCCCGGTGCTGGACGCCCTGGCCGAGGCGGCCACGACGACCGCCTGAGGTCGTACCGAACTGCCGGGCCCGGGAGAACGAGCCGATCGGCACCGTCCCGTCGGCCCCGTTGCGGGACCTGGCAGCGGACTCCGGCACGAGTCCCGACTTCCGGCGCAGGCAAGGCCTCTACGGCGCGAGTGGAGCTCGCCGGGCATTCACCTGAGTACATGGCCCGGACACGGGCCCCACCCATTTGGGCGGCGCGTGCGGCGGGTCAACCCGCCCGGGACATCCGGTGTCGTGAAGATCGCTTCAGGAGGTGGCCCCCGTCGTGATCGTCATCATCGTGGTCCTCGCCGCCGCGCTGTCGGCGTCGGTTGCTGCGAACCGGTACCTGCGCCCAAGGATGGTCACCGAGGCCGACCAGGGGATGAAGGTCCAGGAACTGATCGGCCCCATGCAGACCCTGACCATCCTGCTGCTGGCCTTCGTCCTGGTCACCGCCTCCGCTTCGTACGCTCAGGCCGGCGACGCGGCCCGCCGCGAAGCCCACGAGCTGGCCCACCTGGCCGCCATGGCCACGTACGCCCCCGAGCCCCAGCAGAGCCAGCTGCTCCAGGACGTGGTCTGTTACGCCCGTACCGTACGGACGGCCGAGTGGCCCGCCATGGCCGCCGTGCGCAGCTCGGACGCCTCGGACCAGTGGAGCTACGCATTTCGCGGAGTGTTCCGGACACTGCGCACCGAGCAGGCGTTCGGGATGCTCGTCGCAGCCGACGACCAGCGCTCCCTCGCGCGAGAGGAACGGGTGGCGCAGGCCAGCCCCAGCATCCCGGCTCCGATCTTCTGGTTCCTGCTGACCGTGCTCGCGATGACGGTGATCGCCCTGGGCATCGCCGTGCCACACCGGGACAACCGCGGGCAGCTCGCGGCGCTCGTCGCCATCACCGTCCTGCTGGGCAGCGCGCTCGTCATCATCCAGAACGTCGACCGGCCCTTCGACCAGCTCATCAACGTCCCGCCCACGGCCATCCACACCGTCGAGACCCAGGTTCTGCACGACCTCCAAGCAGCCCACCCCGGGGCCGTGCTCCCGTGCGGTGCCGACGGAAACAGGAGCTGACGTACTGGCCAGGCGTGTCGTCGCATCGGGAGGGATCCGGCCGTGCCCGCTCCCGCCAGGCCGGGGTTGGATCGGCGCTGCGAGCCTGATGCAGGTGGTGTCACAGAATCCACTAACTCGCTCTCTGGCTCTCTGGCTCTCTGGCTCTCTGGCTTTCTGGCCGCGCGGTCTTCTTGTCGACGATTCCCCGCCGAGTCCGGACGCCCGCAGGAAGTGAGGACTCATCGGCGGTGTCTGCCCCGGCGTGCCGGAGCCGGGTAGGGGATGCGCAGCCTGCGGGCCAGCGGGGCGACCACGGAGTCGGCCCCGAGCGGGCGGGCCAGCACCAGCACCGAGGCGAGGACGGCCGCCGAGCCGAAGCCAAGTGACGTCATGGCGGCGATCGCCCCGCCGTCCAGCAGGTCGTCGGACCATCCGGCCAGGCAGTACCCGGCCAGCGCGCCGGGCGCGCCGGCGATCACCAGCGTCAGGTGGAGGCGGACGATCCCGCCGTCGTCCAGCCCGCTACGGGCCGGCGTGTATTGGGTGCCTGCCGGCGGAGGGCTGGTCCGGAGCGCCTCGGCCTCCCGGCGGAGTCGGCGGTCCAGCGCCCGGCTGGTGAGGGCGGCACCGATCAGTACGGCGAGGGTGTGCGCCACCGCCATGCCGACGATGATCCAGCGGCTCGGCAGCACCAGGAAGGCGACGGCGGAGAGCAGCACGTTGCTCCCCGCGGTCACTGCGGTGAGCCAGAAGGGCGTGCGGGCGTCGCCCATCGCGTAGAAGCCGCGGGCCAGCGTGTACTGGGCGCAGAAGGCCGGCAGGCCGAGCGCGAAGGCCGCCAGGGTCTGGGCGATCACTTCGGTGTCGGCGGTCGAGACGCCGCCGTGACCGTAGGCGAGGTCGGTGATCGGGCCCGCGAGGGCAAGGAGGCCCAGGGTGGCCGGCACGATGATCCCGGCCGTCGTCCGCAGGGTCCGGGCGAGTTCCCGGCCGACCTCGGTGAACCGGCCCGCCGTCGCCGAGCGGGACATGCCCGGCAGGATCGCCGTCACCAGGGAGACCGAGACGATGCCCTGGGGGACGTTGAAGAGCAGGTAGGCGTTGTTGTAGGCGCTGTAGCCCAGGCCGGCGGTCAGTCCGTCCCCGTGGGCCTTGGACAGCGCGCCGGTGGCCAGGTTCGTGATGGCCAGGAAGGACAGCTGAGTGACCACAACCAGCAGAAGGGCCCACCCGGCCGCCCGCAACGGGCCGGCGAGGTCGGCGCCGCGCCAGTCGAATCGCGGGCGGTAGCGGAAGCCGGAGGCGCGCAGCGAGGGCAGCAGCGCGAGCGCCTGCACCAGGACGCCGAAGGCGCTGCCCAGGCCCAGCAGAGCGGCTCCGCCGCCGGAGACGTCCTCCGCCGAACCCGCGTAGTCGTACAGCACCAGGTAGAGGGCGAAGACGGCGATGACGACGGCGTTGTTGAGCACCGGGGCCCACATCATCGCCCCGAAGCGGTCGCGGGAGTTGAGCACCTGCCCCAGCAACCCGAACAGCCCGTGGAACAGGATCGCCGGGAGGCAGTACCTGGCCAGCGCGAGGGTGAGTTCGCGCTGCGCCGTGTCGTGCGGACCGTAACCGGTGTACGCGTCCACGATCGTCGGCGCACAGGTGAAGGCGAGCGCGGTGATCACGAGCAGCGCCGTCCCACAGGCCGTCAGCAGCCGGTTGGTGTACGCCGCGCCGTGGTCGTCGTGCTGCTGGGCGGCCCGGACCAGCTCCGGGACGAAGACCGAGTTGAGGACGCCGCCGATCAGCATGATGAAGATCGTGTTCGGCAGCATGGTCGCCACGGCGTAGCCGTCCCCGACCGCGGCGGTGCCGAGGGCGGCGGCGATCACCGCGGCCCGGACGAAACCGAGCGCGCGCGAGGTGAGCGAGCCGAGCGCCATGATCAGGCTGCCGCTGGAGGTCCGACCGGCCCTGGCGGTGGCAGACGCTTCGTTGACGGTTGGACCGGTGGCCGGCGTGACGCCGGGTGCCGGGATGGAGATGCTGGGAGGCACCGGGGCCGACGGAAGCCCACCGGAGGGGGTGGCCGTCGGGATGTCGTACGGGCCGGTCGGCTCGCAGGTGCTGGGTATGGTCATGTGGTTCTCTGTCTCTCGGTGCCCGGGGCGCTTCGGTCGGATGCTGCTCAGCCCGTCTTCGCGGCGATCGTCCGGGTCAGCCAGGTGAACGCGGACGGGACCAGCCGCGTCCACGTGGAGGTGAGATGCGGCCCGTCGACCTCCACCGGGGTGACGGAGGTCGGTGCCTTGGCCGCCTTCTGCAGGGCCAGCGCGTCCTCGTAGCCGTCGCCCTTCTGGCCCGTCAGGTAGAGGGCGACATTCGGCGGTGTCTGCGCGTGGGTCAGCGCGTACAGCGGGTTGGAGATCTCCCGCAGGTGCGGGTCCTTCGCGGTGAGCGAGTCCCGCTGACCGTTCGGGTCGTTGTAGCCGGACATGCCGATACCGGCGTGGTAGCGGTTCGGATGCGCCAGGGCGAGGCGCGCGGCGCAGTGTGCGCCTGCCGAGTAGCCGGCCACGGCCCAGTTCTCGGGGCCGGGCTCGGCGCGGAAGTTGTCGAGGATCATCTGCGGGACGTCGCGCGCCAGCCAGGTCTCGGCGTTGACCTTGCCGTCCACGCCGGAGATCCGGTCCTTCACGTCGGTCGTCCTCACGTCCTTCGGCACCGCGTTGTCGTCGACCGGCCCGAACTGCTGGATGACCTTGGGCTGTTCCGGAGCGCCGGGCCCGACCTTGTTGGGCACCGCTTCCTCGACTGGTGGCACGGGAACGGCCCGTACGTGGCTGTCGGTACCGAGCAGGTCTCCCCAACTGCCGTAGAGCTGGTTGCTGTTGTTGACGACGACGAACACCAGCGTGATGGCGGTCGCTTGGGTGAAGAGGACCATGGCGAGGCGACTTGCGAAGCGGAGTGGCTGCGGACCGCCCACCCGGTTCCAAAGGGACATCAGGAGGCCCACGGAAAGGGGGACGAAGACGATCGAGAGAAAGAGAAAGAGTGAGCCAGTCAGTTTCATGTGGGTGAGGTTCGGAGGGATGACTCTGCTTGAGTCCTGACGCCAAGGCGGTCGCTCGGCTCGCCGTGTGTTCAGGGGGAGAATATGAGCCGACATGACGACTTTCGTTGACTCGTCGGCCGCCGAAATATGGCGAACCGGCTGGCGCGGTCCGCGGATCTCAGGTAGGCCTGCGGGTCCTACGATGATCGCGACAGCGGAGGCCTCCGGCGCACTGCCGCCATCGCAGCCACCGGGGCGGCCGTAGCCACCGGCGGTGACGTGTGCCGGCGGTCTTGGCGTTGTCGCAGGCGGTGAGGAGGAGGACGGGGCCTCCGATCAGGCCCCTGAGTACACCGCGTCGGCTCAAGCGGCCCTGGGTCGGCCCGCCCTGACCGTCTCGGGCCGTCACGTCGTGTTCTCGCTGCCGGTCGTTCCTGGTGTCGCCGCGTCTCGGTCCTGTTTGCTGACCGGGGCCCCGATCAGGCGAGCGTCGTGTCGGCTCACCTCTCCTTCGTCGAGTAGCTCTTGGGAGACGTAGGTGCCCTGCGTCCCCGGCCTGATCTCGACCAGGTGCTCATCGGCGAGCAGTTCGAGGGCCTTGCCGATTGTGTCGGTCCCGACTTTGTAGGCGGCCGCGAGCGGCTTGCGTCCCGGCATCCGTCCGCTGAAGCGGCCCTCCCGGATGCGCTCGCGCAGATCCGCCGCCACACCGACCCACACGGGGCACGCGGAGTCGTCCGGGCACAGCCGGAGTGGTGGGCGTAGCCGGGTGGTGGCGGCCCGCCGGACGAACTGTGCTGTGGATAGCGGGATTCGGTACCAGTGCGCGATCTTCCATGCGGGAGGTAGCTGGTCCGGCGGCAGGCCCGCGGGAAGTCCTCTGACCAGGTGGGTGGCGAGCGTCTTGTAGTGCGGCCGGCTTCTCGCCTCGGCCGGCGTGGGTTCCTGCGGATTCGTCTTCATGTGGATCATCCGGAAGGCTTGTCGCGGTGGGATTCATGGCCTGGGGGCATCGGGCACTGTTCGTCCTCAAGGCCCTGGCTCGGGTGGCTGGTCGGTCGCGGGCCGCTGTGCCGTCGGGAGTGGCGGGGTGGCCTCGAACGGTCCGGGGACGGGGAAGTAGTCCTGGAGAAAGGCTGTGATGGCCCGGTCCTGCTCGGCGTGGTCGAGGTGGTCGAGGTGGTCGAGAGCCCCGTCGTTGAGGCAGAAGGTGTCTGTCGCGCGGTCGTGGAGGAGCGCGGGGAGCCGGTCGAGTTGGGCCTGCCGGCCGATGTCGGTGTCGTGGTGCCCGAGCCGGCCCCACGCGACGTGGCCGGTGAGGTAGCCGCGGGCGACGGCCAGGGTGATCGGGGCGATGTCGGTGGGCGAGCGGAACACGGAGCGAGCCGTGTCGGCGAGTTCGGCGGCGAAGTCCTCGGCGCTCTCGGTGAGCAGCGTGCGGGTCAGCGGGTACGGCGTGTGGCGGAGCGTGTTGGTGGTGTCCCGGCCGAACCTGCGGTGTACGAGGGCGCGGGTGTTCTTCTGTGCGGCGACGTACTCGTCGTCGGAGGCGGTGACCGGCCCGGGCGGGATCACTCGGGAGTCGAGGTTGACGAGCGGGACGCCGTTGCCCTGGAAGAACTGCTCGGGGCGCAGTGGTCGTCCGAGGAACATGTCGTCGTTGAAGTACAGGAAGTGCTCGGCGAGGTCGGGAACCCGGTGGAGCTGGGTCTCGATGGCGTGGGAGTTGAAGACCGGCAGCGTCGAGGGGTCGGTGAAGAGCTCCCGGTGGTGGACCACGGTGAGGTCGGGGTGCTCGGTCGTGAGCCAGTGGGGCAGCTGATCATCGGTGACCAGGTGGATGTGGCGGATCCAGGGTGTGTACATCGCGATCGATCGCAGGCAGTAGCGCAGTTCGTCGCGGTTGCGGAAACGCTCGTCGCCGGTCCCGCTGGACGGCGGGCCGGGAAGGTCCGGGAGTGCGGTGAGTGCGGCGGCGCGGCGGGCTTGCCAGACGGGGTCGCCGTCGTCGACCCAGGTGATGACCGCGTCCACCGGGAAGGTGATGTCGTTCAGGCGTGCCCGGGTGAAGGTGGCCGGCACCGGGAAGTCCCGGTCGGCGATCCGTACGGTGGAATCCGCTGCGAGGGAGGGCGTCCACCAGCCGAACGGCGGTTCGTGGATCGCGGCGATGGCGCCTTCGGAGGGTTGTGCGGAGTCCCAGAAGTCCAGATCGCAGCCGTACTCGTGGCCGTAGAAGAGGCTCCGCCCGCTCGTCACCACCGGACGGTAGAGCCGCACGCCCTTGACCCGTACGGGTTCCGGCTCCGGGGCAATGGAGTCGGTGTGGTCTGCGGTTGCGGCGGCGGGCTTGATATGGCCCTCCAACTCGGCCACCGCGTCCGGGAGTTCCTCCGCCAGGACGGTCCGATGTGTGTGGTCGTGGCCGAGGAGATCGGCGTAGACGGGAACGCCGCGGAACGCCGTGGCGCAGGCTGCCAGTACGTCGGCCCGCAGCCCTGGTGGGATCACCACCCACTGGCGGGAGCCGTGGCGGGGGATCGGCGCGAACGTGATCCCGCGTGTGCGCAGCACGTCGGTGATCTCCGTGAAACTGCGCAGGAAGGCGTCCGCGGCGAGTAGGTCGTCCCGCACCTCGGTCACCAGGCCGCGTTCCCGCACCAGGCCCGGGTGCAGGGCCAGCAGTTCTTCCTCGCGCCGGTGGCGGAGGTCCTCGGCGCTCGGAGGAACCGGCTCCGGCGTCGCCGGCACCGCACTCGGGCGTGCCCTGCGGGCCGCGGCGCGCAGGGCACGCCCGGCCGTGCGGAGGCGGAGCACCAGGCCTTCTCGCCCGAACGCATCGGCGCCGTCATGACGCCCGGCCCGACCGGACTCCGGGGGCCCGGCATCGGAGTTCCCTGTCGATGGCTCGGGCGGATCGGTCAGGTGGACGGCCTCGGCGAACGTTGCCGCGCTGCCCGGGATCGACTCCACGATCCGGATCTCCTTCTACTTCCAGGTCTGATGTGTGGCGGGCACGCCATCCCGCGTCGACCCGCAGATCCACGACATGAGGCTTCGCCCCGTCATCGAGCCGGCCGGACAGGTCACCGGCGGTCTGAGGGTTTGCGGCCCGCCGCGCTACGCGGCGTCGGTATCCCGGTCCTTGGCGGGCCGTCCGGGCGCGGCGGGGGCGACGGGCAGGCGGCGCAGGTCGCGGCTCAGCAGTGCGGCGGCGGTGGCCAGCACCACCAGCACGGCGCCGGACAGCAGCGTCGCCCGTTCACCGGCCAGATTGGCCACCGGGCCCGCCAGCATCTCGCCGACGGGCAGGGCGATGAACGACCCCAGCGCGTCATAGGAGTAGACGCGGGCGAGGCGGTCGGTGGGGATGTTCTCCTGGAGCGACACGTCCCAGGCCACTCCGAACTGCTCTAGGGCCACGCCGTTCAGGAACATCGCCACACCGAGCAACAGGGCGTGCGGTGCTTCGGCGAGCACCACCAGCGGTACCGCCTCCAGCGTCACGAGGGCCACGCCCAGGCGCAGCGCGTGCCGGGTGCGTGAGCGCGCGGCGAGGACGCCGCCCGCGACGGCGCCGATCATCTGCGCGGCCAGGACTGCGCCCCACCAGCCGCGCCCGAAGGTGTCGTCGGCGATGCCGAGCCCGAGGACCTGGATGCCGCCGGCGACGACGGCGTTCACGACGGTGAACTGGAGGACGACGGCGACCACCCAGGTGTGGGCGGTGAACTCGCGCCATCCCTCCCGCAGTTCATGCAGGGGGCGGGAGCGTTCGGCCGGCCCGTTGTCGTTCGCCGGGACCCGGACACCGTGGAAGCACACCGCGGCGAGGAACAGGCAGAGCGCGTTGGCCGCGAGTCCCCATCCGGGGCCGATCAGGGCGGCGACCACACCGCCGAGCGAGGCCCCGACGATCATGCCGATGTTGGTGGCCATGCGCATCAGGGCGTTGGCCGGCCGCAGCACGTCCGCGGGGACGGTCTGCGGGGTCAGCGCTGCCGAGGCCGGCAGCGAGAGTGCGGACAGCGCGCCGTTGGCCACGCCGAGGGCGACGAGGAGAGGTACGGAGGTCCAGCCGAGGAGGACGGTCAGTGCGATTACGGCCTGCACCAGGGCGGCCCCGGCCGCCGAGCCCTGGAGGATCACGGTCCGGGAGAACCGGTCGGCGACGACGCCGCCGAGGAGCAGCAGCGCGACGTTGGCGAGCGATCGCGCGCCCACGACGAAGCCCAGGTCGGTCGTCGATCCGGTGAGGTCGAGCACGGCGAAGCCGAGCACCACGGGCGCCATCGCGTTGGCGAAGTAGATCAGCGACCGCCCGCCGGCGAGCTGCCGGAAGTCGCGGTGTCGCAGCGGCAGGAACGTCCGACCGTCCCCCGGGGAGGGCCTCATGCGGTTGGATCCTCGGGGTCTCGGCCGGTCTCGCCGCAGCTCAGCGATATCCCGGAGCCGGGGTAGTCCACGGCGGGCGCATCGGGGTCCCGGACCACATGCCACTCGACGAGATCCGAGAGCGACACGGTGGCGGTGCCGGCCCCGGGCACGTCCCTGCCGGCGGTCACATTCGTCACTCTTCACCCCTTCGAGAACATTCAGGTGCGAACGAACCTACGAGCGGGGGTGGTTGCGCAGGTGAGTATTCAGATTCACGAAGTGCGACAAACCAGTGATGCTTAAGTGGATGCGAGAGGTGAATCCGGTTTCTGTCGCGGTCGCGTTGGGGCCGCCTGTGGCGAGACCAAGGCGACTGCAAGGCAGAAATAGGTTGTGAGTTCTCCCGATCAGCCCGGGTCCTTCGTCCCGGAGCCTCGGGTGCCGGTCTCCGCAGCATGGCTTCCACGGTCACAAATGTGCGTGCTCGCACCGGCTTTTCAGAAGCCCGCCCGTCACCGTCGCGGCCGTAGGGTGCTACGTCTTCCTGAAGGGCAACAGACGGCTCGGGCTGGCCACCGTGGCCGCCTCGGCCGCCGCACTCGCACTGATCTTCCTCTGCGTCATCCCGGCGTTCCAGCCGGACGGGAAGTACGCCTACTTCGCCGTCGCCGCCGGAGCGGGCCACACCGGGCCCCTGCACCACCTCCTCAACTCCCGGTGGCCGCCGCAGAAGCTGTCCATCCTGGCGCAGCTGCTGGGTCGCTCGTCTTCTGGACGCCGCTCTCCTGCGTCGTGCCCGCGGTGCTCGCGTTCTGGGCCGGCCAGACTCTGGCCGTCACCGAACTCAGGGCCCACGACAACCGCGACCTGGCTCTCCTGCACCTGGAACGCCCGGCCACCGGCGTCACCCCCATCGCCCTCGCCACCTCCGTCGCCATGGGCGAACCGCTCAAGGCCGTCGGCTACGGCCGCACCAAGGACGAGTGGGTGCCGGTGTCACGCGCCCAGACCTTTGTCAGCGTGGGGGACAAGGGCATCACCGCGTCCTCGCTCAACGGCGATGTCAGCGGCGCCATCTGCCGCGGCGACGCCGGCGGTCCCGTGATCAACGGCAAGGGTGAACTCGTCGGTGTCACCAGCACCTCCTCCCTGCACAACTGCATAGGCGAGCCCGCCGGCAAGAACCAGGCCGTGATCACCCGTACCGACAACGTCACGGACTGGGTCAAGGACGCGAACGCGCACACCTTCGCCTTCACCGGAAAGGCCTCCGGCAGGGCACTGGACGCCAAGAGCGACGGCAGCGTGATCATCTGGGACCACTGGGGCGGCGACAACCAGAAGTTCACCCACACCCGCGCCAAGGAACTGCGGGTCTTCGGCAGCAACTGCCTGGCCCCCGCCGGCGACACCTCCAAGCTCCCCGCTCCGATGCACGCCGTCGCCTGCACGGGTGAGAGCAACCAGAAGTGGAACCTGGACAACGCCGACAACACCATTCGCCACCAGAACACCGGCCTGTGTCTCGAAGTCAAGGGCTGGGGAACCGACAACGGCTCTCCCGCGACCCTGTACACCTGCACCGGCGGCGCCAACCAGAAGTGGACCAAGCCGTAGCAACTCGCCGGAATACGTCCGGCACCAGGGCTGTGCGGTTGTTCACGGCCCGGGCCCGTGATTCCGTCGAACGGTGAAGGCCCTCCGGCAACGACGAATTCCAGGGTGGCGGCAACACGGCGATCAACCGGCTGCGGCCGGGAATCGTAGCGAGACGCTCGGCTGGGCCTCCCAGCCGAGCGTCTCCGTGCGGACATGAGCCGGAGCGAACGTGCAGCCCTCGAGAAGCTCGTGGCGGACCGGGGCGTCGTCGACAGCTCCGCCCCTGGGCGCGCCTCGGCGAGCTCCTGTGAGGATGCGAAGGGCCGGGCCCGCAGTTGGCAGTCCGGGCTCGGCCGCCGGTGCGTAAGGTTGGGACGGCTGACGACCACCCGCACGGCTGGAGATTCGATGACTGAGACTGCTGCCCCCGACATGCCGTTCCCCGTCGGCGTGGTCGGCCTCGGCGACATCGCGCAGAAGGCCTACCTGCCCGTCCTCACGGCGCTGCCCGGCCTCGACCTGCGCCTGATGACCCGCGACTGCGCCAAGCTCGACCGCATCGGCGACACCCACCGCATCAACCCCGCCCACCGCCACACCGACCTCGGCGAGCTCATCAAGGGCGGCATCCGCGCCGCCTTCGTGCACGCGGCCACCGACCAGCACGTCCCGATCGTCGAGGAGCTGCTCACCGCCGGCGTGGACGTCTACGTCGACAAGCCCCTCGACTACACCCTCGACGGCGCCCGCCGCCTCGTCGACCTCGCCGACCGCACCGGCCGTTCGCTCATGGTCGGCTTCAACCGCCGCCACGCCCCCGGCTACGTGCAGGCGCTGGAGCGCCCGCGCGACCTGGTCGTCCTCCAGAAGAACCGCGAGGGCCTGCCCGAGGCCGCCCGGACCCTGGTGTACGACGACTTCATCCACGTCGTCGACACCCTGCGCTTCCTCGTCCCCGGCGAGGTCGAGCACGTGGACGTCCGCGCCCGTCGCGTCGACGGCCTGGTCGAGCACGTCGTCCTGACGCTCGCCGGCGACGGCTTCACGGCCCTCGGCATCATGAACCGTCGCAGCGGCTCGACCGAGGAGGTCCTCCAGGTCTCCGGCACCGACTCCAAGCGCGAGGTCCACAACCTCGCCGAGGTGATCGACCACCGCGGCCAGCCCACTACCCGCCGCCGCGGCGACTGGGTGTCGGTGGCCCGCCAGCGCGGCATCGAGCAGTGCGTCCTCACCTTCCTCGACGCCGTCCGCGGAGGGAAGACGCTCGACGCCCACGACGCCCTGCGCACCCACGAGTTGTGCGAACTGATCGTGGAGCGCATCGAAGGCCCCTGAGCGGGTACCGGTCGACGGCTTCCTCGAACGCCGCCAGTCCCTATTGCGCCGGGTGCTGTGCAGAAAGCTTCGTCCGGCTACAGGACGTCCGGTCGATTCTTCAGGACCTCCGCCCTCTGGGTCGGACGCAATGGCAGGCCTAGCGTTCATGATCATCGGCTGATGCGCCCGAACATCCGGGTTGCAGGCGGCTTATTGATTGACTCAGAGGGAGATGTCTTGCGTTCCAAGGGAATCCTTGCCACGGGAACAATCGGCGCACTGGTCAGCGGCTTGCTGCTGGCAGGGGCTTCGACCGCATCGGCGGTCGAAGCCTCGTCGGGAAGTGGTTCGACGATCATGAACGTCGGGTCCCACATGTGCATCGGCGCCAAGGGTGGCGGGTCCGAACCCGGCCGCCTCGTCCAGCAGTGGGACTGCAGCAAGAAGCCTGAGCAGAGCTGGACGTTCAAGGAGGCGGGGCAGGGGTACACGATCGAGAACGGTCACGGCCTGTGCCTCGGCATACAGGAAGGCAGCAAGAACAAGGGCGCCCCGGCGGTCCAGGCGAAGTGTGACGGCAGTAACGACCGGCACTGGAAGCTCAACTTCGTCCACGGCTCCAGCTGGCAGCTCGTCAACAGCAACTCGGGCTACTGCCTGGGCATCCGGGAGGGCAGCAAGAAGGAGGGGGCCGACGCCCTCCAGTGGGACTGCCTCGACATCCCCGATCAGCAGTGGAAGCTCCAGGTGGGCTGACAACCCCGGAGCCGATCTCCGCAGTGGTTGGACCGCTGCATGACTCTCCCTGGCGTGGTGGGCACCTGCAGGAGCCCGTCGGCGCCAGGGAGAAGGTCCGCCCGGAGAAGCAGCGAAGCAGGGACATGCTCCTCCACGCGGATCCGGTGCCGGCCTGAAGGACACTGGGCGCCGCAGCAATTCCGGGACCGCCAGGCGTCATTGACGTCTGGCGGTCCTTCGTGGTCTCAGCTCCCGTCCGTCCCGGGCCGTGGTCCGCGCTCGGCGGCGGGCAGACGCAGGACGAGCCGGGCGCCGGGCACCGTCCCCGCGGGAGCCTCGGCCGTGAGCGTGCCGTGGTGGGTGGTGGCGATGGACCGGGCGATCGCCAGGCCGAGGCCGGCTCCTCCGCAGCCCCTGGTCCTGGCCGCGTCGAGCTGCGTGAACCGTTCGAAGACCCGTTCCCGGTCGGCGGGCGGGATCCCCGGACCGTCGTCGGCGACTTCCAGCGTGATGCTGCCGTCCTCCGTCGCGACCCTGACGTGGACTGCGGCGCGCGCGTGGCGGCGGGCGTTGTCGACGAGATTGGTGAGGACGCGGACCAGGTGCGCGGGAGTGCCCCGGACCGTTGCCGGGCCGGGCGCGTCGACGAGCACGACGGGGGCGGCCGAATTCGACGGGACCGCCCCGTGGGCACGGGCCAGCTCGGCGAGGTCCACCTCGCTCTCGTGGCCCGGGCGGTGCGCGTCGAGCCGGGCGAGCAGCAGCAGGTCGTCGACGAGCCCCGCCAGTTCGTCGGTGTCCTCCAGGGCGTCCGCGACGGTCCGCGGCCAGTCGGTCCGGTCCGGGTGGGCCAGCGACAGCTCCAGGCGCGTACGCAGGGTGGCGAGGGGGCTGCGCAGTTCGTGGGAGACGTCCCCGGTGAACGTGCGCAGCCTGGCCACCGCGTGGTCGAGCCGGTCCAGCGTGGCGTTCATGGCCGTGGCCAGGCGGGCGATCTCATCGCGCCCGCCGGGTACGGGCAGGCGCCGGTGCAGGTCACCGGCCGTGATGTCGGCGACCTCGCGGCGCAGCGCCTCGACGGGCGCCAGCACACGGCCGACCGCGGTCCAGGTCAGCCAGGCGCAGAACAGCACGAGGACGAGGAGGATGGGGATCATCCACGACGACATGCTGAGCAGCGTCGCGCGCGCGGCGTCGAAGTCGACGACCGCGGCGACCTGGAAGCGGCCGTCGCCCGAGTTCACGATGGCCGTCGCGTCCGAGGGGGCGCCGGCGGACGGGGAGGCAGAGGTCGGTGACACTGCCGCGGAAGGGTGCTGCGCGACCGGTCCGGGATCCCACTGCGCGGCCGTCGTACCGGGGTCGCCGAGGCTGACGGCGCCGACGGCGCCGCCCCGGACCGTGTAGCTGCCGCTGGAGGAACTGCTCTGCGCCTCCAGCACTTCCACGGCCGAGACCGCGTTCCGCCGTGCTTCGTCCCTCGCGGCTTCCCACAGGTCGGCCCGCAGGGCAGCGAGGAACGCGGCCGAGGCCGCGACCAGCGCGAGGGTGAACGCCGCGGTGACGGCGGCAGTGGCCCGGGCGCGCAGCGTTCGCGGAGCCGACCGCCTCAACCGCGCTGACTGCTCGTTCACCGGCGGCCGATCGGCCGGGCGGCGTCGTCCCGGGGGCTGTTCACAGGAGACGGTCGTGACGGGAGGGACTGACGGAACGGGCAGCAGACGCATCCCACCAGGATGCCTGAGTGCGCCGGTCCGGCCGGTCCGGTCACGAGTCCTGAGTACGGCGTCAGTTCGCCATTCGCTGGTTCGCTGGGTTCACGGGGTTCACGGGGTTCACGGGCGGGAGGTGCCGCGGTGCCGTGCCGTGAGCCGGTAGCCGGCGCCCCGCACGGTGAGGATGCTCACCAGCCCGAAGGGAGTGTCGAGCTTCCGGCGCAGGGCGCTGATGTAGACCTCGACGACGTTGAGCGGCCGGGGCGACCGTCCCTCCCAGACCCGCTTGATGATCTCCGGCTTCGCGACGACCTGCTCCGCCCGTTCGGCCAGGCAGGCCAGGACGGCGAACTCCTTGGCGGTGAGCTCGACCTCCGTCCCCCCGCGCCAGACCCGGGTCGACACCGGGTCCACCCGCAGGTCGCCCACCAGCCACTCCGTCGGGGTCCGCCGCGCGCTGCGCCGCACCAGCGCCTTCAGGCGGGCGAGGAGCACGACGAACGAGAAGGGCTTGACCAGGTAGTCGTCGGCGCCGGTCTCCAGCCCCTCGGCGATGTCGTACTCCCCGTCCTTGGCAGTGAGCATCAGGACCGGCGTCCGGTCGCCGACCGTCCGCAGGCGCGCGACCACCTCGTACCCGTGCATCCCCGGCAGCATCAGGTCGAGGACGATCACGTCGTAGCCACCCTCCAGGGCCCGTCGCAGGCCCGCGTGCCCGTCGGGCGCCCAATCCGCGTCGATGCCCTCGGCAGCCAGGCCCTGGCGGAGCAGGTCGGCGAATCTGGCGTTGTCTTCCACGAGCAGCAGACGCATGACGCCAGCATGACGCCCGCCGTCGCAACCCTCCGGTAACCCTGAAGCAGACTTCAGGAGACTGCCGGTGGCGGCCGGTACGTGGTCTAGCTTTCACCCAGCGGCTCCGGACGTTCGGCGCCGGGCCCGCATGTTTGCCGGGCCTGGGTGTTTGCCGGGCCCGCGTGTTCGCCGAGCCCGCGCGTTCCCGGCGTCGATGCACGGAAGACCGCCCGATCGCGAGGCCCCGGCCGTCACCGGCCGGTCCGGCGGGGGATGCGCCCGGAGGCTGAGCTCGGACCGCTCCTTGCACCGACCGCCGATTCACCTTCCGTCCTCGGCCCCGGCTCCGCTGCCGAGGACGTCGTTGCTCTTGAGACAAGGACGCCCACGATGTCGTTGCCGGAATTCAGCGAGATCCCCGCACCCGCCGACTGCCCGTGCCCCGGTTGCGCCGAGGCCGCCGCGCAGGACCGGGCGGCCGTGGCCCGTTCGACCCGCGTACGGGCGACCAGGCTGGTCGCGGCGGGTGCCATGACCGCGGCGGCATTCGCCGGTGCCGGGACCGCCGGGACCACCGAGGCCGTTGCGGCGGAGGGCGCCACACCGTCGTCGCCCGTCGGTACACCGATGGGCGACGACGACGGCTCGCCGTCCCCGCAGGGCATGCCCAGTCCCTCCACCGGTTCCGCGGCGACCGCCGCACCCCGGCTGACCCGCGCCCAGATCCTGGCCCGGGCCCAGGGCTGGATCGATGCCAAGGTCCCGTACAGCATGAACCGCTACCGCCAGGGCTACCGCACCGACTGCTCCGGCTTCGTCTCGATGGCGTGGTCCCTGCCCGGCAGCCACTGGACCGGGGACCTGCACCAGTACGCGACCCGCATCACCAAGACGGAGCTGCGCCCGGGGGACATGCTGCTCTTCCACAACACCGCGAACCCCCAACGGGGTTCGCACGTGGTGCTGTTCGGCGGCTGGGCCGACGGGGAGCACACGCGGTACGTGGTGCTGGAGCAGGCCGGCGGGCGTGGTGCGGTCAAGCGGACCATTCCCTATGCGTACACCTCGCACGGGTCGTCCTACATCCCGTACCGCTACAACGGTGTCCAGGAGGAGGACGCACCAGGAGACGGTTCCGATCGTGCCTTCCCGGGCGCGGCACGGTTCGGCCCCGGGGCCGACAATGCGGACGTCACCAGGCTCGGCACCATGCTGATCGGCCGCGGCGCCGGGCGCTTCTACCAGCACGGGCCCGGCCCGCGCTGGGGCCGTCCCGACAGTGATGCCACCCGGGCGTTCCAGCAGGCGCAGGGATGGTCGGGGGCGGCCGCCGACGGAATCCCCGGGGCGCAGACCTGGCGACTGCTCGTCGAGGGACGCGGCAAGGACATCGGACCAGGCGCGGACCGCCCCGCCGACCACCCCGCGAACCGGCCCCCGGCATTTCCCGGGGCCGGGCACTTCAGGCCGGGCCAGCGGAACGACCACGTGGCGCTCCTCGGCAGGCAACTGGTGGCCAAGGGCTACGGCCGGTACTACCGACAGGGCCCGGGGCCTGCCTGGAGCGAGTCGGACCGCCGCGCGGTGCAGGCCTTCCAGGCCGACCAGGGCTGGCACGGCGCCGACGCGGACGGATACCCGGGGGAGCACACGTGGCGACTGCTGTTCCGATGAGGTGAATGCGTGATGCCGGGTCAGCCGTGTGTGGACGGTGGCCCGGGCACTGTCCTCGACACGTAGGACCGAGCCTCATCGTGGAGCGCATCGAGGGCCCCTGAGCGGGTACCGGTCGGCGGTTTCCTCGATTCACTTTGGTGCATCCCCCCGGTGACTTTCCGGTCTACCGGGGGGATCGGCGAGGACCCAGGATCGATGCACGGTGGGACCGACCCGCCTGAACCATCGACAGGGATCGAGGAAGAGATGTGCGATGACGTCGGCCGGTCGGAGCGGACGAAGAGGCGGCCCGAGTACCGGGACCTCGCCGCCGACCTGGTCGATCGGTTGCCCCGGCCCAGGTCGCCCGAGCGGGTCCCGGCGGTCGGGCGGATCGCCCGCTTGTACCGAATTCCCGTCCCCACGGCGGAGTTCGTCCGGCGGGCTGCGGTCACCCTGCTGCGGCGACCGCCCTGGCTCCTGCCGCAGCCCCCCGGATCGGTGGCGTGGCTGGGCGTGGCTGCGGATCTGCGTGAGCGCATCGAGGCGCGCAGCCTGCGAGGGCGGATCCCCGGGCGGCGGGCGCTCGCGGAGGCGTACGGGGTGAGTTTCGACGTGGTCAACCAGGCCGTCGAGGCGCTGATTGAACAGCACCTGCTGGTGGTCCGGCCCGGTTCGCCGGGCACCTACGTCAACGAGGACCAGAAGTGACCGCCGCGAACAGCACCCCGGGCAGGGGTGCTGTTCGCGCTTCAGCTGTTCGCGCTTCAAGGGGCGGGGCGCAGGCCGGTGACGAGGTCCTGGACGAGGGTGTACGAGCGGATGCGCAGCGCGTGGTCCGGGCACGGGGTGGAGACGGCGAGGGTGTCGGGCCGGTACAGGTCGAGCAGGTGGGCCAGGTGTGGCCTGATCCGGTCGGGCGTGCCGACCAGCGTCCGAGGCCGAGCGGTGGCCGTAGGCGGCTCCGCCCAGGCGAGCAGGGCCTGCAGCGCGGCGGCCTCGTCGGGGTTGTCGGCGCACGCGATCCGCAGCGCCAGCGCGACGCGCGGTGCCCCGGGGCCGGCCTCCGTGCGGCAGAACTTCCGGTAGTGGTCCAGGAAGTCCGGGCGCGGCAGGTGATCGGCGGGGAGTTCGAGGCAGAACGGAAGCCCGTACGCCGCCGCGACGGCGGCGTCCTCGGCGCGCTGTCCGGTCAGCCAGATCCGCGGTGGAGCGGTGGGGGAGCCGTGTACGTCCTCATAGCGGAGGGCGGCGAGCAACGCGGTGAGCCGGGGGCCCGGGAAAGGCGTGCCGTGAGCGGCGTCCGGATCGGTGGCGACGATCAGATCGGTCCGCCGCGGGTGCAGGTGGGCGAGCGACATGAAGCCGGCGGCGCCGCGGACCGGGCCTCCGTCCTCGGGCAGGACCAATCCGGTTCCGACCCGTATGGATCCGGTGATGGTGGCGGCGGCGGAGGCCATGGCGGTGAGCATGTGCGAGTGACGGACCGTGCCGGGGTCGACGGCGGCCCAGTAGCCGTCCCAGCCCAGTTCTTCGCAGTCGAGCGCCAGCCGGACGGCCTCCTGAGCGGCGGCCGCCGTGCCCGTCAACGCGTGCTCGCGGCCCGACACGTGGATCGGCGCCTGATCATCGACGATCAGTTCCATCGGAGTTGAGGGGAGCCTTTCGGGTCGCGGAGCCGTGGAGTCCCGTCCCGCACCGCGTGCGAGGAATTCCACTCCGGTGTGCGGACGGTGTTATTCATGGCGCTTCCCGGTCGAATGGGCGCAGAAGGACGGTAACACCGGGGAATGCCACTTTCGCTGCCCGGCCGGTCCACTTTGGATTCGCCCGACCGGGGTTTGATCAATGGGTGCTCGGCCGACCCGGCCGGCTCGCAGAAATCCGAAAAGCGGAGATCAATTCAATGACGATGAACAACCGGCGCACCGAGACTGCCAAGCGCTGGACGAAGCTGGCGGCCGTGCCGGTCGGTGTCCTGGCCGCGGGGGCGATGGTGCTCGGCGCCACCCACGCCACGGTGTCGGCCGGTGCGTGGAACAAGGACAACACGATCGAGTCGGGTTCTTGGACGAAGTCCAAGGTCGGCAGCGACCAGGGCACCGACGCTGTCGTCAAGGTGTCCAACCTGATGCCCGGCAAGCCGGGTAGCGCCAAGGTGACCTACACCTACGAGCCCAAGAAGTCGGAGGGCAAGGAGAGCTGGGGCCAGGTGGTGCTCAAGGACATCGCCATCACGAAGGGCCACGGCAAGCCGGTCATCATTCCCTCGCAGTCCGAGCTGGCCAAGAACCTGTACCTCAAGATCACCATCAAGCAGGGGAACCACACGACGGAGGAGCAGAAGACCCTCGCCGCGTGGTACGAGATGACGAACACGGACAAGAACAAGATGGGCCGCACGGACCTGCGGCGGGAGAAGCTCGACCGGAACAACGTCCACGCCCCCGAGAACAAGGCTGACGTCACGCTTGAGTGGAAGCTCGCCGACAACGCCCCGGCAGAGGCCGAGAACTCCGGTCTGAAGTTCGACCTCGGCGCTGAGATCGACGCCGTGTAGTACCCCTCCACCCTCGCGGCGGCGCCCGGCTCGGAAGCGAGGTGCCGCCGCGAGGTGGGGTGACACCGACAGAAAAGCAGGAAGGCGTACAGGGTGAACGGCGCTTCGAAGCCGGAGGAGGGGGGAGCGAGTGTTCAGGAGCCGGAGGCCCAGGAGCGCGACGCGGAGCAGGAGCAGGCCAATGAGGAGACCGAGAGCTGGTGGGCGGTCGTAAGTGTCGCGTTCAGCCGTGCGGTCGTCACGCTGGTCACGAGCCTGGTGCTGATGCCCCTGGCGGCGCTGGTGTGGGGCTGGAGTCCGTCCGTGGTCGTCTCCGACTCCATGAGGCCCGCGTTGAGCAGGGGCGATGTGGTCGTCACGCGGTCCGCGGACCTCGACGAGGTCGGCGGTGGAGCGGTGATCTCGTTCAAGGACCCCCTGCACGACGGCCGCCCGACGACCCACCGTGCCGTCGAGCGTCTGGAGGGTGGCGCCGCCTACCGGACCAAGGGCGATGCCAACCCCGATCCGGACCCCTTGCTCGTCAGGGCCGAGGAGTTCACGGGCATCGTCACGGTCGCGGTCCCGTGGGCCGGCAAGGCCTGGACCTGGGCCGAGGACGGGGACTGGGGGCCGTTGGCCGTCGCCGTGGCGCTGTACGTCCTGCTGCTGCGGGGCTGCTGGACCGGTTCCCGGCGGTCCGGGGTGGCCGTCCCGGCAGCGTGAGGTCTTCTACTCCCCGTCGAGGAGCCCCGCGTTGTGCGCCAGGATGGCGGCCTGGGTCCGGTTCTCGACGGCGAGCGCGGTGAGCAGCCGCGAGACGTACGCCTTGACGGTGCCCTCGGCGAGGTACATCCGCTGGGCGATCTGCGCGTTGGACAGGCCGCCGCCGACCAGGCGCAGCAGTTCGCGTTGCTGTTCGCTGAGCTTCTCCAGGCGGCGCCGCTGGTCCGGGGGGACTCGGACCGCCTGGTCGGAGCGGTCGCGGGAGGCGTTCACGAGGTGGGCCGCCGAGGCCGAGGCCAGGACCGTGCCGCCGCTCGCCACCAGCCGGATCGCGCCGACCAGTTGCTCGGGCGGGGCGTCCTTGAGGAGGTAGCCGGCGGCACCGGCCTGGAGGGCCTCGGTGACGCCCTCCTCCGTGTCGAAGGTGGTCAGGACCAGGACGATCGGCGGATTCGGCAGGGCCAGCAGCTGCTTGGTGGCGGTGATCCCGTCCATGCCGGGCATCCGGAGGTCGGTCAGCACGAGGTCGGGCGCCAGGGCCCGGGCCTGTGCGAGGGCCGTGGCCCCGTCGGCGGCCTCGCCGACGACGGTGATGTCGTCGGTGGCGTCCAGCAGCGCGCGCAGTCCGAACCGGACGAGTGGCTCGTCGTCCGTCACAAGCACGCGGATCACGTCCGTCTCCTCTGGGTTCGTCCCTGTCCCGTCCGGGGCTCCGGATCAAGATCTCCGAGGGTCGCACGGCGAATGTTCACGAAAGTGAATGGTGCGCCCGCCGAAAGTGGGGACTCACGGGACTCACCGGAGTCACTGGCTTGCGGCCGGGTCGTCGAGCGGGACGGACGTCACGACCCGCCAGCCGCCCCCGTCGGTCGGCCCGGCGTGGAAGTCCCCGCCGAGCAGCGAGAGGCGTTCCCGCAGCCCGATCATCCCGAAGCCGTCACCCGCCACCGTGATCCGCCGGGCGGGGACCGGCGATGGGTCGTTGCGCACCATGGTTTCGAGCCTGCCCTCCGCCGTGGAGACCCGCACCTCGGTCCTCGCCTCCGGGGCGTGCTTGACGATGTTGGTGAGCGATTCCTGGACGGTGCGGTAGGCCGTCAGCGCGATCTCGGGCGGGACGGGGCCGAAGACGTTCGTGGCGAGGGTGACGGGCAGGCCGGACGAGCGGGCCTCGGCCGCCAGCTTCTCCAGGTCGGAGAGGCAGTGGCCCGCGATCACCGAGTCGTCACCGTCGCGCAGCGCGCCCAGCACCTGGCGCAGGTCCCGCAGGCCGGCGCGGGCGGTGTCGCCGATGGCGCGCGCCACCTGTCGGCTCTCCGGCTTCACGCCGGGGACGAATTCGAGGGCTCCGGCGTGCATGGCGATGATCGCGATGCGGTGCCCCAGAACGTCGTGCATCTCGCGGGCGAGCCGGACGCGTTCCTCCGCCCTGGTCTGGGCCACCCGGCGCTCGCGCTCCTCGCGCAGGGCGACGATGCTGTGCTCGTAGGCCCGTGCGCCCAGCCCGCAGACGACCGGGAAGAAGGCGTAGAAGGCCGCGGTGAGGAGGTCGTTCGTCAGCGACTCCCCGGGGCGGCCGGGGAGCAGCGCCTTCAGCGGGACGGACAGCACGCCGGCGGCTGTGATGACTGCCGCGCGGTGCCGCGGCTGGAACCTGGCGAGGCTGAACAGCGCGAGGAAGACCGGTGTGCGGGCACCGTCCAGGACCAGCCCCGCGAGGGTCAGTACCGTGACCGCCAGGGGGGCCTGCCGGCGCCACAGGAAGCCTGCCGTCACCACCAGGGCGACCGCGAGGCTGGGCACGACGTCGCACAGCAGGCCGGTCGTCGGTTTGAGGGCGTTGTTCACCGACCCGATGCCCACCAGCCCCACGATCAGCAGGTCGGCGCGCGTCCACCGGGACCGGCCGGCCGGCTTCGTGAAGGCGGTGTACCAGCGCTCGAAGGCGTCCGGAGCGATGGAGAGCGTCACGGGGGGCGGTCCTTGATCGAATGCGGCTGATTCGGGCGAAAGATGACGATTCTAGACGTTTTCCTGCTTGATCGCTGCAGACTCTCGACCGCCGCGGCGTCTCGGCGGGCGGAATTCGATCATCGGCAGGGTGCAGCGGGAGCGGGGAAGTATTCCGTGGCGACGCCGGATTCTCCATGCACGAATGGCAATGCAATTCACAACTCCGGATGCGTTTCCGACCACCTTCGGCCGTGGCCGGGACGGATGGGCACAGGCATGATCATTGGCGCCCGAGAGATCACCCTTCCGAAGACAGGAATCCCCGTGCCCGCAATTCCCGTCCTGCCCGAGGACATTCCCGCGGAATGGACCGCCCATGAGGCCGTCCTCCGTCGGATCCTGGCCGGCCTCCGGTCCGCCGAGGCGACCGAGCTGCCTACCCCTGGCGCGAAGGAGAGCGGAGGCTCTCTCTCCGTCGGTCGGCCCCGCTGACCTTCGTCCGCCCCCGCCGATCCGGCACGACCACTCCGCAGAGAAAGCCCCATGAGCATCCGCCGACTTCGCACCCGCAGCACCGGCCTCGTCCGGGCCGCCGTGACCCTCGCGTCCGGACGCCCGCCCAGGACCCGACCCGACAGCCGGGCAAGGACATCACCCGATCGTGGCCCGGAGGCGGTGGCACTCCCCGGACTCCCCGGACTCCCCGGGCTCCCCGGCGTGCCGGACACCCCGGCAGCGCGGGAGTCCGCCCGGCTCTTCGTCGCCGAGGCCGCCCGGGCCGGGCTCGCCGAGGATGACCCGGCGGTGACCGAGGCGGTGGCCCGCTGCGGGTACCACCCGCTTGCCGTCCGGCTGACGGCGGCCCGTTTCCGGGACCGGCCGCTCTGGTCGCTCGGCAGCCTCAGCGCCGAACTGGACGCCACGGCACGGCAGTCGACGGGCACACCCGCCGTGCCCGCTACCGTCCCCGCCGTCGTGGCCGCCGCGTTCCACCTGGCGTACCGCGACCTGGCGCTTCCGCAGCAGCGCCTGCTCAGGAGGATCGGGCTGGTTCCCGGTCCGGACTTCGACGTCCTCGCCGCCTCCGCCCTCGTCGACAGTGATCCGGCCACGGTCGAGGCCCTGCTGGACGGCCTGGTCGGACGCCACCTCGTCGAGAAATCGGCCCACGGACGCTACCGACTGCCCGGGGTGCTGCACGAACCAGCCCGCGTGCTGGCGTTCGGTGACGGCCCCAACACCCGTGCGGCGGCCATCAACCGGTTCCTGGACCACTACCTCGCCTGCGCGACGGCGGCCGACCGCCAGTTGGCCCGCCGCCCCCTCCTCGCGGCCGGACGGCTCGCGCCGGGCGCGGACCGCGCCCCGGACCTGTCCACCCCGGAGCGGGCGATCGCCTGGATGCAGGGTGAGTGCGCCAACCTGCAGGCCGCCGTGGAGTTCGCCATCCGGCACGGCCGCCACGCCCACGCCGTCCACCTGCCGGCCGCACTGCACGCCTACCTGCGTGGCCGTGGTCACTGGCAGGAGGCCCGCGTCCTGCACCACCTCGCGCTCGACAGCGCCGTCCTCCTCGGCGATCGGCCGGGCCGGGCCGAGACGCTCCTCAACCTGGCCGAGCTGGACGGGCTGACGGGCGAGCAGGCGGCGGCCGAGGAGCGGTACTCCCAGGCACTGGAGCTGTACCGGGGCCTGGCCGACCGCACCGGCGAGGCGTACGCGCTCTCGGGGCTCGGCCTGGTCCAGGAGGCGCAGGGCCGGTACGAGAGCGCGGTGGAGACCCACCAGGCCGCGCTGCACCTCCACCTCGCCGACGGGGACCGCCACGGCCAGATCGCCGCGATGGTCGGACTCGCCCGCGCCCAGCGGACGTTGGGGAATCACACGCAGGCCACCCAGAACCTCCAGCCGGCGCTGGAGCTGTCCGAGTTCCTGAACAGCCGCCCCGGCCGGGCCGATGCCAGCCTCGGCCTGGGCGTCGTCGGCGAGCTCACCGGGCAGTACCAGGCCGCCGCCGCCCGGCACTGGGAGGCCGTGAACCTCTATGCCGCGATCGGCGACCGGCTCGGCCAAGCAGATGCCCTGTCGGCGCTGGGACGGATGCAGCAGCTGATGGGGCAGTACGCGGCGGCCCTGGGGAGCCACGGGGAGGCGCTGGAGATCCACCGGGTCCTGGGCCACGACGAGGGACGGGCGGACACCCTGCTGCTGCTCGGGGACGCCCATCTCGCGCTCGGCGAAAGCGACCTGGCCACACGGGAGTTCACGACCGCGCTGGAGCTGCACCGCGACGGGGGCCGCCGGCGGGCCGAGCTGGACGCACTCCTCGGGCTGGCGCGGCTGGACCACGCGGCCGGTCGGTCCGGGGTCGCGGTCGAATGGCTGTCCGGGGTGGTGGCCGGCTACCACGAGCTGGGCGTCCGGCCCGGCGAGGCCCGCGCGCTCGCCGTGCTCGGCGACGCCCAGCGGTCCACCGGCGCCTACGAGCCGGCGCTCCAGAGCCTGTGGCGCGCCCTGAGCCTGTGCCGGGACCTCCAGGACCCGGGCGCGGAGGCGCAGACGCTCAACCTGCTGGGCCGGCTGCTCGCGGAGACGGGCTGGTCGAACCCGCACACCCACTACGCGCAGGCCCGCGACCTCGCCTGCGAACTGCCGCTCCCGTACCAGGAGATGCTCGCCCTGGAGGGCGCCGGGATCGGCCTGTGCGAGGAGGGCTCGGAGGCCGAGGGCGAGATCTGGCTGCGCAGCGCCCTCGGCGTCGCGGACCGGCTCGGGATCCCGGACGCCGAGCGGATCCGCGCCCGTCTCGACGCCCTCACCCGCGGCCCCGTCCTCGTCGCCTGGCCGGAGGCCGCGCCGGAGTCCGTGCCGGACGACCAAGGCTGATCTGCCGGACACAGAACGGCTGCGGTCCCAAACCCGGGGTTCGGGTTTGGGACCGCAGCCGTTTCGCGCCCGGCAGATCAGCGCACGTCGCCCATCAGGGACCGGACGGTCCGGCGGCCCAGGTGGATCGCGACGCCGGCGAGGACGGCCAGCGCCGCCTGACCGACGATGGCCGGAGTGCCGTTGAGGTTCACACCGGTCATCGAGAGCAGACCGGCCACGCAGTCACCGGCGGTGACCGCGAGGAACCACACGCCCATCATCTGCGAGCCGTACTTCGCCGGCGCCATCTTCGTGGTCAGGGACAGGCCCACGGGGGACAGGCACAACTCGGCGACCGTCTGGACCAGGTAGATCGCGACGAGCCACATCGGGCTCACCTTCTCGTCCGGGCCGGCCACGGCCAGCGGCACGGCGAAGACGAGGAACGAGGCGCCGACCAGCACGAGGGCCAGGCCGAACTTCACGACGGTGCTCGGTTCGCGGTCCCGGCGCGCCAGCCCGATCCACAGCGAGGCGAAGAGCGGGGCCAGTGCCAGGACGAACAGCGGGTTCAGGGACTGGAACCAGGTCGACGGGAAACCGAAGCCCAGCAGCGTGTTCGCGGACTTGCCCTCCGCGAAGGTGGCCAGCGTGGAGCCGCCCTGGTCGTAGATCATCCAGAACACGGCGGCGGCGACGAAGAACCAGATGTAGCCGTTCATCCGCGCCTGCTCGGTGTCCGAGAGCTCCTTGTCGCGCTTGATCCGGACCAGCACGCCGACCGGGATCAGCAGACCGGCCAGGGAGAGCGGGAGGAGCGCCCACTCCAGGGTGAACGCGCCGGCCATGACCACGCCCGTGTAGAAGAGGGCGACGACACCCGCGACGGCTGCCGCCGTGGCGAGGAGCTTGGAGCGCTCCTGGGGGCTCAGCGGGTTCGGTACGACGTCGCTCTTCGCACTCAGGTGCCGGGTGCCGAGCAGGAACTGGAGCAGCCCCAGGGCCATGCCCACGCCGGCCAGGGCGAAGCCCAGGTGCCAGTTGAACTCCTGGCCCACGGTGCCGATGACGAAGGGCGCGACGAAGGCGCCGAGGTTGATGCCGACGTAGAACAGCGTGAAGCCGCTGTCCCGGCGTGGGTCCGCCGGTCCGTCGTACAGGTGCCCCACCATCGTGGAGATGTTGGCCTTCAGCATGCCCGAGCCGACGGCGACGAGCGCGAGCCCGGAGAAGAACATCCCCTGCCCGGGGAGGGCGAGCAGGAAGTGGCCCGACATGATCACGACGCCGGCGACGGTGACGGTCTTCCGGGCGCCCCAGACCCGGTCGCCGAGCCAGCCGCCGGGCATGGCCATGAGGTAGACCATCCCGACGTACACCGAGTAGACGGCCGTCGCGGTCGCCATCTTCATGGCGAGGCCACCGCCCTGGCTGCCCGCCGCGGAGTCCGGCCCGCCCGAGATGAGGTAGACGACGAGGAGGGCGCGCATGCCGTAGTAGGAGAACCGCTCCCACATCTCGGTCATGAACAGGGTGGCCAGGCCACGGGGTTGACGGGAGTGGGACGTCCCGCTGGCGGTGCCGACCGTCTCGTTGGTCAGGCTTGGTGCCATGGTGGTTCCTTACTGATTGCTGCTCACTGGTCGCGCGTGGGGGCGTTGCACCCCTGCGACGGATCGGGGGCCGGCACGGAGTCCGGCCGCCTGGGCGTCTCGTCCCGGAGGGCCCGGATCGCCCACAGGCCCCTCATTTCTAGGCCGCCACGCGCGGGCCGCGACAGTCGCCGATCGTCCCCGCCCGATGCCCTTTCGATGTGCACCAGGGGCCCACCCGTGCACCAACGTCGACTACCGGCGGGTCGCCTGCACGGCTTCGGGTGGCTGGTTGGGGACGGGTCGAGACCTGTACGCCATCAGCAACCGGTCGATAAACTTTGGATACCCATTCGCCCTATTTGGTTTGTAGACGCCCCGAGGTTGCTCTGCATAGAGTCGGCCGAAGCAATCGGGACCAGTCGGAATATGGATCCCGGCCGTCAGTTCCCGTTGGGGGAGAACTTTCATGGCGATGATTCGACGTATTTCTTTTGCGGCGGCCGCGGCCGCCGCTGCTGCCGCGATGCTCGGAGTGGCAGGAACGGCGCATGCCGTCGGGAGCAAGACCTCCGACGGACTGGGGGAAGCTCCGATCGACCAGCAGACCTGCGGTTTTGGATCGGAGAGCTTTGTGGGGGCGAAGGATCCGGTGGGTGAGGCGGACTGGGGCAAGGCCGGGAAGGTCACATCGGGTTTCTTCTACTCGGACAAGCAGCAGGAAAGGCGCACCGATGACATCGTCGCCTGCCTGAAGGACGGACAGATCCTGCTCTACCAGAACGAATCGGACGGGTTTCTCGAAGGTCCACAAGCTGTCCGAGCCCGGCTCGGAGGAGCGCTGGAAGGATGCCGTCTCCATCACCGCGGGCAATTTCACCGGCTCGGGCAGTAACGATCTGCTGGTGCGCTGGAGGGGCGGCGCTGCTTCGCTGTTCAAGAACGTGACCGTCGGTCACAAGTTGACGGAGGAGATCCAGATCGCCCCGCCCGCGGGGGATGAGAAGGTTTGGCACAACAACGTCGTCAGCATCACCTCCGGGAAGTTCCACAAGGACGGGGGTCTGGACGATCTCGTGGTCCTCTGGACGGACGGTGAGGTCACCCGTTACGAGCTGACCGCCGCGGGATTCGGCAAGCAGGGTCAGCTTCGGGCGCCCGACAAGAAGTGGAGGGCGACGAGGACCGTCGTCGCCGGGCACCTCGACGGAACCGGCGACAAGGCCATGAGCGACCTGATGGTGCGCTGGAACGACGGTCGGGTGAGCGTCTACGACTACTCCGTTGAAAAGGGCCTCCACTCCGAGTCGTTCATTCGGCCGGCCGGGGACCACGAATGGGAAGGCGGCCTGATGGCGATCGGCAACTACCATCAGGCCGAGGGGAAGCCGACGAATCTGCGGGACGATCTCCTCCTCCGGTGGCCCAACGGCGGACTTTCCCTGTTCCAGGACACTTCGAGCAAGGGCCTGGGTCGGGAAGTGAAGCTGTCGAAGCCCCGCCCCTGATAGAGATCTCTGGATCTATTCGTGGGACGTGATTTCTGATGCCTGGGGCGGGAACTTCCGGCCCCAGGCATGTCGCCGTGGTCGCTGCCTCGGTCGTCACATCGATATTCGTTCTCCTCGGGATGTCCGCCCTGGTGACCCATGAGCCGATCAAGGTTGCCAAACGATTTGGCGGGATATCCAGCGTGGGGGTGTTCGTCGATGGCGGCAGGGATATCAAGGAGCACAATTGCACGGGTGCTGTGATCGAGAGTCCTGGGGGTGACATCGTCATCACTGCCGCCCATTGTGGCGTTCAGGCCGGCAAAACGCGGTTCATTCCGGGATATGACGGGGCCGAGGGGAGTTCCGGGCAGCCTTTTGGTATTTGGGATGTGGAGAGGACCTGGACCGATCCGCGTTTCTCCCGCACCCCGGAGGGTGAGGAGTTCGACTTCATGTTCGTGCGGCTGAGGCCGAACTCGGCAGGTACCCCGATCGCTTCGGTGACGGGAGCCAACTCCCTGCGGAGGGGCTCGTGGCATCACGACGGTCCTGTCACCGTCATTGGATACCCCTGGCGCCGGAAGAATCCGGCCGACTTGCCCGTCAGGTGCACTGCGGGCACGGGCACGCTCCCTGGAGGCCGGTACCTGCGCATGAGCTGCGACGGCTACGCCAGCGGGGTCTCCGGAGGGCCGTGGCTGTCGAATTTCGACGGCATGACCGGCGAGGTCATAGGAGTGACCGGAGGGAAGGGCGGGGGAGGGCCGGTGGACTGGATAACCTACAGTCCGGTCTTCGGCGAGGCGCTCACGGAACTCTACGTCGAGGCGACCCATGGCCGGCAGTGAACCTTCCGCCAACCCGACCCTCCATGCCGTCGGGCCGCGCCGCGGATCTGCCCGTCCGGCGCTGGGCCTGCGGCAGTGGGACGGCGCGACGGCCCTCCTGATCGCCGGTGCGGTGCTCTACAGCGCGTGGCCGCTCGAAAACCTCGTGGTCACGGGTCTTCCTCCTGGCCGCTCCTTCATCTCGGAACTCGCCGCAGAAGGCCAGCCGACCCGGTCCCTGTTCGCCGCGTGTGACGCCGCAGCGGGTGCGCTCATCGCGTACGGCTGCATCGCCAGACTGTTCTCCTGGGCCCAACATGTCTGCTGGGCACGGACCTTCCTCTGGCTGACGCTCCTCGGCGCCGGTGTCATGACGAGTGTGTGCGCGGTCCTGTCCCCCATGGAGTGCTCCCCTTCCTTGGAGGAGGGGTGTGAAACCCTGGGCTTCAACGGCATCCTGCCCTCGCAAGCCCTGACACACGTTGCCCTGAGCACCTTGGTGGAGGCCGCGTTCCTCGCGGCCATGTGGATTGCGCACCGCCTCGCGCCCACCACGTACCGCTTTCGTCGGGGCCTCCCCAGGGAGTCGTTCCTGGGCGTTCTGAGCTGCTGCCTGCTGCTCGTCGACATCGCGCTGTCGGCGTACGAGAGCAGTCTGCACGGGCTCGTCCAGCGTGCGCACGTGGCAATCGTGGCCGCATGGCTCATCAGCCTGGCCTGGAGCACCAGGCGTCAGGCGGTCGAACCCGCCTCTCGCTGACATGGACACCGGCCCGGCCTGGGCATGAATCACTGGAACCCAAGGAACGACCCTGAAGAAAGCCCTGTACCTGACTCCCCTGCTGATCCTCGCCGCCTACTGCGCGAGCAGCGCCCCCGTCGCGACACTCGATGGCTCGGTCCCGACAGCGCCACCGGACGAGCGTCGGCAACGGACCCTGGCCTGCGGGACCACGATCGCCCCGCCGCGTGCGGAGTCCCTCGCCGGCGACCACGTGTACCTCACCCTCCCCCGCGCCGAACTCGATGACACCGGGATCGCCGTCACCTACCGGATCACGGCCAAGGACCCCGCGGAGATGCTGACGCTGCCGTTCATCGGAGTCCCACCGACCGCTCTCCTCCTCAAGGACGGGAAGATCGTCGCGACGCAGACGCCCCACCTCAAGGACGGGAAGATCGTCGCGACGCAGACGCCCCACCGCGGCGACGGTCCCACTGCCACCGTCGCCTTGGGTTATCGCGTCGGAGAGGAGCCCTACGAGGAGCACCTGACCATCGACCGGGCGTGCCCCGGTACGAGCTTCAAGGACGTGGCCACGGATCCCGGCCGGTACCGGGTCGTCACCGTCATGTCCGTCCAGGGCGCGGGCATGCCCGAGGACATGAAGACGGCTCCCCTCGTCCAGGCCTCCGCCGCACTGGGCGTAACGGCATGACAGCCTCGACAGAGGTTGTCGGCCAGTAGATTGGCTGAGCATCGCCCCATCTGATGTGATGCCAGATCGTTGCCAGTGCTCGGGAAGACGGACAACGGCGTCGTCACGGTAACCACACTCTGGGCCGACGAACGTCTCTACTACCCGCTGCATGCGGCGCCCTACACGCCGTTCGCGTCGTGCGGCTATCCTCCGGCCGCCTGCTCGTGGAGGCGCAGGGCGATCTCCCGGAGCTTCTCCCGCATCGAGCCGCTGCGCGTGGAGCGGGACTTCAAGGCATGGCAGTTCGGACACAGGACGATCATGTTGTCCGGCCGGTCGGCACCTTCAAGGCCCAAGTCCTGGACGTGATCGACCTCAAGGATCGGCATGCCCTTGCTGTCCAGGGCGGCGTAGTACTCGGCAGGCGTCAGGCAGTCGGGGTTCTCGCAGCGATCGGACCGGGCAGCAACCAGGGCCCGAAGCTCCTGATCTCGCTTGAACTTGCTGCCGGTGGCCGCGATGCGCTCCGGCCGGTCCCGCAGATCCCATTCGGCGCACCGCAGCGCGTAGGTACTGAGGGGCGGCGCTTCCACGGTCTGCGGGGACAGGTTGATGCCACGCGTGCCGAGCAGTCGCAGTAGGTCGGAGGTGATCTCGCCGTACTTGTTCCGGTCGTGCACCTCATCGACCGGCCACACCGAGGCGCGGTGTGCTTTGAGGAAGCCGCCGATGTCGGTCCGGAACTCGTCGCGGTCGATGGCGTTGTCGTCGTGGGCGAGCCAGTCGGTGCGGCGGGCGCGGCAGGCGGTGGGGTCGTTGGGCCGCCAGAGGGGGTGGCTGGTGACGACGCCGACCTTGACGGGCAGGTGGCCGGGCTTGAGCGAGCCCGAGACGATGACCAGGTCTCCGGGCTGGATGGCGTTGAGGAAGTACCAGCACTCCGTGGCTCGGGTGCCTACCCTGCCGCCGCCTCCGTAGGCGGTGTTGAAGACGTCGCCGTGCTCGTCGCGAGTCATGACGGGGTGCGGCGCGAGGTAGCCGACGCTGTGCCAGGACGTCGCGCATATCCCTTCCTCGACCCAGCGGGGGAAGCAGTCGGTCTTTCGGATGTTGTGGCCTCTCACCAGCCAGGTGCGGCGGTCGCGCAGGACCATCAGGGGGTTCCTTCCGAGTCGGTGGGGCCGGTTTCACGGTCAGGGGCGGGGCCGACGGCGCGTCCCACGGGAACTCCGTTGCGGAAGGTCTTCACGCGGGGTGTCCTTCGGGTTGAGCAACCCGGCCGCCGGGTGAGGCCGGTGTGGCGGTGGATCAGCTGATCGAGTGGGCGTGGGCCGCCCACTCACCGGTCACCGGGTTACCAGCCGTTTCGGCGGTTCGCGGAGGAGACCATCCAGGCGTAGATGACGTTGCCGACCCCGGCGGTGAACATGAACAGCCAGAAGTGGGCCCAGAACGATTGACGGCGGTACGGGCGGCGGTAGCCGACTCCGATGGCTGACGCGCTGGCGAAGGCGGAGGTGTTGTTGTTGATGATGATGGGCGCCGGGTAGCCGTACGGTGCGGGCTGGTGCGGCTGGCCGTAGCCCGGCTGCCAGTTGGGTGTGGGCGGGGTCTGGTTGGTCATCGCGAGCCTTTCGTTGTGGCCGGGGCGTGTTCTGGCTGGTGGGCGTCGTCCGGATCACCCACCGGTCTTCAACGGTTCGTTGAAGTTACCGAATGGTATAGCGGCTGTCCGGTCGACTGACGGGCCGTCTCACGGCTGCGCGGACTCAGCAGTGCTTTGTCGGACGGCCCTGCTTGTGCCAGCTGCAGCCAGATCCGGGTTGGACTGGCCGGGACGGTCGGCATCCAGATCACGCTCAACCGCCTGGAGAAGCGCCTGATCGGGCGGGAGTGGCAGCTGCTGGGCTCGTGCTGCGCGAACCGAGCCCGCGCGGGCACGGGGCTCTTTTCGTCGGGGAGCCCCCGCTCCCGTCGCGTCAGGGGGTCGAATCGCGAAGTCGTCAGGCGTAGCGTGGAAGGCATAGGAACGGGCGCGAACCATGGCCCGGGCGGGTGGCCCCTCGTCGTTTCCCATCGTCTCGAATCGTCTCGAATCGTCTCGGCCGACTGCTCCTGCCGTCCGGCCGGATCATCGGGACGGCCAAGGAGGCACGGAAATGAGCTATCTGTTCTGGACGAAGTCGAAACCCTTCGCACCCGCCGCGGTCGCGGCGTACCAGCCGGGCGGACTGCGGACATCCAACTTCGAGGTCTTCTACGACGCGGCCCTCGGCGCCGGCGGACAGGCCATGGCAACAGCCGTCCTGGCCACCTGCGAGAAGGACTTCACGCAGATGCGGAGTTGGTTCGGCGGCATCAACGTCGGCGGGCCCTTCCGCGTCTACATCGACCCCGGGGCGTTCGGCGCGTATCACACCGGAAGCTGTGCGGCCCGGGACATCCACGCCGCCGCCTACGACGCGACGAACGGAGCCAAGGTGAGCGCGGGGGTGGTGGCGGAAGTGGCCGAAGTCTTCATGGCTCATCAGAACGCGGGGTGGAATTGCGGGGCGAGCAACGGCGAGGGCCTGTCCCGAGACCTCGCAACGGCGCTCTACCCGGGGAACGTGACCGGAGCGGGAGCGGTCTGGCTGGACAGCGGCCTGCGGCCCAACTACGTGAACCGGACGGACCCCTCCTCCGGGACGGCGGGGGGATCCGAGATCTCGAACGGCTGCGCCGTCCTCTTCCTCAACTACCTGAACGTGCAGTTCGGGCTCGACTGGGGGCAGATCGTTCAGGCCGGCGGCGCCACCCTGGCGGACACCGCCGCGAAGCTGATCGGTGACGTGTACCCCTTCGAGCCGTTCGCGCTGCTGCTCTGGCTGACGTATCCGCCCGGGAACCCTTCGGGGCTCGTCAACGACAATCCGTGGCCGATCACCTTTCCCAGCGAAACCCTGGGCGGAGTCGTCCACGTGCAAAACATCGGGGACGTCCAGCTGTCGCAGGACAAGTTCATGGGCACCCAGGGGCTGTCGCTCAGACTGGAGGGGTTCGAGCTTCACTTCGAACCCCCGATTCCGGGCTTGAGCTTGCGCTACCGGGCGACTCTCCAGGGCAATCAGCCTGTTGACTGGGTGCCGGAAGGGCAGTTCATCGGCACACGCGGACAGTCCCTCCGGATCGAAGGGTTCGCCATAGAACTGACCGGAACGGAGGCCGACAAGTACGTGGTGACGTACATGGCGCACGTGGAGGACACCGGCGACACGCCGTTCGTGCAGGACGGCGCCTTCTGCGGGACGCCCGGCAAGCGCGTCGAGGGCATGCTCGTGCACGTCCAGCCCAAGTAGCGGGCCGACCCTGCGGCCCGCAGCACGTGCGGGCCGCAGACCGCGAAGGCCGGGTGGTGGTCGGTCGCGGCGGCCTCCGGCCCGGTTCCACGTCGTGTCTCGTCCGCCCGGGTCGGCCGTCCGGTCGGGGGCGCAGGTGTCAGGCCGTGAGGCCGTGGAGCAGGTAGCCGGCGTGGAGCCGGTTGCGAGCGCCCAGGTCCTGCATGACCTCGGCGATGTGGCGCTGGGTGGAGCGAAGCGAGAGGCCGACGCTCTGGGCGATCTTCTTGTCGGTCTCACCCTGGACGAGGAGGCCGATGATGGTGCGGCGCACCTCGGTGGCGGCCTGTACGGCCTGGTGCCTGCTGTATTCGAGGGGGAACGGCGTGGCTCCGTTCCAGGTGCGTTCGAAGGCTTCGGCGAGCGCCGCGACCACACTGGCGTTGCGCACGACGACGGCTCCCTCCTGGGAGCCGAGCAGGGGCAGTACGGCAATCGAACGGTCGAAGATCAGCATCCGTGCGAATCCCGGTGCGGTCGTCCGGACCTCGGCCCCCATCGCGGTGACGCGCTCCACGTAGGCGATGGTGGTCTGGTGGAACTGGGCCGTGTGCTGATAGAGGGTCCGCAGGCGCACCTGTCGGGCGAGCAGTGCCTCGGTGCGGCCGAGCGATTCCTCGAGGACCTGTTCCGGGCGGGCCCCGCCGGGTTGGGACGTGAGCACCTCTTCGGCGGCCGAGGCGGAGAACTCGGTGATGAGCCTGAGAGCGACGTCCAGCTCGGTGACGGTCTCCGTGTCGCGCTCTGCCGCTACCTGGTCCATCGACCGTTCGTATAGGGGGGCGAGCTCGTCCAGGTCCTCCCTGATGCGGTCGATGCAGCCCTGCGTCTCCTGCATCCGGCGCAGGAGCGGGCCGAGGACCTGGATGCGGGCGGAGTCGGGCGCCACGGCGCTCCAGCGACTCGGCGAACGCGAGTCCGCGCGGATCAGGCCGAGGGATTTGAGGGCGTCGATCGCCTCGGTGGCCTGCTTGTCCGTCAGTCCCAGTTCGAGTACGGCATCGGCCGTGGCGACCGAACCCTTGGTGACGCAGAGTTCGTACAGGGCCTTCGCAGCGACGGTCAGTACTTGCGGTTGACCAGTGTGCCTAATGTCCATATCGATCCCGTTTCCTTCCCCCGTCGTGTTGCTGTTGGCAGAATACCGACAAGGTCGCTCTCTGGACGTGCCGGGCGTCAATGGGTGACGATCTCGGCGGGCACAGTCCGTCGTGTACGGATCCTGCTGCCCAGCATCCAAGGAAGGCAGAAACGGGGAGCATGGCAATGGCGCGTCTGGTTCGAGTTCTCGGCACGGTCCTGGTGGGGGCGGGGTTGGTCGTCGCCGGCATCGCAGCCTCGGTCGATTCCTCGCACGTCGCGACATCGCCTCGGGTGCAGAAGGTGGAGCACCTCGCGGACCTCGGGTGGGGAAGCTAGAAATTCATCGGCAGGTCGAACGGTAGCGAAAGCCGCCATCCCGCACCGGGGTGGCGGCTTTCGCCGTTTCTTGCTCCGGATCCACCGTGTCCGTTTTGTTCTGTCCTCGTCTTCGTGTCGGCAGGAAGACGAGGGGTCGACAGGCTGGAATCGGCCGGCGCTCCGGCGCAAGAATATGGATGTGCCGCAGGGGCGGCGCAGGACGGAAAACCGGAAGGAGGTGATTTCAATGGAGCAGGAGCGGAAGATCGCCGAGCGCCCGATGCGCTGCGAGTGCTGATGGCTGAACGGGTGGGGCCGCGCCGCTGTGGTGCGGCCCCACCGTCCCTCTCTTGAAACGGAGTTGAGTCATGGTGACAGCAGTTCGGGAGATCGTCCTCACGTCGAGCAGCGGTCGGGTCCGAACGGTCGTTCCAGGGCCGGAGCGCATTGAGTGCCTCGACGAGGTGCGGGACTACATATTCGGCCTCGACTTCGGGCTCATCAAGTGGAATCTGATGAACCCCGCCGTGGGCTCACAGCTGCCGATCTCCCAGGACAAGGCCGACTTCTCGGAGACCTTGTACAAGCGCTGGCTCTTCCTGCGGAGGAAGCACGAGGGCGAGAGCATGCCTCCCTCGGCCGATATCGACGAATTCTGGCACGCGCACATCCTCGACACGTTCGCCTACACCGAGCACTGCGACCGGATATTCGGCTACTACTTCCACCACTATCCGTACTTCGGAACGCGCGGCAAGGCCGACGAGCAGGCGCTCTACCAGGCCTGGGACAACACCATGGAGTGGTACCAGGCCGAATTCGGAGAGCCGCTCTACCAGTACGACTAGCCCGCGACGACGGGCCCGACCGACAGGAGCGGCAGTGAGTGCGATCGCCTCGCCGACCGTGGACGAGGGCAGGACCCGCCCGGACCGCGGTCGCCCGGCCCTGACCGGTGTGCAGCGCCGAGCGGTGGCGGCGAACGCCGGGATCATCCTCCTCAGCAGCGCCACCGGCGGCATGTCCGCCGACCTGCTGCAGCTGTTCGCCCTGCAGGTGCTGTGTCTCTCGCCGGGGCAGATAGGGCTCGCGCTCGGGCTGCTCGTCCTGAGCAATCCCGTGCAGCTCTGGGCCACCCGGCTGGCCGAGCGGATCGGCAAGCGGCGCACCATGCAGGCCGGCGCCCTGGGGATGGTCGCCGTCCTGGCGCTGTTCGCTGCGCTCGCGCCCCTCACCCGGGCGTCCCCCGCGTGGGGCTACGCGGCGTTCGCCCTGGCCGTGCTCGGCGCGGAGATCTGCATCGCCTCCTCCTGGGGCGTGGCGTGGAACCCGTGGGTCCGTGACTTCACCACCTCCGCGGACCGCGCGTTCTTCGTGAGCCGGATGAAGCTGGGGAGCCAGCTGGTCTCGGCATCGGGCGTCGTCGCGGTGACGCTCCTGCTGGGCGGCAGACTCACCGAGACCGAGTTCGACGTGCTGCTGGCGGGGCTGGCCGGCTACCTGGTCTTCGCCGCCCGGCAGTTCCAGCACCTTCCCGAACGGCGGTCGCCGGTCCCGCGCGGATCCGCGCCGAAGGGCGGTGGCGTGTGGGCCACCCTGCGGGTGCCCGGACTGCGCAAGGTCTATCTGGTCGGAACGTGCCAGATGCTGATCGGCCTGCCGCTCCTCACCGTCTACGCCGTCGACGTGCTGCACTACCCGGCCGCCGTCCTCACCACGGCCGTCGGAGTCCGAACGCTGGCGAACCTGTGGTGCCTCGGCCGCTGGGGCAGGCTCGTGGACCGGCTGGGTCCGCGGACGGTGATGCGCCGGGCCGGACTCGCGCTCGCGGTCCTGCTCTGCGGGTGGGTTCTCGTTCCCTCCTACAACGGGCTCGCGACGAGTGTCCTGTTGGTCGTCTTCTCCAGCCTCGTGCAGGTCGCCAAGAGCGGCTTCTCCATCGCGTTCAACTCCCACCTGTACACGCAGATCCCGGAGGAGCAGTCCGTGCCGGCCTTCACGCTGCTGGACGTGCTGAGCTCGTCGACCCTCCAGTTGTACGGGGCCCTGGCCGGCTGCCTCATGCCGCTCGCCTGGAGCGGGGGCCCGTTGCCCGGCTGGCTGCCGCTCGACGGGTACAAGGCCGCTGTCGCGGCCGGTGGGATCGTCGCCCTGTGCCTGGTGGCCCCGCTCTTCCGTGCGGCGCGCCGCGCCCCCTCGTCCGAAGCAACTCCGAGGTGACACTGTGATCAACGTCCTGCTCATCGGTGTGGGCCTGCACGCCCGGCGGGCCCACCTGCCCGCCCTGGTCGGCCTGCGCGCCCACCGCCCGGTCGCCGTCCGGGCGGTGGTCGACCTGGCCGAACGCTCCGCGGGCATCACCGCGCACCTGGACGACCTCGGCCTCACCGACGTCGAGGTCATCGCGTTCGACAAGGCTCTGGGCAGCGCCGCGCCGTCCCTCGACCGGCGGGAACTCGCCCTGCTGGACGACGTGGTCGGCAGGCTCTCGATCGACGCGGTCGTCGTGTCGACCGAGCCCCTCGCGCACCGCGGATACGTGGAGTGGGCCCTGCGGCGCGGCCTGTCCGTGCTGATCGACAAGCCGGTCACCGCCCGTGCGGGCATGGTCTCCTCGGCCGAGGCGGCCAGGGGCACGCTGACCGACTTCGACGGCCTGAATGCCCTCCACCGCGCCTCGGGACGGCCGGACCAGATCGCCGGCGTCGTCGCCCACCGCCGGTACCACCCGGGGTTCCGGCGCGTCAGGGAGCTCATAGCCGAGGTCTTCGAGGCCACCGGCTGTCCGGTCACCACCGTGAACGCCGAATACGGCGACGGCGAATGGCGCATGCCGTGGGAGGTGTACGAGCAGGAGTACCACCCCTTCTCGCTGGGGTACGGCATGCTCGCCCACTCCGGCTACCACGCCTACGACACCGCGGCCTGGCTCGCCGACACCACGCGCCTCGGAAGCCCGGGGCCGGACGAGCTGACGATCACCTCGCAGTTCGTGACGCCCGCCGACTACCTCGCCCAGCTGCCGTACCCGCTGCTCGAACGCGCCCTGGGCGCCCTGCCGGTCGGTGAACGGGAACTGGAACGGATCGCGGCCAAGACCCCCGACCACCACATGGGCGAGGTCGACGCGCACGCCATGGCCGCCCTGCGCCGCGACGGCCGCACGCTGACCAGCATCAACCTGCACACCGTCCACTGCAGCCTGTCCGCCCGTGCCTGGGCCTCGCCCGGTGGCCGGAACCTCTACACCAGCAACGGCCGGGTCAAGCAGGAGACGTACACGATCAAGCAGGGCCCGTTCCAGTCGATCAAGGTCGCGCTGTGGCAGTCCGCCCCGGACTGGGACCGCGACTACCTCCCGCTGCACGAGATCGGCGGTGACCGGCACTGCGAGATCCACGTCTTCCGCAACCAGAACCTCCGCAAGGACTGGAAGTCGCACGAAGCGATCTCGCTGGCGGACCTGGAGACCGTCACCGATCAGCAGCTCGCCGTCGGCCCGGGCAAGCTCACCATCACCGGCGAGTTCCTGGACGCCGTGGCCGGCCGGATCCCCGCCGACCGGCTCGCCTCGCCCCTGGCCTCCCACCGCCTGGCCACGGCCATGGTGGCCGGCGCCTACGAGAGCTGGGCCACCCGCGACAGCGCGCGCGGCCCGGTCGCGATCGCGCTGTGACCGCGCTCCGCCGCCTGCCGGCCCGCGGCTACCTGCACATCGCCGCCGGCCTCGCCCTGGTCGGAGTCCAGCTGCATCACACCCTCACCGACCGCTCGGCCTGGCCGTTCTGCAGCTACAACATGTTCAACCGGCCCACCCCGCGCCGCATGCGCCACATGCGCATCGTCCTCCTCGACGAGCACGGGCACCGGACCGAACCCCAACGGGTCTGGGGCATGCTGCCGATGGAGCACTTCCGGGTCGCGTCCACCTTCATGCAGATCTACCTCGACCCCGAGACACCCGGCCCGGTCAGGGAACGGTTCTCCGGGCTGCTCGTCGACCGGCTCAACGACAGCCCGTGGAAAGCCTTCGACCAGGTCAAGGCGGCGCCGAGGAATCCGAACGGAGCCCGCTGGACCGGCTTCGACCTCTACCGCGTGCTGATCGACCTCGACGACTACGACGCCGACCGCGACCGCCCGCACCACGACACCGAACTCCTGTACCGCTTCCGGAGCTGACCATGCCCCCGACCAGCCTGGACCCGGCCCTGCGCCTGGCCCTCAGCCGATGGACCGTCGGCGCGGCAGTGATCCGTTACACCGCCCACCTGCCCGACAGCGCCTTCTTCGCCGAACAGCGACCCTTCGCACCCGGGCCCCCGCCGCTCCGCCGTCGACGAACGGGCACCCCCGCTCCCGCCCCGCGGAGGACGGCGCGGCGGGTGAGGGCCCTCAAGGCGCTCACCCTCGCCGCCGTCGGCACCTGGACGGCCGGCATCGCGCCCAGGACCAGCGGCGTCGTCGCCACCGGCGCCTTCGCCCTGCTCAACCGGGAAGTCGCCTACGGCCTGCCCGGCTTCGCCGGCTACACCAGCCACCTCAACATCATGCTCGCCACGCTCGTGGCCGGCGACACCCACCGGCGGCTGAGCCTGGCCCGGCCGCGTCCCGACACACCGGGCCAGGCCCGTCTGCGGGCGGCGCAGACAGCGCTCGCCCAGCTGTTCGTCGCCACCGTCTACACCCAGTCGGGCCTGTCCAAGCTCCTGCACGCGGGCAGCCACTGGATCAAGGACGCGACCACGCTGCGCCACGCGCTGGCCCTGTACGGCACCCCGGCCGGCCGTGCCCTCGGCCGCCGGGAGGACCTCATGCCGGTCCTGTCCGCCGCCGCCGTGGCATTCGAGGCCGGCTTCCTCCCCGTCCTCGTGCTCGTCCCCCGCGCCCGCCCGCTGCTGGGCCTGTCCGCGCTCGCCTTCCACGGCACGGTCAAGAAGACGATGGACATCTCCTTCTGGCACCTCGCCTGGCTGAACGCGCCGCTCTTCCTCGACGTCCCGCGCGCCCTTGCGAGAATCGCCGTCGACACCGACCCCCGACCGAACGGCTGACCACGCCATGCCGCTGAACCCCCTCCCGCCCACCGCCCTTCGGGCCGACGGCATCGAGCTCCTGGAACTGCAGCTCGCCGACTGGCCGTTGGAGCAGCAGCTGTCCCGCGTGCCCGACGTGGTCCGCTGGACCTTCTACCGGGCCGACATGACCGAACAGCAGGCCCGCGAACGCATCGAGCTCGGGCACGCCCGCAGCCGCGACGGCGTCAGCCGCCGCTATGCCGTCCGCGTCGACGGCCAGTCCGTGGGCACGGCGGGCATCATCGTCACGCGCGAGCATCCGGAGGTCTTCTACGCCCTCCTTCCGGACGGCCGGGGCCGGGGGGCTGCGACGGCGGCCGTCCGTGCGCTGAGTGACTGGGCCCTGGACGCCGGGGCGGATCAGGTCGTCATCTGGACGGGCGAGGGGAACGCGGCCAGTGAGGCGGTGGCCCGACGTGCCGGGTTCCTCTTCGCGGGTACCGAGGTCGACCTCGACCACGGTGAACCGGAGACGCTTCTGAAGTGGGTCCGGCGCCGCGGTGGTGTGCCGCGGTGAGATGAGTTACCGGCCAGTAGTTTGGCTGATCATCGTCTCGTCTGAGGCGGCGTCAGATCGTTAGGCTCCCTGCGATCGGATGTTGTGAGCAGTAGGGAGAACAGCGTGATGGCACGACCCCACCGCAGTGGCGGACACCGGGCGGTGAGCGTCGCGCTCGTCGTGGCGCTCGGGCTGGGGGCGGGGGCCGCGGTGGCGCCGGCCGCCGTCGCCGCCCCCGCGGCCGCCGCGTCGGCGTCGGCGCTCGGCGGGTTCCGGCTGGCGAGCATCACCGCCTCGGACGGGGTCGTGCTGAAGGCCGACGTGTTCACCCCGCCGGCCGGGACGCCGGGGGCGGACGCGCAGGGGCGGTACCCGGTCGTGGTGCAGCCGGCGAGCTGGGGGCAGAACGACCTGGAGTACGTCGCCCAGGGGCACAAGTTCGCCGCCGCCGGGTACGTCGTCGTGACGTACACCGTGCGCGGGTTCTGGGGCTCGGGCGGGCAGGTGGACGTCGCCGGGCCCAAGGACGTCGCCGACATCTCGACGGTGATCGACTGGGCCCTCGCCAACACCTCCGCCGACCCCGGCCGGGTCGGCATGATCGGGCTCTCCCTCGGCGGCGGACTCACCCTCCTCGGCGCCGCGTTCGACCCGCGGATCAAGGCCGTCGCCTCGCTGAGCGGCTGGGCCGACCTGACCGACGCGCTCTACAGCGGGCAGACCCGGCACACCGCCGCCGCCACCCGCCTGGAGAACATCGAGCACCTGACCGGCCGCAAGAGCCCGGAGTTCGCGACCGCCCTGGACGACCTGTTCGGCGACCACGACCTGCCCGACGTGATCAAGTGGGCGGGCGTCCGCTCCCCGGCCACCTACCTGGACCGCATCAACGCCAACGGCGCCGCGATCTACCTCGCCAACGGCTGGAACGACAGCTTCTTCAACCCCGGCCAGATGGCCGACTTCTACCAGCGGCTGACCGTCCCCAAGCGCCTCGAACTGCGCCCGGGCGACCACGCGAGCCAGGAGTTCACCGGTCTGCTCGGCTTCTCCAACGCCACCTGGGACAACGCCCGAGGCTGGCTCGACCACTATCTGATGGGCGCAGCGGGCTCGCAGGGGCCCCAGGGCGTGGACCTGGAGGTGCGCCCGGGCGGCGCGCACGAGGCGTACCCGGACTGGAGTTCCGTCAGCTCCCGCACCGAGCGGCTGAGCCTCGACGGCAGCGCCACCGTGCGCGGCGACGAGTCCTCGGGCGCGAGCGGCGGCGTCGTCCTGCTCTCCGGCATGATCGACCAGTGGCTGCACCAGCCGCCGACCGTCGTCGTGCCGTTCCTGGACCGCTCGGCGGCCGCCGTCCGCCAGTCGGAGCCGTACGGGCAGGGCCTGCGGGTGCGCGGCGCGGTCCGCGTGCACACCACCGTCACCAGCTCGGCGCCGCAGGGCACGGCCGTCGCGTACCTGTACGACGTGGACGCGCTCGGTGTCGGCCGCCTCGTCGCGCACGCCCCGCAGAGCTGGGCCGGACGCCCGGCCGGGCAGCCCTTCCCGCTCGACGTCACGCTGTTCCCCACCGCCTACGACGTCCCGGCCGGCCACCGCCTCGCGCTCGTGCTCGGCACCCGGGACGACCTGTACGGCGGCGAGACGCCCGAGGGCAGCACGGTGACCTTCGGCCCGGCGGACGTCTCCGTCCCGGTCCGCTAGGGCCACGGCACTAGGCACCCAGCATGATCCGGGCGACCAGCTCCCGCCGGCTGGCCACCCCGGCCTTGGCGAACACCGACTTGAGGTGGTCCTGCACGGTGTACGGCGCCATCGCGAGCGTCCGCGCCACCTCACGGGTGTCGCAGCCGCGCACGAGCAGCAGGGCCACCTCCTGCTCGCGCGCGGTCAGCCCGTACGCGGCCAGGTAGAGCGGCACCGTCTCGGCGGGCGTGGCGGGGGAGGCGACCACCGTCGCCTGGCCCGCCACACCCGCGCCGCGAAGTGCGGAGCCGTGCAGCACGTACCAGCGGCCGTCGCGGGTCTGCACCCGCACCGGCAGCTGGGACGCGGGCAGTCCGTGGGCCGCGCGGCGGGCGTGCTCGGCGGCCATCGCGACGGCGGTGGGCACGTCGAGCGCGGTGGGCGTCGGGTCGGCGAGCCGGGCGAGCAGGTCCTCGGCGGGGCCGGAGAGGGCGAGGAGCCGGTTGGCCCGGTCGAGGACGATCACGGCCGGCGCGCGGTCACCATCCTCACCCACCCGACCGGACGGCGGGACGTGCGAGGCGCGCAGGGCGTTGCCGAGGTGCCGCGCCGCGAGGTCCGCGAACCTGCGCTGCCGCGCCGGGTACGGGCCGCGGTCGGGCGCGCGCATGAACGCCGCGCAGCCCCACATGCCGCCCGCCGCGTCGAAGCAGGCGCGCAGCTCGTCGCCGAACCCGGCCGGGCGGATCTGCTCGCGGTAGCGGACGCTGCATCCGGGCCGGCCCTGGCTGGCGTGGCTGATGGTCTCGGCCCGGCGGCCGGCCCGGCGGATCTTCGGAAATGTCGCCAAGTCGTCGGTCCACACCTCAAGTTGGACGGCGTGGTCGTACGCGGCGAGGCTCAGGTCCTCGCTCTGCACCGAGGTGACGAGCCCGGTGGCCGGGTCTGCGGTGTGCCAGCAGACGGCGTCGAACTCCAGCACCGGGCGCAGGAGTTCGTCCGCCGCCCGGAAGGTCCGGTCGGTCGGCAGGGCGGCCGCGGCGAGCTCCCGCAGCCCCTCGATGGCACCCGCCTCGGCGGCGGCCCGCGCGTTCCGTAACCCCATGACGCGGAACCTAACACCCGGTTCGTGCCCCGACCACGCGCCGATCGGCGGGCCCCCACTCCTCCTCCCGACGGGCGTGGTTCCGGCCAGTCGGGGGCGCGCCGAGTCGGCGCTCCAGGTGGTGCTCGGTGCGTCGCCGGCCCGGTGACGAGGTCACGACCGGTCGGGCAGGTGCACGTCCAGGGACGGGCCTTCCAGCGCGAGAGCGGTGAGACCGGTGGCCGTGCCGGACGCATGGTCCTCGCCGGGCTCCCAGCGGACACCGTCGCCGGCCGACACGGGAATCCGGTGCCCGTCCGGACCGGAGATCCAGCCCTCGCCCGTGATCACCAGGAAGACCTGGCGAACCGGGGCGGGATGGGAGCCGATCGTTCCTCCCGGTCCGATGGTCAGATAGGTGAGATGGGCGGATCCCGGTCCTGCGGCGACCTGAGCGGCGGTCGCGCCCACGCTGTCGAAGCGGTCGATGGCCTTGTCCGCACGGTCGAACCGGAACAACTCCACGTGGGCTCTCCTCGCGAGATCCGAAAGGCACCGATCCTAGTGGGGACACCCCGAGGTGCCGAAACGGTCGTGAATCCGGGCGGGTGTCCCGTCCCCGGCGAGGGGCGGCGGGGCATGGAGCGGGCACGAACGACGAAGATCGGTGACATCCTGTCAGGATGATCGATCATTCCGGGCGTCCACTACGCCGCCAGCTCGCCCAGCCGTTCTCCCACGCCGACGCCGCGGTCGACGTTCCGCTCGTCGAGCCGCAGGGACCCGTGGGCTCCCCGTTCTCCACGCCGGCCCCGGATCCGGCGGCATCCGAGACCGGGCCGGGCCGGACGGAGGTGCCGGCTGCACGGCGACCCCTCGGGCCCGGCGGTACCGCCGTACGGTCGGCTCAAGTCTTTACCGGGATCGAGGACTGACGACGATGCGGACGTGACGGAGCCGCAAGAGCAGGGCCGGGGCCGTCGATCCGGACGAACGCCTCCCGGACGGCGACCCGGCCGGCGGCGTGGAAGGAGCGTGCGCTCGAATCCACGTCGTGTATGACCGTACGGTGGATGACGACGGCCAGCGCCACCCCACCCGCGCCGCGTGCGGCCAGCTCTTCGCGGATGCCTTCGACGAACGACTCGTGCCACGAGCGGAGTTCACCCTCCGGGATCGTTCCGACGAGCTCCGCCCCGTGCGCGACCTCCAGGACGATCCCGTCCTCCCAGGGCTCGAAGTCCACCGTCACGTCAGCGAAGTCGGACGGACACCCCGCCTGCCACACGTACCGGGCCCGCACGTCCCGCACCGGGTACGGCGGGAACACCTCATTCTCCACACGGCGACCGTAGCTCACTGCCGCGTCGGTAGCATCGTCCTTGATCATCGACGGTGCTCCGACGGTGATCCGACGATGCCGGGGGAGCGGGAGCAGCGGTGACCAGTCAGGACCACACGGGCATGCCGCCGTTGCGGCCGGGCGACCCGCGCGACGTCGCGGGCTACCCGCTGCTGCGCCGGATCGGCGAGGGCGGCATGGGGGCCGTGTACCTGTCCCGGACGCGTGGCGGCCAGCCGGTCGCGATCAAGGTGATCCGTGAGGAGTTCGCCCGCGACGGGGAGTTCCGCCGCCGGTTCGAGCAGGAGGTCCGCGCGGCCCGGACGGTGCAGGGCTACCACGTGGTGCCCGTCATCGACCACGACACCGGTGGCACCACGCCTTGGCTGGCCTGCCGCTACGTTCCCGGCCTCGCACTGGACCAGGCCCTCGGCGGGTTCGGGCCGCTGCCCCTGACGACCGTGTTCCAGGTGGTCGGCTGCGTCGCGGAGGCGCTGCGCGCGGTGCACGCGGCCGGGATCGTCCACCGGGACCTGAAGCCCAGCAACGTCCTGCTCGCCTCCGACGGCCCGTGGGTCATCGACTTCGGCATCGCCCGGGCCGAGGACGGCACCCGGCTGACCGCCAGCGGCTCGATGATCGGCACGCCCCACTTCATGTCCCCGGAGCAGGCGCTCGGAGAACCGGTGACCCAGGCCGGCGACGTCTTCGCGCTCGGCCTGATCGCCGCCGTCGCCGCCACCGAGCGGCACCCGTACGGGGAGGGCAGCGCGATCACCCTCGCCACGCGCATCGCCAACACCGAGTACCGGCCCCCGGACCTCTCGGGCTACCAGCCCGAGCTGCGCGCGCTGCTCGCCCGTTGCCTGCACGCCGACCCGGCGGCCAGGGCCACGCCCGAGGAGCTGGCGGACCTCTGCAACCGTGTCCTTCCCCGGCCCCTCCGGGCCTTCGAACACTGGCTGCCGGCACCCCTGGCGGGGGAGATCCGGCGCCGCGAGACGGCCGTCCGCCGGCTCCTGGACGGGGACGCGCCGGTCGAGGGGCCGCCGGCGGAGGAGAGCCCGGTCGAGCCTGCGGTGCCTGAGCCCGCCGCGCCCGCGCCAGCCCCGGCCGAGTACCTGCCCACGGCCCCCGCCACCGCACCCGTCGTACTGCCCCGGCCGCAGCCGCCCGCGCCGACCCGCGTCCTGGATCCCGATTTCCTGGCGGCCGTCGCTCCCCAGGCCCCCGCTCCGCCCGCGCCGCCCGCCTACGCCCCCCAGGTCCCCGTTCCCCCCGCTTCGCACGCGCCCGCGAGGCCCAGGCGACGACGACGTCTGGTGGCCGTGTCGTTCCTGGTCGTCGGCCTCTATATCGCCTACCTCTCGTTCGCGGCGCTGGACGTCCCCGACGAGAAGTCCACCGCTCCCGTCAAGTACGGACCGGTCGATGTCACCGTCGACTCCGCTCAGGCCGCCTCCATCGACCTCGACGCGGACCGGCCGGTGGTCGGTGCGGATCCCGCCGATCTGGCGGTGCGGTGGAACGCGGCCGGCGCGCCGAGCCTGGGGGTCGAGCGGGCGCGACCGGCCCTGGCGGCGGCCGCCCGCCCCTTCGACGACTATGGTCCGAGCTCCGGCGAATGCAAGGTCCAGATCAAACAGAACGGCGCCGCCGACAGCGGCCCCCTGGTCCCCGGCAAACAGTTCTGCTACCAGACCCGCAAGGGCCGTACGGTCGTCCTGAGGATCGTGGCCGTTCCCTCGGGCGTTGGTCCCCTCCGGTTCGCCGTCACCGCCTGGGACGACGGGCCGAAGTGACCCCGGCGGGCCCTCAGGCGGGAATCAGCGCGTCCCACTCGGCGCGGGTCGGCCCGTCGTGGGCCGGGGCGAAGTCGGGGCGGTCGGCCAGCCAGGCCGTGACGTGGCGGTCCACCTCGTCGCTGCCGTAGGCGGTGTCGGGGGTGTGGACGAGGTGGCGCACGTGGGCCCGGGCGCGCATGACGACGGGGTCCTCGAAGGCGCACGCGGCCACGGCGGCGGCCCGCACGTCCGTGGCCGGTGCGGCGTCGGCGAGGCGCTGGGCGTTGGTCTGGTCGGCCTTCACCTGGGCGTCGAACCACGGCCGGAGGGTCCGGGTGCTCCAGGCGTGGTAGCCGGCGGGGTCGGCGGCGACCTCGTCGGCGTGCGCGGCGAGGTACTGGCCGGCCAGGAGCCCGAGGGCGACGCCGTGGCCCAGGGTGGGGTTGGTGTGGACGAGGCTGTCCCCGGCGTTGACCAGGCCGGTGACGACGGGCCCGTCCGCGTCGACGAGTGAGGACCAGCGGTTGTCCAGGCCGGCCATCGCCAGGACGGCGGACTGCGGTTCGGGGGCCAGGTCGAGCCAGGCGGCGCAGGCCGGGAAGCGGCGGAGGACGGCCTCGAACACGGCGGGGTCGGTGAGCGCGCCCCGGGTCGGGTCGGCCGTGGAGAGCACCATGCTCAGCGCGAAGGTGTCGTTGTCGGACGGGAAGACGCCGGCCATCGCGAACGGCGCGACCGAGCCCGTCTTGACGCGCCCGGGGTCGCGCGGGCCGTCGGGGCGCAGGCGGTACCAGCGGCACAGGTAGGCGATCCCGGCGCGGTGGCTCTCGACCACGGGCGGGCGGCAGCCGGCCGCGGTCAGCCAGCCGGGCACCGGCGAGCGGCGGCCGGCGGCGTCGACGACAAGGTCCGCCGGGTGGGTCCCGGCGTCCGTCTCCACGCCGGTGACCCGGGTGGGACGGTCCGCCGCGAAGGCGAGGCCGCGCACCCGGCAGCCGCGCCGCACGTCGACGGCGGCTTCCCGCTGCACGGCGGCGGTCAGGGCGGCCTCCAGCACGATGCGACGGGTGCGCAGGGTGATCAGGTCCTCGTCGCCGTCCCGCTGCGGCGGGTGCGCGTCGAACCAGTCGAAGTCGTGGTACTCGTGGGCGCCGCGCGCCAGGAGGTCCGCGTAGACGTCCGGGGCCTCGGCCCGCAGCACGGTGCGCACCGGCGCGAGGAACGAGTGGGGCTGGTCGGCTTGGGGCACCCGGGGCCTGGCCCAGTCGTAGAAGTCCCGGTCGAGGTCCTCACCGGCGGCCCGTGTGTCCTGTTCGAACAGCGTCACCACATGGCCCCGCCGGCCCAGCATGAGCGCTGTCCCCAGCCCGCTGATACCGCCACCGATCACTGCAACCCGCGCCACTGAGGCTCCCCTTCGCGTCGTGTTGCGGAGCGATCTTACTGTCCGATGATCGCCGCCCGTCAAACCGGCGTCGCCCCTGGCAGCGCCTCCGGGGTGCGACTGGAAGCAGCGACGCCGACCGCGTTCCGACGCCGCGGCCTGTGCGCCTGACACCGCAGGGCGAGGGCGGGAAGCGGCCGTCTCTCCTGCCCCCGCCCTGCGGTACCACAGCACCTCGTCCAGAGCATCCGCCCCGCGTATACGGCATTACGCCCGCGCGAGCGCCCCGCCGTCGATCACGTAGCCGGAGCCGGTGATGCGGGCGGCGTGGTCCGAGGTCAGGAAGGACACGAGGTCGGCGACATCCTCCGGCTCGCTGACGCCCTTCATCGGTGCGCCCTCCATCTCGACCATCATCTGGACGACATCGTCGCCGTCCTGCCCGGTGGCACCCCTGATACTGTCCGCGACCATGTCCATGGCCGGGGTCCTGACCAGTCCCGGAAGGACGCTGTTGACGCGGATCCCGTACCCGGCGACCTCGGCCGCCAGTCCCTTCGCGTAGTGGAGGAGCGCCGCCTTCGCCGCTCCGTAATGGAGCAGGGCGCCGACCGGCCGCTGGGCGGTCGTCGATGCCATCTCGATGATCACCCCGCTGCGCTGTTCGATCATCGACGGCAGGACGGCCCGGTCGAGCCGGACCGCAGCGAGGTAGTTCGTCTTGAGTGCCTCGATCCAGTCCTCGTCAGGGATCGTGGAGTACCCGCCCAGGTGCGGCATGCCGCCGCTGCTCGCCCCACCCGCGTTGTTGACCAGAATGTCCACACCGCCGAGTAGTTCGAGAGCCGTGTCGGCCAGCTGCTGAACGCCCTCCAGGCTGCTCGAATCGGCGATCACCAAGTGTGCCGAGTCCGGGAGCCCGGGGGCCTCCTTCCGTGCCGAAGTCACCACGGTCGCCCCCTCGGCGACGAGCCTCCGCACGATCGCCAAACCGATACCGCGGGTACCGCCTGTCACCAGCGCGCGCTTACCCCGTTTACTCGTTGACGCGTTTGTTTCGTAGGACATGACGCTTTCCTGTCTTCGACGGTGCTTCAGTGATGGCCCCGCGGGGTGGCACGGGGCCCGGTGGCCGGGCGATGATCAGCTCGTCGGCTTCTGCGACTGCCGTTCCGCCGCAAGGTCCAGGATGTTCCGGTTCCCCTCCGTCCAGAGGATGGTCATCGCCAGCTCGTCGATCCTCCAGTTGCCGCCGGAGCGCACGAGATGGAAGCGGTAGGTTCCGCCGATGCGCCACAGCGGGGAGCCCATGGGGTTGTCCAGCCGGTGAGTCGCCTGGAAGGAGGCCGTGCACTCGGCCGTGGCGCCCTCGAACGACACCAGGTGACTGGTCATCAAGTGCTGGGAGGAGTCGTAGCCACCGAGCACCGCGACCCAGGAGTCGACGAGTTCCTTCGACGTCACCGTGGTCGGTGACCCGCCGAGCAGGCTGGTGTAGTCGAGGAGCACTTTGGGAGCGAACAGGGCGCGGGCCTCGTTCCATTCGCGCCGGTCGCTGTGCCACCCCGTGCGATCGCAGATCTCGATGACGGCGGTGCGGTCGTCCATGCGTTGTTCCTTACCGGGATCGGTCGGGGATGGGCGTGGAGGAGCGGTCACCAGGTGACGGGGAGGTCGTGCAGGCCCTCCAGCGTCATGCCGACCTTCATGGAGACCTCGTCCATCGGCACCGCGAGGCGCAACGTGGGGATCCGCTCGAAGAGAGCGGTGAACAGGATCTCCAGTTCGGCCCGCGCGAGGTTCTCTCCCAGGCAGCGGTGCGGTCCGTGACCGAAGGCCAGATGGCCCTGGGTGTCCCGGCGTATGTCGAACACGTCGGGATTCTCGAAGGCCCGGGTGTCGCGGTTGGCTGCGGCGGTGGACAGGATGACACCGTCCCCTTCCTTGATCGTCCGCCCGGCCACCTCCACATCGGCGGTCGCGACCCGCAGCGTCGTCAGGTCGGCGATGGACAGGAAGCGCATCAGCTCCTCCACCGCGCCGGGGACCAGCTCCGGGTCCTCGCGCAGCATCGCCAGCTGGTCAGGGTGCTGCAGCAGCGTCAGGGTGCCCAGGCCGATCATGCTCGTGGTCGTCTCCTGACCGCCGATCAGCAGGGCGACCATCAGCTTCGACACCTCGATCGACGTCAGCTCACCCGTGTTCAGCCGGTCCCTGATGAGCGTGCTCAACAGGTCGTCGCTCAGGTTCGCCCGCTTCGCGTCCACCACCTTCACCAGGTAGTCGAGCAGTTCCCGGCCGGCCGTGACGGCCTGCTCCAGGTCCGGCGCCTGCATGATCCCCTGGGCGTGCACCTCGAACAGCTCGTGCTCCTCGTAGGAGATGCCGAGCATCTTGCAGATCACCCGCGACGGCAGCGGCCTGCCCAGCACCGCGACCAGGTCGACCGGAGTCTCGTGCCGCAGCAGGTCGCCGATGAGCTCGTCGGCCACCTCCTGGATCATCGGACGCAGCCTCTCCACCTGCTTGGCGGTGAAACGCGGCAGCAGCATGCGCCGGCGGGCCTTGTGCCGCTCCCCGTCCAGACCGAACAGCTCCTGGGTGAACTCGGGGAAGTTCTTCTCCCGTTCGGCGAGGATCGGGAAGGCGGGGTTGTCGTGGTCGGAGGAGAACAGCTTCGCGTCGGCGAACATCTCCCGCGTCTCCTTGTGCTGGGTCACCAGCCACGCGACCCGGCCGTCGTAGAGTTCCACCTGGGAGAGCGGGCCCTGCTCGCTCAGCTCCGTGTACTCGGTCGGCGGGTGGTAGGGGCAGCCCCGCCTCATCGGGTACTCGTGCAGCTCCGTGCCGGTCGTCGTCGACTGCTCAGTCATGGTCAGAACCTCTCTCGTCGTGATGGGGACGTGGTGCGGATGCGGAACGCCTGTCACAGGCCGGGAAGGGGGGCGGAGAGCCATCGGTGCACCGCCAGGGCGGCGGCTCCGGCGTCGTCCTCCACGATCGTGAAGTGGTCGCCGTGCACCTCCCGGACGGCCATCGGGAACGCCGGGTCCTGCTCCCAGACGTCCGCCGGGACCTCGGGGGAGCCGTCCACCGGAGGCAGCGGGACCGTGGCGCGGACCAGGAGATGGGGCGCACGGGTCGGTGCCGGGGAGAAGCCGGCGAACATGCCCAGATACGCGCCCATCGCGGTCCACCGCACGTGGTCGATCCTGCCGATCGACTCCTCCCGGTCGAACATGCCCCGGGTCAGCGCGGGCTGGATCAGCGGGAGCCGGCTGTCGGCGAAGTACGTGTCCAGCAGCACCACGCCCAACGGGCCGCGGTCCGTCTCCTCCAGACGGCCCGCCACCGCGTTGGCCAGCCAGCCGCCGGAGGAGTAGCCGACGAGGACGTACGGGTCGCCGGCCGTGTGGCGCAGGACCGCCTGTGCCTGCGTCTCCACCATGGTGGCGAAGTCGGCGGGCAGCGCCTCACCCTCGACGAAGCCCGGCACCTGCATCGCGGACACCTCGCGGACGCCCGCGAGCGCCGCGGCGAAATGGGCGTACTGGAGCGGGCTCGACGAGGCCCCCACGGTGGGGAAACAGACCAGGGCGGGGCGCTCGGGGCCGCTCGACAACCGGACCGGTTCCCGCACGGCCCCGTCCTGCGACGCCGTGAACGTCGGCCGCAGCCGGGCGGCGGCCACCAGGAACGCGTTCCCGTCACCGATCCTGCCCTGTGCGCATGCCTGCCGGTACAGCACGTCGACGGTGTCCTGCGTCCGGTGTGCGACGGCGTCCTGCCCGGACCGGCTCGCGCCGAACAGTGCGTCGAGCCGCTCGGCGAGCCCGGCCGGTGTGGCGCTGTCGATCACGATCGTGGCGGGAAGACGGAGGCCGGTCGCCTCGCTCAGGGCGTTGCGCAGCTCCACGGCGGTCAGCGAGTCGAACCCCGCCTCCAGGAACGGCCGGGAGACGTCCAGGGCCCCGGGGTCGGTGTGGCCGAGCACGCTCGCGGCGCGCGTCCGCACCAGATCCAGGAACTCCTCCCGCCGCTCCTCCGCGCCGAGATCCGCGAGGTTCCTGCGGGCCGTAGCCGTAGCCGTAGCCGTAGTCGGCGCAGGCGGCGGCGCGGGCAGGAGCCCCCTGAGCAGCGTCGGCACCTCCTCGCGGCCCGCCGCACGCAGCGCGACGGTGTCCACGTGCATCAGGACGACCGATGCCTCGGCACCCGACCGGGCCACGTCGAACAGGTCCAGGCCCTCCTCGGAGGAGAGGGCGGCCACCCCCGAGCGTGCGAGCCGGGCGAGCGGGTTCCGGGCCGCCGTACCGGTCATGCCGCCGCTGCTCTCCTCCCACGGCCCCCAGGCCAGCGAGACGGCGGGCAGCCCCTGGGCGGACCGGTGCTGCGCCAGCGTGTCGAGGAAGACGTTCGCCGCCGCGTAGTTGCCCTGCCCCCCGGCGCCCAGGACACCGGACGCCGAGGAGAACAGGACGAACCCGGCGAGGTCGCTGTCCCGGGTCAGCTCGTGCAGGTGCCACGCGGAATCCAGCTTGGCCCGCAGCACTCTGTCCAGCTGCTCCGGGGCCAGCGAGGTGAGCACCCCGTCGTCGAGCACACCGGCCGCGTGCACCACCAGGCTCAGCGGATGCGTGGCGGGCACGCCCGCGAGGAGCTGCGCCAGCGCCTGCCGGTCGGACACGTCGCAGGTGGCCACGGTGGTCTCGGCGCCCAGCTCCGCCAGCTCCGCGACCAGCTCGGCGGCCCCGTCGGCGGCCCGGCCGCGACGGCTCGCGAGGAGCAGGTGCCGTACGCCGTGGCGCTCCACCAGATGACGGGCCACCTGTCGGCCCAGGCCCCCCGTGCCCCCGGTCACCAGCACGGTGCCCTCGGGGGCGAGCGCGAGATCCCCGGGCACGCCGCCCCCCGCCGCCCTGGCGAGCCGAGGGGTGAGGAGCGCGCCCGAGCGGATCGCCACCTGGGACGCGCCGCAGGCGAGCGCGGCGCTCAGCGCGCCCGACGACCCGTCCTCACCGTCCACGTCGATCAGCACGAAGCGGCCCGGATGCTCCGTCTGCGCGGACCGGACCAGGCCCCACACCGGCGCGTGGGCCAGCGCCGACGGGTCCTCCTCACGGCGCGCGGCCACCGCGCCGCTCGTCACGAAGGCGAGACGTGCCTGCGCGAACCGCCCGTCGGCGAGCCAGGACCGGACCACCACCAACGCCTCGTGGACGGCGGCGTGGCTCGCCGCGACGACCGACCCCGCGCCCGGCCCCAGGACCACGACCACGGCATCCGGCACCGCCTCACCGGCGGCGACCGCGTCCCCCAGGTCCGCCACACCGGCGAAGCGGCCCACCCGGACACCACCGGCCTCCAGAGCCCCGGCGTACCCGTCACCGCCCGGACCCACGACCGCACAGCGCTGTACCGGCACCGCGTCGCGTGCCGCCGTCCTGGCCCAGTCGACCCGGAAGACAGCGCCGTCCCTGACACTCTGCGTGGCGCGGATCTGCTCGCGGGAAATCGGCCGCAGCGCGAGGCCCCGTACCGACATCACCGGCCGGCCGTCCAGGTCCGAGGCGGCCACCTCGATGCTGCCGGGCCCGTCCGGCGCCAGCCTGACACGCAGCGCGCACGCCCCGGCCGCGTGCAGCGACACGCCGCTCCAGGAGAACGGCACCATGGCCCCGCCCTCGCTCTCGACCAGGCCGCCCAGGCCGGCACCGTGCAGTGCGGCGTCCAGCAGCGCCGGATGCAGAGAGAAGCCGCCGGTCTCGTGCGTGCGTTCCTCCGGCAGCGACACCTCCGTGAAGATCTCCGCACCGCGCCGCCACGCCCGCCGCACCCCCCGGAACAACGGCCCGTAACTCAGGCCCGCGGCGGCCAGCTCCGCGTAGAGGCCGGACGTGTCCAGTGCGAGCGCGCCGTCCGGCGGCCACACCACGGGGTGCTCCGGCTCCCCGCCTCCGGCGGAGAGGAGACCGGCGGCGGAGAGGAGACCGGTGGCGTGCCGGGTCCACGTCTGCGCCGAGGGCGCGTCCTCCGGCCGGGAGTGGACGCTCACCGGCCGGCGTCCGGAGGCGTCCGGAGCGTCGACCACGACTCTGACGTGGACGGCGTGATCCTCGGGGAGGACCAGCGGCTCCTGGAGGGTGAGTTCCTCGACGTCCGCGAGGCCGGTCTCCCGGCCGGCCGTCAGCGCCATGTCCACCAGCGCGGCCCCTGGCAGCACCGGGGCGCCGAGCACCGTGTGGTCGGCGAGCCAGGGCTGCTCCGCCGCCGACAGCCTGCCGGTGAACAGGACCGTCTCCGCCGTCGGCACGTCCACCTCCGCACGCAGCAGGGGGTGCGGCAGGTCGCGCTGCCCGGCCCGGTGGGGCTGCCCCGCCTCGCCGTCCGTGGATGGGGCGAGCCAGAAGCGCCGGCGCTGGAAGGGATAGGCCGGCAGGTCGACGAGCCGGGGCCCGGCCGCGGACAGGTACGTCCGCCAGTCCACCGGTACGCCGTGCACGTGCAGCCGGGACAGCGCCGTGACGAGCGTCTCCTCCTCCGGCCGGCCGGCCCGGACCGCCGCCAGTGCCACCGCGTTCCTGCCGGTGAGACAGCTGTCCGCCATCGGCGTCAGCGCGGCGTCCGGCCCCAGCTCCAGGAACGAGTCCACGCCCTGGGCTTCGAGGGTGCGGACGGCGTCGAGGAAACGCACCGCGTGGCGCGCGTGCCGGGCCCAGTAGTCGGGGGAAGCCAGCTCCTGCGCCGTGACCACGTCCCCGGTCAGCGTGGAGACCAGCGGGATACGCGGCGGCCGGTGGTCGACGCGGCGCGCGACCTCACGGAAGGCGTCCAGCATGCCTTCCATGTGCGGGGAGTGGAACGCGTGGCTCACCCGCAGCCGCCGGGTCTTGCGCCCGCGCGCGGCGAACCCGCCCGCGATCCGCTCGACCTCCGCCGCGTCCCCGCTGACGACGACCGAGGACGGGCCGTTGACCGCCGCGACGGCGACCTTGTCGCGCACGCCGTCCACAGCCGCCAGCACCTCGGCCTCGCTCGCCTCGACGGCCGCCATCGCGCCGCCCGAGGGCATCCCCTGCATCAGCCGGCCGCGCTCGACCACCAGTAGCGCGGCGTCCGGCAGGGACAGGCAACCGGCGACGTGCGCCGCGGCCAGCTCTCCCACCGAATGGCCGGCGACGCAGTCCGGCCGCACACCCGAGTGCTCCAGCAGCCGGAACAGCGCCACCTCGAAGGCGAACAGCGCCGGCTGCGCGTACGCGGTCCGGTCCAGCAGATCCTCGTGCCCGGAGTCGCCCAGGATCACTTCCTTCAGCGGACGGCCCAGACGGACGTCCAGCTGTTCGAGCACCGCGTCCAGCGCCTCGGCGAACGCCGGGAACGCCTCGTAGAGCGCCTTCCCCATCCCCGGGCGCTGACTTCCCTGACCGGTGAACAGGAACGCGACCTTGGGCCGGCCGGCCGTACCGCGCACCAGACCGGGCGCGGTACCGCCGTCCGACAGCGCGCCCAGCGCCCGGCGCACCTGCTCTCGGTTCCTGGCCACGACCACCGCGCGGCGGCCGAGCGCGGCACGGCGGCTCAGTGACCACGACAGGTCGGCGAGCGGTACGTCGGTCCGCTCGTCCAGGTGCGTGAGCAGGCCGCGCGCCTGCGCCCGCAGCGCGTCGTCGCTCTTGGCGGACAGCACCCACGGCAGGGCGACGCGGGAGTCCAGGGCCTGCGTGCCGTCCACGGGGCGGCGGGTCTCCGTGGGGGGCGCCTGTTCGAGGATGACGTGGGCGTTGGTGCCGCTGACGCCGAAGGAGGAGACGGCGGCGCGGCGTGGGCGGTCGCTGTCGGGCCAGGCCCGGTTCTCGGTCAGCAGACGGACGGCGCCGGCCGTCCAGTCGACGTGCGGGGTGGGTTCGTCGACGTGCAGGGTGCGCGGCAGGACGCCGTGCCGCATGGCCATCACCATCTTGATGACACCGGCGACGCCGGAGGCGGCCTGGGTGTGGCCGATGTTCGACTTCACCGAGCCCAGCCACAGCGGCCGGTCACCGGAACGGTCCTGACCGTACGTCGCCAGAAGGGCCTGCGCCTCGATCGGATCGCCCAGCGTGGTCCCGGTCCCGTGCGCCTCCACGGCGTCCACGTCCGACGGCGACAGCCGGCACTGCGCCAGCGCCTCACGGATCAGCCGCTCCTGCGAAGGACCGTTCGGCGCAGTCAGCCCGCTGCTCGCCCCGTCCTGGTTGACCGCGGAGCCCCTGATGACCGCGAGCACGGGGTGGCCGTGGCGTTGCGCGTCCGACAGGCGCTCCAGCACCAGGACGCCGGCACCCTCGCCCCAGCCGGTGCCGTCCGCGGCTGCGGCGAACGGCTTGCACCGGCCGTCCGCGGCCAGCCCGCCCTGCCGGCTGAACTCCACGAACACGCCGGGGGTGGACATGACGGTCACCCCGCCCGCCAGCGCCAGGGAACACTCCCCGGAGCGCAGCGCGTTGACCGACAGGTGCAGCGCCACCAGGGAGGACGAGCAGGCGGTGTCCACGGTCACCGCGGGACCGGTCAGCCCGAACGTGTAGGACAGCCGGCCGGACGCGACACTGCCGGCGCTGCCGTTGCCGAGATAGCCCTCCAGCTCCTCGGGCGCCTCCCGCAGCCGTCCGCCGTAGTCGCTGTACATCACCCCGAGGAACACGCCGGTGCGGCTGCCCCGTAAGGCGTCGACGTCGAGATGCCCTCGCTCGAACCCCTCCCAGGCGAGCTCCAGCAGCAGGCGCTGCTGGGGGTCCATCGCGAGCGCCTCGCGCGGACTGATCCCGAAGAACTCGGGATCGAACTCGGCGCAGTCGTGGAGGAATCCGCCCATCCCGGCGTGCGACTTGCCCGGCCGGCCGTCACCGGTGCCCAGCAGCCGGTCGAGGTCCCAGCCCCGGTCGGCCGGCAGCGGGGACAGCGTGTCGCGGCCGTCGGCGACCATCTGCCACAGCTCCTCGGGACTCCGCGCGCCGCCCGGGAACCGGCAGGCCATGCCGACCACGGCAATCGGCTCCCGGGCCCGTGCCTCGACCTCGTCCAGACGCGCCTGCGTCTGCCGGCCGTCCGCGATCGCCCGCTTCAGGTACTCACGCAGTTTGGTCTCGTTCGTCACGTGTTCCGCTCCTTCCCGTCCGGTCGGCCAGACGGCCAGTCACTTCGCCTGCAGGAAACCGTTGTCGACCAGATCGAAGAGTTCCTCGTCGGTAGCGGCGTCGAGTTCCGTGCCCGAGGCCGGGCCGGGCTGCCCGGTCAGCTCGGCCAGCAGCTCCGCCAGGCGTGCCGCCGCCCGTTCCCGCACCTCGTCCCGCAGGGCCGTGCCCCGCAGGCCGTCCGCCAGCCGGTCGAGGCCGGCGATGACCGCCTCCGCCGCACGGTCCTCGTTCCCGGCCAGCAGCGTGCCCAGGTGACAGGCGACGGCACGCGGCGTGGGATGGTCGAACACGAGCGTGGTCGGCAGCCGCAGCCCGCAGGCGGCGGCGAGCCGGTTGCGCAGCTCGACCGCGGTCAGCGAGTCGAACCCCATCTCCAGGAATCCCCGGGTGTCGGAGATGTCATCCGCGGACCGGTGTCCCAGCACCGCCGCGACCGTGGAGCACACCAGCTTCAGCAGGACCCGCTCGCGTTCGCTCTCGGACAGGGCAGCCACGCCTTCCAGCACGGCCGGCTCCACGGCGCCCGCACCGGAGCGCCCGGACGGCACCGCCTTGGGTCCGGCCAGCGCGCGCAGCACCGGTGGGACCGCGCCGGACGCGGCCCGCGCCCGCAGCGCCACCGGGTCGAGCCGCATGGGCACCAGGACCGCGTCATCGGCCGTCAGCGCCCTGTCGAAGAGTTCCAGGCCCTGCTGCGACGACAGGGGGCGCATCCCGGAACGCGCGATCCGGGCCAGGTCCGCCTCCGCCAGGTGCCCGGTCATCGCGCTCTGCCGCTCCCAGAACCCCCAGGCCAGCGACAGCGCGGGCAGGCCACTCGCCCGGCGGCGCTGTGCCAGCGCGTCCAAGGCCGCGTTCGCCGCGGCGTACGCCCCCTGTCCGGCCGTCCCGAGGACCCCCGACGCCGACGAGAACAGCACGAACGCGGAGAGGTCCGTCCCCCGGGTCAGCGCGTCGAGGTGCTCGGCCGCGTCGGTCTTCGGGCGCAGGACGCGGCTCAGCCGGTCGGGTGTCACGGAGGTCACCACCGCGTCCTCCAGGACCCCGGCGGTGTGGATCACCGCGGTCAGCGGCGCATCGGCGGGTATCCGGGTCAGCGTCGCCGCCAGGGCGTCCCGGTCGGCCACGTCACACGCCGCCACCTCCGCCTCGGCCCCCAGCGCGGACAGCTCCGACACCAGCTCCGCCGCACCCGGGGCCGCCGGTCCCTGACGGCTCACCAGCAGCAGCCGCGCTGCCCCGTGGGCGGTGACCAGGTGGCGGGCGACGAGGCCGCCGAGCATGCCGGTGCCGCCGGTGATCAGGACGGTTCCGCCGGTGAACGGCCGCCGCGCACCGCGCTGTTCCGCGGGCCGGTCCGACGCGGCCAGCCGGGGCAGCATGACCTCGCCGGCGCGCACGGCGACCTGTTCCTCCCCGGTGGCCAGCGCCGCCGCCAGTTGCTCGGGGGAGATGCGGCCGGTGTCCACGTCCACCAGGACGAAGCGGTCCGGGTGTTCCGTCCGAGCCGTCCGCACCAGGCCCCAGACCGCCGCCTGCGCGCTGTCCGGGACGTCCCGCTCCCGTGCCGCGACCGCGCCGCGGGTCACCAGGACCAGCCGCGACGAGGCGAGGTGTTCGTCGGCGAGGTAGGACTGGACCAGGCTCAGCGCCCGCCCCGCCGTCTCCCGCACGGACCCCTCCCCGCCGGCGGAACCGGCGGCGGAGTCCGGGACGCAGGACGCCACCACGACCTCGGGCTCCGCCGCACCGGAACGGACGTGTTCGCCCAGGGCGGCCAGATCGCGGTGCCGGCGCACCTCGGTGCGGTGGTCCGCCGACGGCGTGTCCGAGGGCTCCTCGTATCCGGGAACGGCACCCACCAGCGCCCACCGCGCGGGCGGTTCGGCCCGCCGGGCGGGCGCTGCGGTCCAGTCGAGGCGGAACAGCCCGTCGTGCCGGGACAGGCCGTCGTGCCGGGACAGCCGGGCCGGGCCCAGCTGAGCGGGATCGACCGGCCGCAAGGCCAGCGAACCCACCGAGGCCACCGGGCTGCCGGACGAGTCGGTGAGCGTGAGCGTCACCGCGTCCGGCCCCACGGGCGCCAGCCGTACGCGCAGGGCGCCGGCCCCGGCCGTGTGCACGGACACGTCGCTCCACGAGAAGGGCAGCCGGGCCGCCGCCCCCTCGCCGTCGTCCGAGCCGGTCAGCGCGACGGTCTGCAGGGCCGCGTCCAGCAGCGCGGGGTGCAGGCCGAACGACTCGGCGTCGGAGAGGTGCTCCTCGTCCAGCCGCACCTCGGCGAAGACGGCGTCCCCGAGCCGCCAGGCGGCCCGCAGCCCCTGGAAGGCGGGACCGTACGCGTACCCCTGGTCGGCCAGCCGGGCGTAGTGGCCGCCCACGTCGACCGCGACCGCGCCCGCAGGCGGCCACGCCCCGCTCTCCACCGGAGCGGCGGGCTCTTCGGCGACGAGGAGACCGGTCGCGTGCCGCGTCCAGGGCTCGTCGTCCCCGACCCGGGAGTGCACGGTGACGGACCAGCCCTCGTCCCCGGTCTCCGCCACCACCTGAAGGGTCACCGCCTCGTCGCCGGACAGGAGGAGCGGAGCCTGGACGGTCAGTTCCCGCACCCGCCCGGCGTTCAGCAACCGGCCGGCGTGGTGCGCCAGTTCGAGGAACGCGGTGCCCGGCAGGAGGACGGCGCCGTGCACGGCGTGGTCGGCGAGCCACGGCTGCGTACGGACCGATATCCGTCCGCTGAGCACCAGACCGTTCCCGGTCGCGGCGGCGACGACCGCCTTGACCAGCGGATGCCCGGCCGGGGACAGGCCCGTCGCCGAGAGGTCCGCGCTCGCGCCACGGTCGTCCAGCCAGTAGCCGCGCCGCTGGAAGGCGTACGTCGGCAGATCCACCCGGCGCCCGCCGCCCGCGAACACCCGGGCCCAGTCGAGCGCGGCCCCGTGGGCGTACAGCCTGCCCGCCGACCGGAGGAAACCGTCCGCCCCCGCGTCGTCCCGGTGCAGCGACCCGGTGACGAGCACACCGTCCGTCCCGGAGTGCTCCACGGTCTCCTGGAGCGGGACGGTGAGCACCGGGTGAGGGCTCATCTCCAGGAAGACGTCGTAACCGCTCTTCGCCAGCTCCCCGGTCACCTCCGCCAGCCGCACGACCTGGCGGAGGTTGCGGTACCAGTAGTCCGGCCCGAGCTCACCGGCGCCCAGGGCGGTGCCCGTGACCGTCGAGAAGAACGGCGTGCGCGGGGAGGCGGGCGAGACACCGGCGAGCGCTTCCAGCAGTTCGTCGCGCACCTCCTCGACCTGCGGGGAGTGCGAGGCGTAGTCCACCGGGACGCGGCGCGCCCGCACGCCGTCCTCGGCGCACCGGGCCATCAGGCCCTCCAGCGCGTCCGCGTCGCCGGACACCACCACCGAGGAGGGACTGTTGACCGCGGCCACGGACAGCCGCTCCCCCCACAGCCCGACGAGAGCCCCGGCCTCGGCCTCGCCCAGCGCGACGGTGGCCATCGCGCCCCGCCCGGCCAGCGCCCGCAGCGCCTTGCTGCGCACCGCCACCACGCGGGCCGCGTCCTGGAGCGAGAGGGCTCCCGCCACGCAGGCGGCGGCGATCTCGCCCTGCGAGTGGCCCACCACGGCGTCCGGCTCCACGCCCACCGAGCGCCACAGGGCCGCCAGCGACACCATCACCGCGAACAGGGCGGGCTGGACGACGTCCACCCGCTCCAGCCAGCCGGCGTCCGCCCCGCGCAGCACGTCGAGCAGCGACCAGTCCACATGCGACGCGAGTGCGTCGGCGCACTCCCGCAGGGCGTCCCGGAAGACGGGGGAGGAGTCCAGCAGGCCGACGGCCATGCCGGCGAACTGCGCGCCCTGGCCGGGGAAGACGAACACGGTCCGGCACCGCCCGGCCCCGGCGTCCTCCCTGTCGCGCGGCGGAGTGCCGGAGACGACCGCCGGGGACTCCTCGCCCCGGGACAGCGCCGTCAGCGCCCGCACGAACTCGTCCCTGCCGGAGCCGACGACCACCGCCCGGTGCGGGAAGGCCGCCCGGGTCGTCACGAGGGAGCGGCCGATGTCCGCGTCGGTCACCTCGCGGTGGGCGTCGGCATAAAGGGCCAGGCGCTGCGCCTGCGCCCGCAGCGCCTCGCGGCTCGCGCCGGACACCATCCATGGCAGGGTCCTCGTGACGGACGGGGCCGCATGCTCGTCCCCGTCGGTGACGGTGGTCTCCGTGGGGGGCGCCTGTTCGAGGATGACGTGGGCGTTGGTGCCGCTGACGCCGAAGGAGGAGACGGCGGCGCGGCGTGGGCGGTCGCTGTCGGGCCAGGCCCGGTTCTCGGTCAGCAGACGGACGGCGCCGGCCGTCCAGTCGACGTGCGGGGTGGGTTCGTCGACGTGCAGGGTGCGCGGCAGGACGCCGTGCCGCATGGCCATCACCATCTTGATGACACCGGCGACGCCGGAGGCGGCCTGGGTGTGGCCGATGTTCGACTTCACCGAGCCCAGCCACAGCGGCCGGTCACCGGAACGGTCCTGACCGTACGTCGCCAGAAGCGCCTGCGCCTCGATCGGATCGCCCAGCGTGGTCCCGGTCCCGTGCGCCTCCACGGCGTCCACGTCCGACGGCGACAGCCGGCACTGCGCCAGCGCCTCACGGATCAGCCGCTGCTGGGACGGGCTGTTGGGCGCCGTCAGCCCGTTCCCGGCACCCGCGTGGTTGACCGCGGAGCCCCTGATGACCGCGAGCACGGGGTGGCCGTGGCGTTGCGCGTCCGACAGGCGCTCCAGTACCAGGACGCCGGCACCCTCGCCCCAGCCGGTGCCGTCCGCGGCTGCGGCGAACGGCTTGCACCGGCCGTCCGCGGCCATACCGCGCTGCCGGCTGAACTCCACGAAGGCGTTCGGGGTGGACATGACGGTCACCCCGCCCGCCAGCGCCAGGGAACACTCCCCGGAGCGCAGCGCGTTGACCGACAGGTGCAGCGCCACCAGGGAGGACGAGCAGGCGGTGTCCACGGTCGCCGCGGGACCGGTCAGCCCGAGCACGTAGGAGGCCCGTCCGGCGGCCACGGCCGCAGTGCTCCCGGTCAGCCGGTAGCCGGCGACCTCGTCGTCCGGGTCCAGGCGCGAGGGGAAGGCGTACCCCTGGTGCGTCATCCCGACGAAGCCCGCGGTCCTGCTGCCCCGCAGGGACGCCGGATCGATGCCCGCCCGCTCCAACGCCTCCCAGGTGACCTCCAGCCACAACCGTTGCTGGGGATCCGTCGCGAGCGCCTCGCGCGGGCTGATCCCGAAGAACTCCGCGTCGAAACCGGACGCGTCGTCGAGGAACCCGCCGGTGCGCACATAGCTCTTGCCGGGGCGGCCCGGCTCCGGGTCGTACAGGTCCTCCACGTCCCAGTTGCGCCCCTGCGGGAACCCGGACACCACGTCGGCCCCGTCGCGGACCAGGCGCCACAGGTCCTCCGGGGACTCGACGTGCCCGGGGAACCGGCATCCCATGCCCACGATCGCGACCGGTTCGTGCTCCTTCTGCTCGGCGTGCTCCAGAAGTGCCCGCGTCTGGCGGAGCTCGGTGGTGACGAGTTTCAGGTACTGGCGAAGTTTGTCCTCAGTGCTGGTCACGAGATCCCAAGCTCCTTGTTGACGATGTCGAACATCTCGTCGTCGGTCGCCAGCATCAGGGCGTCGTCCTCCGGCGCCCCGGCGGTGACGAGGCCGGGCTCGGCCCATTTCCACAGCAGCGTCCGCAGCCGCGTGACGACACGGGCGCGCGTCTCGTCGTCGGCGTCCATCGCCTCGACCGCCGTCTCCAGCCGGTCCACGTCGGCGAGGACCGCGTCGGCCCGCACGCCCTCGGGGAGGACCTGCGTGCGCAGGTGCCGGGCCAGCGCGGCCGGGGTGGCGTGGTCGAAGACCACGGTCGTCGGCAGGCTCAGACCCGTGGCCTCGTTGAGGCGGCTGCGCAGCGTCAGCGAAGCCATCGAGTCGAACCCGAGATCCTGGAACGTCGCCGCAGCGCGGACGTCCTGCGCCGCGCGGTGGCCGAGGGCGGCAGCCGCGTGGGTGCGCACCAGGTCGAGCAGCAGCCGCTCCTGCTCCTCCCCGGACATGGACGCCAGCCGCTCCCGCAGCGCCCCGGCGCGCCCCGGCCCGGCGTCGCCGCGCAGCACGCGCTGTGCGTCGGGCAGGTCGTTCAGCAGCGCACGCGAGCGGGACGCGCCGTACGCGGGCGCGAACCGCTCCCAGTCGACGGCGGCGAAGGCGGTGGCGGTCTCGTCGCGGTCGAGCGCGGCCCGCAGACCCGCGAGGGCCGTCTCCGGAGCCATCAGCGGGACACCGCGCCGCAGCAGCAGCTCGCCCGACCCGGCGGCCATCCCGCCGCCGCCCCAGGCGCCCCAGGCGACCGAGGTCGCGGCGCGCCCTTGTGCCCGGCGGAAGCTTGCCAGGGCGTCGAGGAACGCGTTGGCCGCCGCGTACGCCGCCTGCCCGGTGTTGCCCCACAGCCCGGCGCCGGAGGAGAAGAGGACGAACGTGTCGAGGGGCCGGCCGCAGCCGTCGAAGACGGCGTCGAGGTTCCTCGCCCCCGCGAGCTTGCCGGACATCACCTCGGCCATCTCGGCGAGGTCGCACCGCGCCAGCGGTTTCTCCTCCTGGACCGCGCCCGCCGCGTGCACGACGGCGGTGACCGGACGGTCCTCGGGGAGCGACTCGACGACCCGGCGCAGGTCGTCCCGGTCGGTGATGTCGCAGGCCACGACGGTCACCTTGCTGCCCAGCCGGAGCAGGTCGGCCTCCAGCCCAGCCGCGCCGGGCGCGGCGGGCCCCCGGCGGCTGAGCAGCACCAGGTGCGGGACGCCCTGGCCGGCCAGCCACCTCGCCACCTGCGCGCCGAGTCCGCCCGTCCCCCCCGTCACCAGGACGCTGCCCGTGGCCTGCCAGACGCGCCGCACCGGCGTCTCGGCCGAGGGGGAGCGCACCAGACGGCAGCCGAGGACGCCATCGGCCCGCACGGCCAGCTGGCTCTCGCCGCCCGGCTCGGCGAGGACCGCCACGAGGCGCGACAGCGCGGTCTCGTCCACCGACTCCGGCAGATCGGCCAAGCCGCCCCACCGGTCCGGCCATTCGAGCGCCGCCACCCGCCCCAGCCCCCACACGGTCGCCTGCGCCGGGCGCCGCACCGGGTCGGGGCCGACCGCCACCGCACCCTGGGTGAGACACCACAGCGGGGCGCCGGTCCCGGTGTCGCCCAGCGCCTGCCCCAGCACCACCGTCGCCGCGAGGCCGCAGGTCAGTGCAGAGCTGTCCGGCAAGGGCCGCTCGTCCACGGCCAGGAGAGACATCACACCCGTGAACGGCTGCTCCCCGGCGGCCTCGCGCAGCCGGCGGCCGAGAGCCGTCCGGTCGGTCCCCGTCACGGCATCGAGGCTCAGCCGGACGACGTCGTCCGCCCCGGCGCGCCCGAGCGCCGCCGACAGCTCGTCCGCCGGGCAGGCGACGCCCTCCGGCAACACGACCAGCCAACGGCCGGACACCCGGGGCGCGGTGGGCGCGGGCAGCGGCGCCCAGTCGACGCGGTAGCGGTGATCGTCGACCCGGGCCGAGGCCCCGTCACCGCCCGCGGCCTCCAGCCAGTGGCGCCGGCGCTGGAAGGCGTAGGTGGGCAGCGGCACCGTCCGGGCGTCGGTGCCGGCGAGCACGCCCGCCCAGTCCACCCCGACGCCCCGTACGTGCAGCCGTCCCAGCGCGGCCTGCAGGGTCCGCAGCTCGGGCTCGTCCCGGTGCGAGACCGCCGTGAAGACGAGGTCGCCGCCGTCGGCGCACTCCTGGCCCAGTGCGGCGAGCACGGCGTCCGGACCGAGTTCCAGGAACGTGGTGACGCCCTCGGCCTGAAGGGCGCGGACCGCGTCGAGGAACCGGACGGTGTCCCGCGCGTGCCGCGCCCAGTACTCGGGGGTGCACAGGTCCCCGGCCGCCACCACGGTGCCGGTCAGCGCGGACACCACCGGGATCCGCGGAGCGTGCAGGGACACGGTCCGCACCACGGCGGCGAAGTCCTCGGTCATCGCGTCCATCCGGTGCGAGTGGAACGCGTGGCTCACCCGCAGCGGCCGCGTCTTCCGTCCCCGGCCGGCGAAGTGCGCCGCCACCTCCGCGACGGCGTCCTCGTCACCGGCAACCACCACCGAGGCGGGGCCGTTCACCGCCGCGAGCCCGGCACGCCCGGGCCGCTGTGCCAGCAGCGGCGCCACCTCCTCCTCGGACGCCTGCACCGCCGTCATCGCGCCTCCTCGCGGCAGCGCCTGCATCAGCCGGCCCCTGGCCGCGGCCAGGGTGGCCGCGTCCGCGAGCGACAGCACCCCCGCGACGTGCGCCGCGGCCAGCTCGCCGACGGAGTGGCCGGACACGAGATCAGGGCGCACACCCCACGACTCCACCAGCCGGTACCAGGCGATCTCGACCGCGAACAGCGCAGGCTGGGTCCAGACCGTCTCGTCGAGCAGTCCCTCGGTGCCGGGGCCGCCGAAGACCACGTCGCGCAGCGGCCGGCCGAGATGCCGGTCCAGTTCGGCGCAGACCGCGTCGAAGGCGTCGGCGAACACCGCATACCGCGCGTACAGGTCCCGTCCCATGCCCACCCGCTGCGCGCCCTGACCGGTGAACAGGAACGCCAGCTTGCCGTCGGACACCGTGCCGCGTGCGCCCGAGGCGGGCACCTCGCCCTCGGCGAGGCGGCCGAGGCCGTGCACCAGCTCGGCACGGTCCGCCGCGACGACGACCGAGCGGTGGTCGAAGGCCGACCGCGTCGTGGCCAGCGAGTACGCCACGTCGGCGAGGCGCAGGGCAGGGCCGTCCTCCACGTACCGGCCCAGCCGCCCGGCCTGGGCCCGCAGCGCTTCCTCGCCGCGGGCCGACACGAGCCACGGCAGCGGGACGCCCTCGGCCTCGGGCGGGCGCTCGTCGCCGCCCCCGCCGCTGTCCGGGGCCTCCTCCACGATCACATGCGCGTTGGTGCCGCTGATGCCGAAGGACGACACCCCCGCGCGGCGCGGGCGCCCGGGGTCGGGCCAGTCCCGGGTCTCGGTCAGCAGCTCCACCGCCCCGGCCGACCAGTCCACCCGGGTCGAGGGCTTGTCGACGTGCAGGGTCCCGGGCAGCACACCGTGCTGTAACGCCAGCACCGTCTTGATGACCCCGGCGATGCCCGCCGCGGCCTGGGTGTGGCCGATGTTCGACTTCACGGAGCCGAGCCACAGCGGGCGTTCACGGTCATGGCCGGCGACCGCGAGGATCGCCTGCGCCTCGATCGGGTCGCCGAGCGGCGTGCCCGTGCCGTGCCCCTCGATCATGTCGATGTCCGCGGCCGACAGCGCCGCGTCGTCGAGGGCCTGCAGGATCACCCGCTGCTGCGACGGCCCGTTCGGCGCCGTCAACCCGCTGCTCGCGCCGTCCTGGTTCACCGCGCTGCCGCGCACCACGGCAAGGACACGGCGTCCGTTGCGGTGGGCGTCCGACAGCCGCTCCAGGAGCAGCACCCCGGCGCCCTCGCTCCACCCGGCCCCGTCCGCGGAGTCGGCGAAGGACTTGCAGCGCCCGTCCGGGGCGAGCCCGCGCTGACGGCTGAACTCCACGAACGTCGACGGGGTCGACATCACTGTCACACCGCCGGCCAGGGCCAGCGAGCACTCGCCCCGGCGCAGCGCCTGGACCGCCAGGTGCAGGGCCACCAGCGACGACGAGCACGCCGTGTCCACCGTCACGGCGGGCCCCTCAAGGCCCAGCGTGAAGGAGATCCGGCCGGAGGCGACGCTGCCCGCGCTGCCCGTGCCGAGGTAGCCCTCCGCCTCCTCGGACGCCAGGCCCGGCCGGGAGCCGTAGTCGTGGTACATCACACCGGCGAAGACCCCGGTCCTGCTGCCGCGCAACGACAGCGGGTCGATGCCGGCCCGCTCGGCGGCCTCCCAGGACGTCTCCAGCAGCAGCCGCTGCTGCGGGTCCATGGCGAGGGCCTCACGCGGCGAGATACCGAAGAACCCCGCGTCGAACTCCGCGGCGTCGTACAGGAACCCGCCTTCCCGCGTGTACGAGGTTCCCGGCTGGTCGGGGTCGGCGGCGAACAGTGACGCCAGATCCCAGCCGCGGTCGCCGGGAAACCCCGACACCGCGTCCCGGCCCTCCAGGACCAGGTCCCACAGTTTCTCGGGAGAATCGACACCGGACGGGTACCGGCAGCTCATCCCGACGATCGCCACCGGCTCGACCGCCGCCCGCACGGCGTTCCTGAGCCGCTCGTTCTCCTTCAGCGAAGCCCGCAGGGCCTCGACCACCGCTTCAGGCGATGCGGTCATGATCCCTCCATCCGTCCTGTCCGTCCTGTCCGTCCCATTCGCTCAACGCGGCCACGATCAGGACCTCTCCCCGTCGAAGGCCGCCCGCACGAGGTCGTCGACGTCCATGTCGTCGAACTCTCGCGCCGCGCCGCCCGCCGGCGGCTTTGTCCCGTTGTCCTGCGCGGCGAGCCCGAGCAGGGCCCTGAGCAGACCGGCCCGGCGCAACCGGGCCACCGGGATCGCGGCCAAGGCCTCGCGCACCATCTGCTCCTCGGCCTCGGGGCCGGTGAGTTCCCGCTCGTCCGGGAAGAGCCGCTCCCGCAGGTGGCGGGCGGTCTGTTCGGGCGTGGGGTGGTCGAAGATCAGCGTCGTCGGCAGCCGCAGCCCGGTGGCCGCACCGAGCCGGCCGCGCAGTTCGACCGCCGTCAGGGAGTCGAACCCCATCTGGAGGAAGCCCCGGCCGCCCTGCACGGCGTCCGGGGAGGCGAGCCCCAGGACCGTGGCCGCCTGCTGCCGCACCAGGTGCAGGAACGCCCGGTCCAGCTCCTCGGCGGGGAGCGCGGCCACCCGGTCGGCGAACGGCAGGCCGTCGTCCGCGCCCGCACCGCCGGGGCGCCGCCGGACCGGGACCAGCGCGCGCAGCACCGCGGGCACCAGCTCCGGTTCGCCCTCGGCGAGCATCGCCGCCGGGTCGAGCCTCATCGGCACCAGCAGCGGGTCCGGGGCGTCGAGCGCCGCGTCGAACAGCGCCAGACCTTCATCAGTGGGGAGCTGCCCGACCCCGGAACGCGCCATCCGCCGCAGATCCTGGTCCGACAGGCCGCCGGTGAGCCCGCTGCGCTGCTCCCACATGCCCCACGCCAGGGACGTCCCCGCCAGCCCTTCGGCCCGCCGACTGTGCGCGAGCGCGTCCAGGAACGTGTTCGCCGCCGCGTATCCGCTCTGTCCCGCGGTGCCCAGCACGCCGGCGGCCGAGGAGAAGAGCACGAAGGCCGACAGGTCCGCGTCCCGGGTCAGTTCGTGCAGGTTCAGCGCGCCGTCCACCTTCGGCCGCAGCACCGCCTCGACCCGCTCGGGCGTCAGCGAGGTGAGGACGCCGTCGTCCAGGACACCGGCGGCATGGACCACCGCCGTCAGCGGACGGTCTGCGGGGATCCGTGCCAGCGTCGCCGCCAGCGCGTCCCGGTCGGCCACGTCACAGGCCGCCACCGTCACCCGGGCACCCTGAGCGGTGAGTTCCTCCTCCAGCTCGGCCGCACCCGCCGCCCCGCGACCGCTGCGGCTGGTGAACAGCAGGTCGCTCACACCGTGCCGGGCCACCAGATGGCGGGCGACCAGCGCGCCGAGCCCGCTCGTCCCGCCGGTGATCAGCACCGTGCCGCCGGGTGTGAAGCGCGGCCCGTCGCCCGTCCCCGCGGCGTCCGCCGGGACGCGGGTGAGACGCGGCGCGTGCACCACGCCCCGCCGCACCACAACCTGCGCCTCGCCCGACGACAGCGCCGCCGGCAGCACCCGCAGCGACGCGTCGTCGCCGTCGACGTCCAGCAAGCCGAACCGGCCGGGGTGCTCCGACTGCGCCGACCGCAGCAGGCCCCACAGCGGGGCGTGCGCAAGATCGTGCGGCGCGTCCTCGCCCACCGACACGGCGTGCCGGGTGACGAAGACCAGCCGCGACGCGGCGAACCGCTCGTCGGCAAGCCAGCCCTGCGCCAGCGCGAGCGCGCGGTGCACGGCCTCCCGCACGTCCTCGGCCCGGCCGGTGTCTCGCCGGGTGCCGTCCCAGCACGGCACCAGGACCACCTCGGGCAGCACGGCCCCGGAGGCGACGGCGCCGGCCAGCGCGTCCAGGTCGTCGTAGCCGTCCCACCGCGTGCCGGACGGCTCCACGACGGCCGCCAGCTCCACACCACCCGGTTCCAGCACGGCCCAGGCGCCCGACGCAAAGGCCGGGGCCGCCGGGAGGGCGAGCCGTTCGCCGGTGATCCGGAACAGCGAACGGCGGCGCCCGCCGCGCGCGTTCTCCAGGCGTCTCGGCGACACGGGCCGCACCATCAGCGAATCGACCGAGAGCACCGGCGCGCCGGACAGGTCGGTCGCCGTCAGCGACACGGTGTCCGGGCCCGTCGCCGACAGCCGCACCCGCAGCGCCGCCGCCCCCGCGGAGTGCAGGGTGACGCCCTTCCAGGCGTACGGCAGCAGCGGGTCACCGGAGTGGGCCACCAGGCCGCCCAGGACGACCGCGTGCAGCGCGGCGTCGAACAGCGCCGGGTGCACCCCGTAGTTCCGGGCCTGGTCCTGGTCGGGAAGGCTCACCTCGGCGAAGAGGTCCCGCCCGTGCCGCCGGACCGCGCGCAGCCCCTGGAACGCCGGTCCGTAGCCGAGTCCGGCCGCCGCGAGCACCGCGTACCCGCCGTCCAGCTCCACCGGCTCGGCGCCCGCCGGCGGCCACTCGGCCACCGGCGCCGCCGGCGTGCCGCCGTGGACGCCGAGCACACCGACGGCGTGCCGCAGCCACGGAGTGTTCTCACCGGACTCACCTGTTTCACCGGACTCATCGGCCTTCTCCGGCCGCGAGTGCACCTCCACCGACCGGCGCCCGGTCTCGTCCGGTTCCTCGACCATCACCCGCAGCTGGACGCCGCCGTCCCGCTCGACGATCAGCGGCTCCAGGAGCGTGAGCTCCTCGACAGTGCCGCAGCCGGTGACCTGCGCTGCGCGCAGGACCAGCTCGGCGAGCCCGGTGCCCGGGAAGAGGACCGTGTCCAGCACCGTGTGGTCCGCGAGCCAGGGCTGTGCCTGCGCCGAGAGCCGACCGGTCAGGACCGTGCCGGCCGGGCTGGGCAGGGTGACCACGGCGCTGAGCACCGGGTGCGAGCTGCGCCCCAGACCCGCCGAGGTGACGTCGGCCGGCCCGCCGGAGCGCCGCAGCCAGTACCGCTCGCCCCCGAACGGGTAGGTCGGCAGCTCGGTCAGCCCGACGCGCCCCGGGAAGGTACCCGGCCAGTCCACCGGTGTGCCGCCGACGTGCAGCTGCGCGGCCGAGGTGAGGAAGCGCCGCAGTCCGCCGTCGTCGCGGCGCAGCGAACCCACCGCCACCGCGTGCGGGGCGTTCGCGGCGTCCATGGTCTCCTGGATCGCCACCGACAGGACGGGGTGCGGACTGGCCTCGACGAAGACGTCGAACCCGTCGTCGAGGAGGAGGCGCGTCACCTGTTCCAGCCGGACCGTCTCCCGGAGGTTGCGGTACCAGTACGCGGCGTCGAGCTGCGTGGTGTCCAGCTCCGTGCCGGTGACCGTGGAGTAGAAGGGGACGTCCGAAGGCATCGGGGAGAGGGGCGCCAGGTCCCGCAGCAGCTGCTCCCGGACCTGCTCGACCTGCGGCGAGTGCGAGGCGTAGTCCACCGGCAGCGTCCTCGCCCGGATCCCGTCGGCCTTGCAGCGCGCCACCAGCTCCTCCAGGGCCCGCGGATCACCGGCGACGACCGTGGACGACGCGCCGTTGACCGAGGCGACGGACAGCCGGTCCTCCCACCGGGCCAGCAGGGCGGACACGTCGTCCTCGCCCAGAGCGACGGACACCATGCCGCCCCGGCCGGACATCGCGGCCAGGGCCTTGCTGCGCAGGGCCACCGCGCGGGCCGCGTCCTGGAGCGTCAGCGCCCCGGCCACGCAGGCGGCGGCGATCTCCCCCTGGCTGTGCCCCATCACCGCGTGCGGCCGGACCCCCAGGGACTGCCACAGGGCGGCCAGGGACACCATGACCGAGAACAGCGCGGGCTGCACGACGTCCACCCGGTCCAGGGACGGCGCGTCGCCCGCGCCGCGCAGCAGACCCGTCAGCGACCAGTCCACGAAGGGGGCGAGGGCGGCCTCGCACTCCTGGATCCGGGCGGCGAACACCTCGCTGCCGTCGAGGAGTTCCGAAGCCATGCCCGGCCACTGCGACCCCTGGCCGGAGAAGACGAACACCGTCTTCCCGCGTGTCTGTGCCTCGCCCACGACGACCGAGTCCCGGTCACGGCCCTCGGCCAGCGCGGCCAGCCCCTCCAGCAGGGACTGCCGCCCGTCCCCGACCACGACGGCGCGGTGACCGAGCAGGGCACGGGTCGTGGCCAGGGAACGGCCGACGCCCGCCACGTCGAACCCGGGATCGCCGGCGAGGTGGGAGAGCAGCCGACGGGCCTGCGCGCGCAGCGCCTCGGCGGTCCTCCCGGACAGGGGCCAGGGCACAGCCGCCGGCGCATCCGGCGCGGGGCCGTCGGCGCGGGGCTCGCCGGCCGCGGACGGGGGCTGTTCGATGATCACGTGGGCGTTGGTCCCGCTGATGCCGAAGGAGGAGACCGCGGCCCGGCGCGGCCGGCCGGTCTCGGGCCACGGCTCGGCCTCGGCCATCAGCGACAGCCCGCTCTGCGACCAGTCGATCTCGGGGGTGGGCCGGTCGACGTGCAGCGTCCGGGGCAGCACCCCGTGCTTCATCGCCGCCACCATCTTGATGACACCGGCGATCCCCGCGGCGGCCTGCGTGTGCCCGATGTTGGACTTCACCGAGCCCAGGCGCAGCGGGCGGTCCGGCTCCCGCTCGCGCCCGTACGTCGCCGCCAGCGCCTGTGCCTCGATCGGGTCGCCCAGCTTCGTGCCGGTGCCGTGCGCCTCCACCACGTCGACGTCACCGGCCGACAGGCGGGCGTCGGCGAGGGCGCGCCGGATCACCCGCTGCTGGGAGGGGCCGTTCGGCGCGGTCAGGCCGTTGCTGGCGCCGTCGGAGTTGACCGCGGAGCCGCGGACGACCGCCAGGACGGGGTGGCCGCTTCGCCGCGCGTCCGACAGCCGCTCCAGCAGGAGCATGCCGACGCCCTCGCCCCAGCCGGTGCCGTCGGCGGACGCCGCGAACGCCTTGCAGCGGCCGTCCGGGGAGAGCCCCCGCTGGCGGCTGAACTCCAGGAAGATGTCGGGGGTCGCCATGACGGCGGCCCCGCCGGCCATGGCGAGCGAGCACTCGCCGCGCCGCAGGGACTGCACCGCCATGTGCAGCGCCACGAGGGACGAGGAGCAGGCGGTGTCGATGGTCAGCGCGGGACCCTCGACGCCGAGGGCGTAGGCGATCCGGCCGGACATGACACTCGCCGTGCTCCCGGTCAGGAGATAGCCGCCCAGTTCCTCGGGGGCCTGGCGCGGATCGGAGGGGTACCCCTGGGACGCGGCTCCGACGAACACCCCCACCGGGCTTCCCTTGAGGGACGTCGGGGCGACGCCGGCCCGCTCCAGCGCCTCCCAGGAGGTCTCCAGCAGCAGTCGCTGCTGAGGGTCCATGGCGAGGGCCTCACGCGGGCTGATCCCGAACAGCTCGGCGTCGAACCGTGCGGCGTCGTCGAGGAACCCGCCCACGCGCACGTACGTCGTCCCCGGCCGCACGCCGTCCGGGTCGTACAGCGCGTCCACGTCCCAGCCACGGTCGGCGGGGAACGGGGTGACCACGTCGGCCTCGTCGGCGACGAGCCGCCACAGGTCCTCCGGGCTCGCGATGCCACCGGGGTAGCGGCAGCTCATCGACACGATCGCGATCGGCTCATCGTCCCCGGGCGCGGCGCCCGGCACGGCGGCGACGGCCGCCTCGGTGCCCCGTAGTCCGGCCAGCAGATGCCGGGCCAGCAGGACCGGCGTCGGATGGTCGAAGATCAGGGTCGACGACAGCTGCTTCCCGGTGGCACCGCTGAGGCGGTTGCGCAGTTCGACGGCGGTCAGCGAGTCGAAGCCCGCCTCCTTGAACGTCGCGTCGGGGGTGACCCGGGTGGGGTCGGTGTGCCCGAGCACCGTCGCCGCGTGGGTGCGCACGAGGTCGAGGAGCAGCTGGTCGCCCTCGGCCTCGGACACGGTGGCCAGCCGGTTCTGCAGCCCGCCGGCCGCGGTGGGCCGTGCCGCGGCACGGCCCACCCGCCGCTTCGGTGTCCTGGCGAGGTCCCGCAGCATGTACGGGACCTCGTCGCCCGCCGCCCGGCGCAGCACCGAGACGTCCACCCGGGCCGGGACGACGGCGGCCTCGCCCGCCGCGACGGCCGCGTCGAAGAGCTCCAGGCCCTCGTCGTCCGACAGGGGCACCAGACCGGTGCGGCCGAGCCGGGCCCGGTCCACCTCGCCGAGCCCGCCGAGCATGCTGCCGGAGTCCTCCCACGGCCCCCACGCCAGGGAGACGGCGGGCAGACCCGCGGCCCGGCGCCGGCTCGCCAGCGAGTCCAGGACGACGTTCGCCGCCGCGTAGTTCGCCTGCCCCGCCCCGCCGAGCACCCCGGCCGTCGAGGAGAACAGGACGAACGTGGCCAGATCCGCGTCCCGGGTGAGCTCGTCGAGATGCAGCGCCGCGTCCGCCTTGGGACGCAGGACGGTGTCCAGCCGCTCGGGCGTCAAGGACCCGAGGACGCCGTCGTCCAGCACCCCGGCCGTGTGCACGACACCGGTCAGCGGGTGGGCCGCCGGGACCGAGCCGAGCAGGTGCTCCAGCGCGGCGCGGTCGGTGAGGTCGCACGCCGCCACCGTCACCTCGGCTCCCCGTGCGGTGAGGTCCGCCACCAGGCTGTCCGCGCCCGGTGCCCCGGCACCCCGGCGGCCGGCCAGCAGCAGGTGCCGCACGCCGTGCCGCTCCACCAGTCGGCGGGCCACCGCCGAGCCGAGCGCGCCGGTCCCCCCGGTGATCAGCACCGTCCCCTGCGGATCGAATCCCGACGGCACCGTCACGACCACCTTGCCGACGTGCCGTGCCTGGCTGAGGTACCGGAACGCCTCGGCCGCACGGCGGACGTCCCACACGGTCACGGGCGGCAGGCGCAGCACACCGCGCCCGAACAGCCCCATCAGGTCCGTCAGCATCGCCCGGATGCCGTCCGGCCCCGCGTCGACCAGGTCGAACGCCTGATAGCGCACCCCGTCGTACGCGGCCGCGACCACCTCGGGGTCCCGTACGTCGGTCTTGCCCATCTCCAGGAACCGGCCCCCCGCGGCCAGCAGCCGCAAGGACGCGTCGACGAACTCCCCCGCCAGGGAGTCCAGGACGACGTCCACGCCACGGCCCCCGCTGGTGCGCCGGAACTTCTCCTCGAACTCCAGCGTCCTGGACGAAGCGATGTGCCCCTCGTCCAGGCCCATCGCCCGCAGCGCGTCCCACTTCGCCGGACTGGCGGTCGCGTACACCTCGGCGCCCAGGTGCCGGGCCAGCTGGACGGCGGCCGTGCCGACGCCGCCGGCCGCGGCGTGCACCAGCACCGACTGCCCGGGGCGCAGTTTCGCGAGGGCGGACAGCGCGTAGTACGCGGTCAGGAAGACGGCCGGCACGGACGCCGCCTGCGGGAACGACCAGCCGTCCGGGATCCTGGCGACCATGCGCTCGTCGGTCACGGCGACCGGGCCGATCCCGCCGAAGACCATGCCGAGGACCCGGTCGCCGGGTGCCACCGACGTGACGGCGGACCCCACCTCCGTGACCACCCCGGCGCCCTCCACCCCGAGCGGCCCGGCCTCTCCCGGGTACATGCCCAGGGCATTCAGCACGTCACGGAAGTTCAGCCCGGCCGCGCGCACCGCCACCCGCACCTGACCGGGGCCCAGCGGCTGTTCGGCCTCCGGGTGAGGGACCAGAGCGAGACCGTCCAGGGTCCCGCCGCCGGAGTCCAGCCGCCAGGCGGGCGCCGCCGGCACGGACAGCGTGTCCTGCGGGCGCAGCCGGACCAGGCGGGGGACCTTCAACTCGCCGTCACGCAGGGCGAGCTGCGGCTCTCCGGAGGCGACGGCCTCGGCCAGCGCGCCGTACGAGGCATCCCGCCCGTCCACGTCGGCCAGGACGAACCGGCCGGGGTACTCCGACTGGGCCGTGCGCACCAGACCCCAGACGGCGCTCTGCGCCGGATCCGGCACGTCCTGTGCCTCCACGGCGACAGCACGCTCCGTCATGAGGACCAGCCGGCTGCCGGCGTGCCGCTCGTCGGCCAGCCACGCGTGCACGAGCCCGAGTGCCCGGTGAGCGGCCGACCGCACCGCGTCCGCGTCGTCGGACGCGGGCAGGCCGTCGGCGCGGCAGGGCACCAGCACCGCGTCGGGGACCCGCCCGCCTGCCTCGCCCGCCCGCAACAGCGCGGCCAGATCCCGGTGCACCCCGGCGGGCGCACCGCCCAGCCGCGCGGCCAGATCCCCCGCGCCCGCGCCCGCGACCGCCCAGTCCGGCGCCGCGCCACGGGCCGTCGGCGCCGCGCGTGTCTCCCAGTCCGTCCGGAACAGCCGGTCGTGCACGGCGCTCCCGGCCCCGTCGATCCGGTCGCGGGACGCCGGGCGCAGCACCAGCGCGTCGGCCGACAGCACGAGCGCACCCGTCTCGTCCCAGGCCACCACGGAGACCGCGTCCTCACCCGCCGGCGCCAGCCGCACGCGCAGGCTCGCGGCGCCGACGGCGTGCCGGGTGACACCGCGCCAGACGAACGGCAGCAGGGCCCGGTCCCAGCCGGGGAGCACGACACCCAGCGCGACCCCGTGCAGGGCCGAGTCGAGCAGCGCGGGATGCGCGCCGAACTCTTCGGCCCCGGCACCGTCCGGCAGACCGGCCTCCACGAACAGCTCGTCTCCGCGCCGCCAGGCCGCCCGCAGCCCCTGGAACACCGGCCCGTACTCCAGGCCGGTCTCCGCCATCGAGGGGTAGAGCCCGGTGACGTCCACCGCCTCCCCGCCGTGCGGGGGCCACACGGCCAGGTCCTCGGGTGTGGGGGCGCCCGTCCGTGCGAGGACGCCGGTGGCGTGCGGGGTCCACGGCTCGTCGTCCGCCGCGCCGTCCGGCCGGGAACGCACGTCCAGCGACCGCCGTCCGGACTCGTCCACGGCGCCCACCCGCACCCGCAGGTCGACCGCGCCCTGTCCGGGCAGCACGAGAGGCGTGTGGAACGTCAGTTCCTCCACCTGCTCGCAGCCGGCCCGTTCCCCGGCGTGCAGGGCCAGTTCGAGGAAGGCGGTGCCGGGAAGCAGCGCCCGGCCGAACACCTGGTGATCGGCGATCCAGCCGTGGCCGGCCGTCGAAAGCCGTCCGGTGAGGACCAGTTCGTCGTCGGCGAGGGACACCACCGCGCCGAGCAGCGGATGACCGTCCGCGGCGAGCCCCGCGGAACCGATGGCGGCCGACGGCGCCGGCGCGTCCATCCAGTAGCGGCGCAGCTGGAAGGCGTAGGTGGGCAGGTCGCACGGCCGTGCGCCGCTCGTGACGTAGAACGCCGTCCAGTCGACCGGGACACCACGGGTGTGCAGCCGGGCCAGCGCGGTGGTGAGGGCGAGTTCCTCGCCTCGGTCCGAGCGCAGCGCCGGCGCCAGGTCGGAGTCCGGCGCGGTGAGCGTGTCCCGGCCCATGGCCGACAGCACGCCCTCGGGGCCCAGTTCCAGGAAGGTGCGGACACCCCCGGCCTCCATGACCCGCAGCGCGTCCGCGAACCGCACGGTCCCCCGGGCGTGCCGGACCCAGTACTCCGGATCGCGGATCTCCTCGCCCGTGATCTCCTCGCCGGTCAGCGCCGACACGACCGGCAGAACGGGGGAGTGGAAGGACAGCCCGCCGACGACCCTGCGGAACTCCGGCAGCATGGCGTCCATGAGCGGCGAGTGGAAGGCGTGGCTGACCGTCAGCTCCTTCGTCTTGCGCCCCTCGGCGGCGAAGTGCGCGGCGACCCGACGCACGGCCCCGGCCTCCCCGGAGACCACCACGGAGGACGGGCCGTTCACCGCGGCCAGGCCGATCAGGTCCGCGTGCCGGGCCACCAGCGGCAGCACCTCCTCCTCGGTCGCCTGGACGGCGACCATGGCGCCGCCCTCCGGCAGGGCCTGCATCAGCCGGCCCCGCGCCGCCACCAGCGCTGCCGCGTCCTCCAGCGAGAACACCCCGGCCACGTGGGCGGCGGCCACCTCACCGATGGAGTGGCCCGCCACCCGGTCCGGGTGGACACCCCAGTGGGCGAGCAGCCGGAAGAGCGCGACCTCCAGCGCGAACAGCGCCGGCTGGGTGTACTCGGTCCGGTCGAGCAGCGCGCCCGCGTCCGGCGCCCCGAACACCACCTCGCGCAGCGGCCGCTCCAGATGCGGGTCCAGCGCCGCGCACACCGCGTCGAACGCCTCTGCGAACACCGGTGAGACCGCGTGGAGTTCACGCCCCATCCCGGCCCGCTGACTGCCCTGGCCGGTGAAGAGGAACCCGAGCTTCCCGGGTGTCACCGTGCCCGGGGTGACCCTCGGATCGGGATGGTCCTCGGCGAGCGCCGCCAGCCCCTGGACCAGCTCGTCGCCGCTGCCCGCGACGACGGCGGCCCGGTGGGGCAGGGCCGCCCGCGTGGTGGCGAGCGCGTGCCCGACGTCCGCAGGGTCGAGCGGGCCGCGCTCCTCCAGCCAGGCCAGCAGCGCGCGCGCCTGGCCCCGCAAGGCGTCCTGGCTCCGGGCGGACAGCACCCACGGCACCACGCGGAGCGGAGCGGAGGCGGCCGGGGGAACGGCGGAGTCGGCGGCGGGCGCCTGCTCCAGGATCACGTGGGCGTTGGTGCCGCTGATCCCGAAGGACGACACCCCGGCGCGCCGGGGCCGCCCGGTGTCCGGCCAGTCGACGGCCCGCGTCAGCAGTTCCAGGTGCCCTGCCGACCAGTCCACGTGCGGCGTCGGCTCGTCGACGTGCAGGGTCTGCGGCAGCACGCCGTGCTGCATCGCCAGCACCATCTTGATGACGCCGACGACCCCGGCAGCCGCCTGGGTGTGCCCGACGTTGGACTTCACCGAGCCCAGCCACAGAGGTTCGGCGCGGTCCTGCCCGTACGTGGCCAGGAGCGCCTGCGCCTCGATCGGGTCGCCCAGGGTGGTGGCCGTGCCGTGCGCCTCGACCGCGTCGACGTCCTGCGGGGCCAGCCGCGCGTCCGCCAGCGCCTGCCGGATCACCCGCTGCTGGGAGGGGCCGTTCGGCGCGGCGAGGCCGTTGCTCGCACCGTCCTGGTTCGTCGCGCTGCCGCGCACCACGGCCAGGACCCGGTGGCCGGCCCGCCGGGCGTCGGACAGCCGCTCCAGCAGCAGGACACCGACGCCCTCGGACAGCCCCGTGCCGTCCGCCGCCGCCGCGAAGGACCGGCACCGCCCGTCCGCGGACAGCCCGCGCTGCCGGCTGAAGCCCTGCAGCTGTGCGGGCGTGGTCATCACGGTGACACCGCCCGCCAGCGCGAGGGAGCACTCGTCCCGGCGCAGCGCCTGGCACGCCGCGTGGATCGCCACCAGCGACGCCGAACAGGCGGTGTCGACGGTCACCGCGGGGCCTTCCAGGCCGAGCGTGTACGAGATGCGGCCGGAGAGCACACTCGCCGCCCCCGCGGTCAGGAAGTACCCCTCGTACTCCCCGAGGTCGGCCGGCCGGACACGCGTCGCGTAATCCTGGAACGCCGTTCCCAGGAACACGCCCGTGCGGCTGCCGTGCAGCGCCGTCGGGTCGATTCCGGCCCGCTCCAGCGTTTCCCACGACGTCTGCAGCAGCAGCCGCTGCTGCGGGTCCATGGCCACCGCCTCGCGGGGGCTGATCCCGAAGAACTCCGCGTCGAATCCGGCCAGGTCGGTGAGGAAACCGCCGTGGCGCGTGTAGATGGTGCCGGGCCGGTCCGGGGCCGGGTCGAACAGCGCGTCGAGGTCCCAGCCCCGGTCCGCCGGGAACTCGGACACGGCGTCGCCGCCCGCCGCGATGAGCTGCCAGAACTGCTCCGGGCTGCGCACATCGCCCGGGAGGTGACAGCCCATGGCGACGATGGCGATCGGCTCGTGCCGCGCGGCGGCCAGGTCCTCGTTCTCCCGCCGGAGCCGTTCCGTCTCCTTCATGGACGCGCGCAGGGCATCGACGATCTTGTCCGGCGAAGTAGCCATGACCCCTCACAGATCGGTTTCCTCGGAAAATCGGTCGTTTCGCGTGCGGTCTCCCGCTCGCCTACTGCTCGCCGAGCATCAGCCGCACCAGATCGTCGACGTCCAGTTCGTCTATGTGCTCTTCCGCCTCCTGGATCTCCCTCGCACGTTCCCGGTCCCTTTCGCCGGCCGCCGCGGCGGTGTCCGCGGATTCGCCCGCGTCCTGCGGAAAAGCGGTGGCCACCAGGAAATCGGCCAGTTTCTCCAGCGACGGGTGGTCGAACACCACGGTGACCGGCAGGCCCAGGCCGGTGTGGTCCTGGAGCCGGTTGCGCAGTTCCACCGCGATCACGGAGTCGACGCCCAGGTCCTTGAACGGCGAGCGGTCGCCGACCTGGCTCTCGTCGGCGTGTCCGAGGACGGTCGCCACCTGGGTGCGGGCGAGCGCGGCGGCGGCCTCCCTGCGCCGGCCCGGACTCAGCCCGGCGAGTCGCTCCGTCAGCGTCCCCGCCGCCGGGGCGCCGTCCTGCGGCCGCGTCTCCCGCAGCGCGTCGCGCACCTCGGGCAGTTCGGTGAGCAGCCGGCTCGGCGTCGTCGCGGAGAACGCCGCGAAGAACGTCTCCCAGACCACGTCCGTGATCACCGGTGACGACGTGTCGAGTGCGCAGTGCCGCAGGTTCTCGACCGCCTGCCGCGGTGCCATGAGCCTGATCCCCTGCCGGGCCAGCGCCTTGTCCAGGCCGTCGCGCGACGTCATGCCGCCGCCGTCCCACGGGCCCCAGACCACCGAGGCGGCCACCAGCCCCTGTGCCCGGCGGTGGGCCGCCAGGCCGTCCAGGAAGGCGTTCGCCGCCGCGTACGCGCCGTGGCCCGCGCTGCCCCACAGCGCCGAGACGGACGAGAACAGTACGAACGCGTCCAGGTCCCGGTCGCGCGTGAGGTCGTGCAGGTGCTGCGCGGCGTCGGCCTTGGCCCGCACCACGTCCGCGAAGCGCCGCGGGGTCAGCGAGCCGAGCGGGACGCTCTCGATCGCCCCGGCCGCGTGGACGACCGCCCGGACGCCGGCGCCGTCCGCGTCCAGCGCCGCCAGCAGCCCGGCGAGCGTCCCGCGGTCGGCGACGTCGCCGGCCACGATGTCGACCTGGACCCCGAGGCCGGTCAGCTCCGCCTCCAGCTCGACGGCGCCCGCCGCCTCCCGGCCGCTGCGGCTCACCAGCACGAGGCGCTCCGCCCCGTTGTCCGCCAGCCAGCGCGCGGCATGTGCGCCGAGCGCACCGGTGCCGCCGGTGACGAGGACGGTGCCGCGGGGCGTCCATCGCCCCGCGCCGGAGGTGTCCCGCCGGGGCGCGCGCAGCAGCCTGCAGACGTACACCCCCGAGGGCCGCAGTGCGAGTTGGTTCTCGCCGTCCGGACCGGCCAGCACGGCGGGCAGCCGCCCGACGACCCTGCTGTCCTCCTGCTCGGGCAGATCCACCAGGCCGCCCCACCGCTGAGGGAACTCCACCGCCGCGACCCGGCCGAGCCCCCAGATCTGGGTCTGCTCGGGCCTGGTCACCGAATCACCGGCGCCGGCCGTCACCGCACCCCGGGTCACGCACCACAACCGGGCGGACATCCCGGCGTCCCCGAGGGCCTGGACCAGCGTCAGGACGGCGTCCAGGTGCGCGGACGCCGAAGGGAGCACCGGCCCCGCGTCCGGCCCCGGCAGCGCCAGCACCCCGGCAGGTTCCGGCCCTTCCGAGGCCACGGACCGCAGCCGTTGCGCCAGCTCCTGGCGGCCGATCCCCGCCGGCACCACCAGCGAGACCGCCTGCGCGCCGCTCCTGTCCAGGGTCTCCACGACGGCCGCCGTCAGCCGCTCGTGCTCGACGCCTTCAGGGACGACCACCAACCACCGGCCGGACAGGACGCCCGCCGGAACCTTCGGCAACGGCTGCCAGGCGATCCGGTAGGACCAGGAGTCGGCGGCGGCATGTTCGCGCTGCCGGCGGCGCCACGCGGTCAGCGCCGGCAGCAGCGCCCGCAGAGCGTCCGGTTCCCCGGCCCCGATCTCGGCGGCCAACTCCTGCTCGTCGCCGCGTTCCACCATGTTCCAGAACCGTCGTTCCGGGTCGTCGCCCGGCACGGTCACTGCCTGCGGGGCGGACGCCGTCAGCCAGTACCGCTGGTGCTGGAAGGCGTAGGTCGGCAGATCGACCCGCGCCGCACCGGACCCGGCGAAGACGGTCCGCCAGTCCACCGAGGCCCCGAGGACGTACGCCTGCGCGAGCGAGGTCAAGAAGCGCCGGGGACCGCCGTCCTCGCGCCGCAACGACCCCACCACCGCACCGGACCCGCCGAACGTCTCGACGGCTTCCTGGGCACCGACACTCAGCACGGGGTGCGGGCTGACCTCGACCAGGAGCGTGTGCCCCTTCTTCAGGGCCGTCCCCATCGCCCGCTCGAACTGGACGGGTTCCCGCAGGTTGCGGTACCAGTACTCGGCGTCCAGCTCACGGGTGTCCAGGAGCTCCCCGCTCACCGTCGAGTAGAAGGGGACGTCGCCGCGCCGGGGCTCGATCCCGCGCAACTCCTCCAGCAGCCGCTCACGGATCGTCTCGACCTGCGCGGAGTGCGCCGCGTAACTCACCGGGATCTGTTTGGCCCGCACACCCTCGGTGGCGCAGGCGGCCAGCACCTCCTCCAGCGCCCGCTGTTCCCCGGAGACGACCACCGACGACGGCCCGTTGACCACCGCGATGTCCAGGCGCTCGTCCCAGCACGGCAACTGCCGTACCCGCTCGGCCGACAGCGCCACCGACACCATGCCGCCCAGACCGGAGATCTCGGTCAGTGCCCGGCTGCGCAGGGCGACGATCCTCGCGGCGTCCTCCAGCGAGAGCCCACCCGCCACACAGGCCGCGGCGATCTCGCCCTGGCTGTGCCCGATCACCGCGCTGGGGCGCACGCCGTGGGACTCCCAGAGCCGGGCGAGTGAGACCATCACCGCGAACAGCGCCGGCTGCACCACATCGACCCGCTCCAGCGTCGGCGCGCCGGGGGTGCACCGCAGGACGTCCAGGAGCGACCAGTCCACGACGGATCCGAGCGCCGCGTCGCACGCGTGGATCCGCTCGCGGAACACCGGTGAGGAGTCCATGAGTTCCACCGCCATCCCAGCCCACTGCGCCCCCTGGCCGGGAAAAACGAACACGGTCTCGGCGCCGCTCACCGCGGTGCCGCGCACCACGTTCTCCGAGGGGGTGTCCCGCACCAGCGCGTCCACCGCGGACAGCAGCTCGCACCCCTCACCGCCGATCAGCACGGCACGGTGCTCGAACGCGGACCGAGTGGTGGCCAGCGACAGCCCGATGTCGGCAGGAGCGAGGTCCTCACGGCCGTCGAGACAGGTCCGCAGGGCGGCAGCCTGGTCGCGCAGGGCCTCGGGCGTCTTCGCCGACAGCGTCCACGGCAGCACGTCCGCCGGTGCCGGGGCCGTTTCCAGGACCCGGTCGTGGCCGCCGGACGCGCTCGGCGCTTCGGCGGGGGCCTGTTCGAGGATGGCGTGGACGTTCGTTCCGCTGATGCCGAACGAGGAGACAGCCGCCCTGCGCACCCGCTCGCCCTCCGGCCACGGTGCCGCCTCGGTCAACAGGGCCACCGAGCCCGAGGACCAGTCCACGTGCGGCGTCGGCTCGTCGATGTGCAGGCTGGCGGGCAGCCGCCCGTTGCGCAGAGCCATTACGATCTTGATCACCGAGGCGACTCCGGCGGCCGCCTGAGTGTGGCCGATGTTCGACTTCACCGAGCCGAGCCACAGCGGCCGGTCGCCCGAACGGCCTCGGCCGTAGGCGGCCACCAGGGCCTGCGCCTCGATCGGATCACCCAGCTTCGTGCCGGTGCCGTGCGCCTCCACCGCATCGACGTCCTGCGGCGTGAGCCGGGCGTCGGCCAGCGCCTGCCGGATCACCCGCTCCTGCGACGGCCCGTTCGGAGCCGTCAGCCCGTTGCTCGCGCCATCCTGGTTGACCGCCGAACCACGGACGAGCGCGAGGACCGGATGACCGAGGCGCCGGGCGTCCGACAGACGCTCCAGCACCAGCATGCCCACGCCTTCGCTCCAGCCCGTACCGTCGGCCGACCGGGCGAACGGCTTGCAGCGGCCGTCGGGCGCCAGGCCGCGTTGCTGGGCGAACTCCACGAACATGCCCGGCGTCGCCATCACAGTCACCCCGCCGGCCAGTGCCAGCGTGCACTCACCGTGCTGCAGGGACCGGCGCGCCATGTGCAGGGCGGCGAGCGAGGAGGAGCAGGCGGTGTCCACGGTGACCGCGGGGCCCTCCAGACCGAGGGTGTACGCCACCCGCCCCGAGACGACGCTCGCCGTGTTGCCGGTCAGCGCGAAGCCCTGGGTGCCCTCGGCCGGTTCACCCAGCCGGGGCCCGTAGTCCTGCGTCATCGCCCCCGCGAACACGCCGACCTGGCTGCCTCGTAGCGACAGCGGGTCGATCCCCGCCCGCTCCAGCGCCTCCCAGGAGGTCTCCAGCACCAGCCGCTGCTGCGGATCCATCGCCAGCGCCTCACGCGGGCTGATCCCGAAGAACCCCGCGTCGAATGCGGTCGCGTCGTAGAGGAAGCCCCCCTCCCGCGCGTACCGGACCTCCGGGTTCTCCGGGTCGCGCAGCTCACCGGTGTCCCAGCCGCGGTCGTCGGGAAAGGCGGACACGGCGTCCCTGCCCTCGGACACCAGGCGCCACAGGTCCTCCGGCGAGCGGACCTCCCCGGGGAACCGGCATCCCATGCCCACGATGGCGATCGGCTCGAATTGCGGGGCCGCCACCGGCAGACTGCCGGTGGCCGGCTCCTCGCCCGCCAGCAGGGACTGCAGGAAGCGAGCCAGCTCGTCCGGCGTGGGGTGGTTGTAGATCAAGGTGGGCGCCAGCTGTGCCAGTCCGGTCGCCTCGGCGATGCGGTCGCGGAACTCGACTGCGGTGAGCGAGTCGAACCCCAGCTCCTTGAACGTCCTGCCGCCGTCGACGAGATCGGACGACATGTGCCCGAGTACCGCCGCCACGCTCATCCGCACGAGCTGCGGCATGTCCGCCTCGGCAGCGGCGACGACCGGCTCCGCGGCCGGCGCGACACCGCTCGTCGGATCGAGCACCGCGTCGCCGTGCTGTCCTGCGGCAGGCTCGCCCGGCGCGCCGAGCCAGAAGGAACGGCGCTGGAAGGCGTACGTCGGCAGGTCCGGCCGCGCGTCGGCCCAGCCGGTGAACGGCTCCCAGTCCACCCGCGCGCCGCATGCGAACGCCTCGGCCAGTGCGGTGGCCACCGTACGGTCCTCCGGCTGGCCCCGGCGCAGCAGCGGGACGATCGCGGCGCCGGACGGTGTCCCCTCGACGGCGAGGCTCTCGCGGATCATCGAGGTCAGGCCCCCGGGGCCCACCTCCAGGTAGTTCGTGACGCCTTCCGACCGCAGGAGACGGACACCGTCGAAGAAGCGCACGGACGCCCGGATGTGACGGGTCCAGTAGTCCGGCGACCGGAGTTCGTCCGCTGTGGCGAGACGTCCTGTGACGTTGGAGACGACCGGAAGCTCCGGGGTGCCGTAGTCCAACTGCGCGGCGACGGCACGGAACTCGTCCAGCACACCGTCCATGTGCGGTGAGTGGAACGCGTGGCTGACCTTGAGCCGCTTGGTCCTGCGACCCCTCGCCTCGAACTGCGCGGCGACATCGGCGACGGCTCTCGGGTCACCGGAGATCACCGTGGCCCGTGGCCCGTTGACCGCGGCGACCGAGACCTCCTGGTCCAGCCCGGACAGGGCCGCGCGGACCTCCGTCTCGTCGGCCTCCAGCGCCACCATGGCGCCGCCCTCGACGGCCTGCTGCATCAGCCGTCCGCGGGCCGTGACGAGGGTGCAGGCGTCCTCCAGGGAGAACACTCCGGCGACATGGGCCGCGGCGATCTCTCCCACGGAGTGCCCGAGCAGGAAGTCCGGACGCAGCCCGCACCGCTGGAGCAGGCGAGCGAGCGCTACCTCCAGTGCGAACAGCGAGACCTGGGCGAAGTCCGTCCGGTCGAGCAGCGCGGCCTCGGGTGTACCGGGTTCCGCGAAAAGGACATTCTGGAGCCGGTGGGGCAACCGGGTGTCCAGCCGGTCGCACACCTCGTCCATCGCCTCGGAGAACGCCGGAACCGTCGCGTGGAGCCGACGCCCCATCCCGGTATGCTGGCTGCCCTGGCCCGTGAAGAGGAACGCCGTCCCGCCCGCACCCCGCGCGGAGCCCCGCACCACGTTCGCGGCGGGCACACCGCGCACCAGCGCGTCCAGACCGCTCAGGAAGTCGTCCCGGTCGCTGCCCAGAACCACCGCGCGCTCCTCGAACGCCATGCGGTGTGCGGCGAGCGAGCCCCCGACGCTCTCCGGATCCAGCCCGGGATACGTGGTGACGTGCTCGCGGAGCCGCTCCGCCTGCGAACGGAGCGCGGCACGGGACCTCCCCGAGACCACCCAGGGCAGCAGCGAGGGACCCTCGGCACGCCGGCCGCCGACGGCTGCGGGGGACACGGCTGCCAGATGACGGTCCGAGAGCACCACATGACAGTTCGTGCCGCCCATGCCGAACGAGCTGACACCCGCCAGGAACGGCCCGTCGCCACGAGGCCGTCGGCTCAGCGCGGTCTGCACGCGCAGGTTCCACGCCTCGAAGGGGATCCGTGGGTTGGGCGTACGGAAGTTCAGACTCGCCGGAATCTCCTGATGCCTGATGCACAGGACCGTCTTGATGAGCCCGGCGATACCGGCCGCAGCTTCCAGATGCCCGATGTTCGTCTTCACGGACCCTACCAACAGCGGTGTGTCGGCCGTCCGGCCCGAGCCGAACACCGAACCGAGTGCGGCGGCCTCGATCGGATCACCCTTCTTCGTACCGGTGCCGTGAAGTTCCACGTAGTGCACGCCGGCCGGGTCGACACCCGCCTTCCGGTACGCCGAGCGCAGCACCTCTTCCTGCGCACGGGCCGTGGGCACGGTGAGCCCTTCGCCCGCGCCGTCGTTGTTCATCGCGGTGCCCTCGATGACGCAGTACACGCGGTCGCCGTCGGCGAGCGCGCGGGAGAGAGGCTTGAGGACGACCATCCCGGCGCCCTCGCCGCGGACGTAGCCGTTGGCGCGGGCATCGAAGGTGAAGCACCGGCCGTCGGGAGACAGCCCGCCGAACTTCTCGGAGTACACGGTGCTCTCCGGAGCGAGACCGAGGTTCACCCCGCCTGCCAGCGCGAGGGACGCCTCACCTCGCCGCAGGCTCTCGGCGGCCATGTGCACGGCCACCAGGGAGGAGGACTGCCCCGTATCGATCACCATGCTGGGCCCGCGCAGATCGAGGGCGTACGACACCCGGTTGGCGATGATGCCGCGATGGACGCCGGTCATGCTGTGCTGGGTGGCTGATCCCGCACCAAGCCGGTGCAGTACGGTGGCGTAGTCGTCCCACATGGCGCCCACGAAGACGCCCGCATCACGGCCTTTCAGGCCGGCCGGCACGATCCCTGCGTCCTCGAACGCCTCCCAGCTCAGCTCGAGGGCGAGCCGCTGCTGCGGATCCATGGCAGCCGCTTCGCGAGGAGAGATGTCGAAGAAGTCCGAATCGAACTGATCGACGTGGTCGAGGAAGCCGCCCGCGCCGAAACCGCTTCGACCCTCCCTCGGTTTTTCTGAAACCGCGCTCACGCCATCATGGAGCAGCGCCCAATAAGCTGCGGGATTCGCGGCACCGGGAAACCTGCAGGCCATTCCCACGATTGCAATCGGATCGTCGTTGAGGCGGTCGCCCTCATAGGGGAACGCCTGGCCGGTACGCATAGAACTCCCAACGGCCGACATCGGAGGAATGTCAAGCGCTATGCCTCGGGTCTGGATTCTGACCTCCGGCTCGGAGCCGGGACTTTCGGCGTGAAGTGGCTCAGGGCGAGCGAGGTGCCATCTGCCTGCCTGCCTGCCGACCGCCTGACTGCACTGTCCGGCGTACCTGTCCGCGCTGTTCAGCGAACTGCTGTCGCATGCGGCAGATTCGACGGGAGCACGTGGAAGTTATTAGACCTGACATGATCCCGCACTGTCCAATAGCTAGACTCATGAGGCCGATAAGTTGAGTTATGAGGAATCCGCTGGCTTTCTCTTCAGCCGGCCCGGCACAAGTAAATTGCCCCATTGACAAAGGCGCTCGCAACTTTGTAGCGTCCCGTTCGGTCAGGGGAGGAAACGCCGGGAGTTCAACGGGAAGAGGTGTCCCAGAAATGACCGAGCAGTATACGCCCACTGCGGCGGACGTGGGAAGAATGTACGACCAGTCAACTGGCCTGCTCTCTGAGGTGATGGGGGGAAACATTCACCTGGGGTACTGGCGTGACGGCGACGACGAAGCCTCGGTCGAAGAGGCCACCGACACTTTGACCGACATGGTGGCCGAACGGCTCACACTCTCACCCGGTGCCCGGGTCCTGGATATCGGCTGTGGAAGCGGCAAGCCCGCCGTCCGTATCGCAGGCACATGGGGCGTGCACGTCACGGGTGTCACCATCAGCGCTCAACAGGCGGCCATGGCCGGAGCGCGGCCGGAAGTCGGGGAAGGCGCTGGGCAGGTGTCCTTCCAGCAGGCCGACGGTATGGATCTCCCGTTCGCCGACGCTCACTTCGATCACGTATACGCGATCGAATCGTTCCTGCACATGTCCGATCGTGCCACCGCCATAGCCGAAGCAGCGCGAGTATTGCGTCCTGGCGGCACTCTGGTGGCCGCAAATCCCTATCAGCAAGGTGAGCTGACCCCCCGTGAGGCGGGCATAGTAGCGGACAACCGGAGACTGTTCGAGATTCCTCCGATCGGTGACGCCGACGAATACACCGGACACATGGCCAAGGCCGGCCTGGAGATCGTCGAGATGCTGGACATCGGCGAGAACGTCCGACGCAGTCACACGTTGGCCGCGGACCTCATCCGGCAGGCACAGGGAGCGGACGGCAGTGCCTTCAACGAGGAACTGTCCAGAGCGGCCGACATCATCGAGCGCTTCGGTGAACTCCCGCAGATCGGCTACGGCCTGATCGTCGCCCGTCGGCCCTGAGCCGTCCGACCGGAAGCGGCTTCGGCTGACGCGCCGGCAGAAAGGCGTGGCAGCCGGAGGTCGGGCGGGAGGCGCGGCGCGCCTCCCGCCCGACCTCCGCGCTCGGTTCAGCATCCGGCGCAGTCCGGCGTGCAGAGCCGCACAGTCCTCCGACGGCAGGGCGATCAGACGTGTGCGCGTGAAGTCCGTCGAGGAGGAAGCGGCGAGGTCAGATGATAATGACCTCAACTATTTTGGCTCGCGGCGTCCAGGGCGCGATGCAGGTGGTTCCTGTGCGGTCAGGTCCAGCGACGGCCGTGCTCGAGGAGCCTGCTGTGAGCGGCCGACATCTGGGAACGTGTGACGTCTCCCTCCCGTGTGGCGAGGTACGTGGTGGTGATCGGCGGTACCTCTGGTCTGACCAGGGGGACCAGCGCGCCTTGGGCGACATCGTCGGCACAGAGATAGGTGGGAAGCACGGCGATGCCGACCGATGCCTTGACGGCGGCGAGTACGGCCCGTTGATCGGGAACCACCACATCGGGTGCCGCGGGCACTTCGGTGTGGAAGACCGACCACCAGTAGTGGTCGATGAGCGGCAAGGACTCGGCGCAGGCGATCAGGTGACGGCCCCCGAGGATTTGCGGAGCCTTGCGGGCGAGATGCTTCTCGGGGATCGTCCGCGCGACGTCGGGATGGGCGACCAGGCTCCACTCCTCGTCGTAGAGGGGTAGCGCGCTGATCCCCGTCACGCGGGGGCGCGTCCGGGCAACAACGATGTCGAGCTCGCCCGCGGTCAGCTGGGAGAGCAACGCGTCGGACAGCGCGGGAGTCGTGCGTAACTGCACGCTGTCCAGGAGTAGATCGGCGAGCACGGGCAGGATCCGGTCGCTGATCAGGTCACCGGGAGCACCGATCCGGATCCTGCCGGGCGGGCCACCGCTACTGGAATAGCGCTGCAACACGAAGTTGAGGGCATCGACTGGGCCCTCGGCGTCATGCGCAAGGGAATCGGCGGCCGGCGTGGGTTTGGACCCGGTGGCCTGACGCACGAACAGACGCGTCCCGACCCTCTCCTCCAGCAGCCGGATCTGATGCGTGACCGCAGGCTGCGAGATGTGCAGTTTCCGGGCCGCACCCCCGAAGGATCCCGTCCGGTAGACCTCCATGAAGGTACGGAGCCAGCCCGGGTTGAGCGGCTCCGTCTCCTCCCGGTGCACCTGCGCCTGTGCACGTTGCCGCGAGTGAGATGTCGTGTCTGTTGCGAGTACGCGTGGGGAAGACATGCGGATCTCCATGAAGTCAGCAGGTCGGTCGTGGTGTGGGGAGAAGGGAGCCGTGTCGTTCGATGTCCTCCCGCCCGATGGCGAGCCGCCGCGCTGCGGGCCGGGCACGGACAGGAAGCAGTCCGAGGGCGGGGGAACGAGAAGCCGCACAGGCTCCACTGCTCCGCGGCTACGACAAGGAGGCTGCACGCCTGGGAAGCCGGGGGCCGTGTCTCCAGAAGAGGATCGATTCCCCAGGTCCAGGCGGCAAGGCGTGCTGTGTCGGCGAGGTCGAGATCGTAGGCGTCGGCCGTTGGGCGAGTGGCGAAGCGGACCTAGAAGTCGACGGGGTGCACGCCGGGTGAGGGGCGGCAAGAGGACGGACATGACGAGGAGCCACAGGAGGACCCTGTTCGGCAGGCGGCGACTTGCTTTCGCGGCCGGGCGGAACCATTCGGTCACCGTCACGTGCGTGGCCGAGACGGTCGGCACGATGAAGGAGCGACCCGGCAGCGCGCCGAGCGCGTGGTTCCTCGGATCGCGCCTGAAGGCGTGGGCGAGTGGCGTGGTTGCCTCGGATGCGCACCTCAGTGCCGCAGGAAACGTTCGAGCCGGCTGACGAGATCGCCCACGCCGGGCGGCACCGAGGCCGGAAAGGGGCTTCTCTCGTGCGAGGAGGCGGTGGAGACGGGGATCCCGACAGGGCATTCGACAGGGAACGCCGGTGACGAAGGTTGAGACTCTGTATCAGGTCTCCCCATTTTCTCCTTATATGATGGCCCTTCAATGCTCCCCGTTTCCCCGTCCATAGCACTGTTCGTACTGCCCATGGTCTAACAGGAGCGTCCTTCTCGAAAGGTCCTGTCTCGGCCACATGGCCGATTGAACCCATTGCCCGGTACTGTCCGTTCAGTCGGCAAAACTACGAGTTGGGTGCAGAGGAAGGCCTGGGTTCTGCCGGTCGCTCCACGTTTGGGGTAGACGCCGCTGAGGTGGTTCTCCACGGTCCTCTCGGAGGCGTTGAGCCTGCGAACGATGTGCCGATTCCCAGTTCACCGGTCGGTGTACGTTCTCGGAAGTGAGGTTCCCCCGAGGTGCGGAAGGTTGCCGGAGACAGGAGTTGTACCCTGACCCTGGCATGACGGCGCCCTGTCAGAGGCGGCCCGCTGCGGGAGAGACAGTTGGCGGTGTGGGGACGTCGGACTCATGAGATCTGTGACCGTGGTGGGAGAGACTGGTTATGCGTGCCATGCGGTACGAGCGGTTCGGCGGCCCCGAGGTCCTCGTGGAGGCCGATGTGCCGACCCCCGTGGCAGGGCCGGGCGAGACCCTGGTCCAAGTGGACGCCGCAGGCGTCAATTTCGGCGACATCAAGCAGATCGCGGGCGAGCACACTGACGGCCCATACGCTCCTCAAGGTCCGTTGCCACGTGTTCCGGGCATGGAGGTGGTGGGCCGGACGGCTGCTGGACGACGAGTCCTCGGCTATGTGCGGCAGGGCGGTTACGCCGCACAGGCGGTCGTCGCCGACCGCGACCTGATCGCCTTGCCGGAGAATGTGAGCGAGGGTAAAGCGCTAGCCGTTCTCGTGCAGGGGCTGACGGCATGGCATCTGCTGCGGTCGGTCGCGCGCATCAGACCCGGGGAGAGCGTGGTGGTCCATGCCGCCGCGGGCGGGACGGGCAGCCTCGTCGTCCAGTTGGCCCGAGAGTTCGGAGCAGGGCGAATCATCGCCACGGCGTCGTCCGACGACAAACGAGCCTTCGCTCTCGAAGCCGGCGCGGACGCGGCGATCGACGGTGACGCGGAGGGCTACCGGGAACGGATCCTTGACGCCAATCACGGACGCCCAGTCGACATCATCCTGGACGCTATCGGAGGCTCCGTCCTCGACAGCGCCCTGGACACGCTCGGATACCTCGGCCGACTGGTCACCTACGGCGCCTCGTCCCGGCAGCCGGCCTCCGCGATCCCTCCGAGCCGACTCGCGGTGGACAGCATCACCGTCGCCGGCTTCTGGCTCGTCCCGCTCCTCGCCAAGGATGGCGCCGGCAGCGTGGCACTGGCGGAGCTGCTCGACCTCACGGCACGGAGTCGCCTACGGCCCCTGGTCGGAGCGGAATACGACCTGTCCCGGGCCCGCGATGCGCACGAGAACCTACTCGGGCGCCGATCGAAGGGCAAACTCGTTCTCCGCCCGTGAGTGGACGTTACCGGCGTCGGCTCGTCAGGGTGACGTTGGGATATCGAGGGTGAGGGCGGTTCCGGCGATGAAGCCGTCGAGAAGTTCGGGCCGGTACTGGAGGCGTTTGAGCCGGTTGCGGACGAGGTTCTCCAGACGGTCGAGGGCCACGACAGCGAGGTTGGCCAGACTGCGTCTGACGTGCGCCCACACCCACTCCGCGGGTTCAGGTCGGGCGAGCCGGCGGGCAGCAGGAACATCGCCAGCCACTCGCGCTGGTCGATCAACTCCCGCATCCTGCGGGAGACATGGGTGTTCAATCGGTCCCACACCAACACGACCGGCGCGCGGACGAGCTGGTGGACACCGTCGATCAGGGCGATGAAGTCCTTCTCGTTCATGCTGCGCCGCGTGCCCTTGCCCTCCGGTGGGAGACCAGACGGTGGCACAGCCGGGTACGCGATCCGGGCCGCATGGCGATCATCCCGGCCACCGACAGGCGCCCCGAGCGCCGTCCGCTCACCGTGACGACCGACGTGATGCCACGCCGGCCCCAAGTGCGTCCTCAGAGCGGACACTTGTCGGGTGCCTGGAGGAACGCGACGTGCGAGAAAAGCGAACGAGTACGTGGTCGGCGGGAAATGGCCGCACGCCATCCCCGCCGCGAACCAACTACGACTTCCAGTCACACCGGGAGCCTGCGCCCGGTCGATCGGGCAAGGTTAAAAACAAGCAGGCGTGATTGCTTTTTTCTCCGGCCGGTGCCACGCTGCTGCCCGGCGGTGGCCGTCGGGTGGCCGTCAACTCACCGGCAGGGGAGGCGCATTGGTGCGCGCGCGTGCGGGTTTGCGGATCGGGAACGCTTCGGGGTTCTACGGCGACCGGTTCGCGGCGGTCCGGGAGATGCTCACCGGCGGGCCGCTGGACGTGCTGACCGGGGACTACCTGGCGGAGCTGACGATGCTCATCCTGGCCAGGGACCGCCTGAAGGACCCGTCGCTGGGGTACGCGCGGACGTTCCTGCGGCAGATGGAGGAGTGCCTGGGCCTCGCCCGCGAGCGCGGGGTGCGGATCGTCGTCAACGCGGGCGGGCTCAACCCGGCCCGGCTCGCGGGCGAACTGCGCAAGCTGGCCCTGCGGTACGGGATCGCAGCCGCCGTGGCCCACGTCGAGGGCGACGACCTGCTCCCGCGCATCGCCGAACTCGGGCTGCCCGATGGACTGTTGGCCGCCAATGCCTACCTCGGCGGGTTCGGGATCGCGGCCTGCCTGGCCGAGGGCGCGGACGTCGTCGTCACCGGCCGGGTCACCGACGCGGCCCTGGTGGCGGGCCCGGCGATCGCCCACTTCGGCTGGACCCCGGCCGACCTGGATGCCCTCGCCGGCGCCGTCGTCGCCGGCCACGTCCTGGAGTGCGGAGCGCAGGCCACCGGCGGGAACTACGCGTTCTTCCGGGAGCACGACGTGACGAGGCCCGGCTTCCCGATCGCCGAGCTGCACGCCGACGGCTCCAGCGTGATCACCAAGCACCCGGGCACCGGTGGCGCCGTCACCACCGGCACCGTCACGGCCCAACTCCTGTACGAGACCACGGGTTCGCGCTACCTCGGGCCGGACGTCACGGCCCGGCTCGACACCGTCCGCCTCACCCAGGAGGGCCCCGACCGGGTCCGCATCGACGGTGTGCGCGGCGAGGCGCCGCCCGCCACGCTCAAGGTGGGCCTCAACAGCCTCGGCGGCCACCGCAACGAGGTCGTGTTCGTCCTCACCGGGCTCGACATCGAGGCCAAGTCGGAGCTGGTGCAGCGGCAGTTGGAGGCCGCCATCCCGCCCGGCCGCCGCCCGGCCGAGCTGACCTGGACCCTCGCCCGCACCGACCACCCGGACGCGCCCACCGAGGAGGGCGCCTCCGCGCTGCTGCGTCTGACCGCCCGGGACCCGGACTCGTCCAAGGTCGGGCGCGAACTCGGCAAGGCCGCCGTCGAGTTGGGCCTCGCCGGCTACCCGGGCTTCCATCTGACCGCGCCTCCCGGCCCGGGCGCGCCGTACGGGGTGTTCACCGCCGCGTACGTCGACGCGAAGGCCGTGGAGCACACCGCCGTCCTCCCGGACGGTCGCCACGTGAGCATTCCCCCTGTGCAGGTCGGCCCTCAAGCGCCTTACGCTGACGAGCCGTTGGAGCTCCCGGAGCCGCTCCCCGCCGGCCCCAGCCGCCGGGCCCCGCTCGGCCTGGTGGCCGGAGCCCGCAGCGGTGACAAGGGCGGCGACGCCAACCTCGGCGTCTGGGCCCGCGACGACGAGGGCTGGCGCTGGCTCGCGCACACCCTCACGGTCGACCGGCTGCGCGAACTCCTCCCCGAGGCGCAGGACTTGCCCGTCACCCGGCACGTGCTGCCCAACCTCCGGGCGCTCAACTTCGTCATCACCGGCCTGCTCGGCGAGGGCGTCGCCGCCCAGCACCGCTTCGACCCGCAGGCCAAGGCGCTGGGGGAGTGGCTGCGTGCCCGGTATGTCGATGTCCCCGAAACGCTCCTCGACCGCACGGAGGCGTCGTGACCGTCCTGCCCACCCGCGTCGACCCGGCCGCGCCCGAGCACGCCGAGCACCGCGCCGCGATGCTCGACAAGCTCGCCGCCCTCGACGCCGAGCACGCCAAGGCGCTGGCCGGCGGCGGCCCCAAGTACGTCGAACGCCACCGCGCCCGCGGCAAGTTGCTGCCGCGCGAGCGGATCGAGCTGCTGATCGACGAGGACTCGCCGTTCCTGGAGCTCTCCCCGCTGGCGGCCTGGGGCAGCGACTACCCGGTGGGCGCCGCGCTGGTCACCGGCATCGGCGTCGTCGAGGGCGTCGAGTGCGTGATCACCGCCAACGACCCGACGGTCCGCGGCGGCGCCAGCAACCCGTGGACGCTGCGCAAGGCCCTGCGCGCCAACGAGATCGCGTTCGACAACCGCCTCCCGCTGGTCAACCTGGTCGAGTCCGGCGGCGCCGACCTGCCCAGCCAGAAAGAGATCTTCATCCCCGGCGGCGCCCTCTTCCGCGACCTCACCCGGCTGTCCGCCGCCGGGATCCCCACCGTGGCCGTGGTGTTCGGCAACTCGACGGCCGGCGGCGCCTACGTGCCGGGCATGTCCGACCACACCGTGCTGGTCAAGGAACGCGCCAAGGTGTTCCTCGGCGGCCCGCCGCTCGTGAAGATGGCCACCGGGGAGGAGGCCGACGACGAGTCGCTCGGCGGCGCCGAGATGCACGCCCGCACCTCCGGCCTGGCCGACCACTTCGCCGTCGACGAGGCGGACGCGCTGCGCCTCGCCCGCCGGATCGTCGCGCGGCTGGACCACCGCAAGCCGGGCCCGGGGCCGGACGCGTCCGCCGAGCCGCCGAAGTACGCCGAGGAGGAGCTGCTCGGCATCGTCCCGGGCGACCTCAAGGTGCCGTTCGACCCGCGCGAGGTGATCGCCCGGATCGTCGACGGCTCCGACTTCGACGAGTTCAAGCCGATGTACGGCCCGAGCCTGGCCACCGGCTGGGCCCGCCTGCACGGCTACCCGGTCGGGATCCTCGCGAACGCGCAGGGCGTGCTGTTCAGCGCGGAGTCCCAGAAGGCCGCCCAGTTCATCCAGTTGGCGAACCAGCGGAACACCCCGCTGCTGTTCCTGCACAACACCACCGGCTACATGGTGGGCAAGGACTACGAGCAGGGTGGCATCATCAAGCACGGCGCGATGATGATCAACGCCGTCTCGAACTCCACGGTGCCGCACCTCTCGGTGCTGATGGGCGCCTCCTACGGCGCCGGCCACTACGGCATGTGCGGGCGGGCGTACGAGCCGCGGTTCCTGTTCGCCTGGCCGAGCGCCAAGTCCGCGGTGATGGGCCCGCAGCAACTGGCCGGAGTGCTGTCGATCGTCGCCCGCCAGTCGGCCGCTGCGAAGGGGCAGCCGTACGACGAGGACGCGGACGCCGCGATCCGCGCGATGGTCGAGCAGCAGATCGAGGCGGAGTCGCTCCCGGCGTTCCTGTCCGGCCGGCTCTACGACGACGGCGTGATCGACCCGCGCGACACCCGGACGGTGCTCGGCCTCTGCCTGTCCGCGATCCACAACGCGCCGGTCGAGGGCGCGCGCGGCTACGGCGTCTTCCGGATGTAGAAGGTGTAGAAGGGGACCTGGAATGATCACCAACCTGCTGGTCGCCAACCGCGGCGAGATCGCCCGCCGGGTGTTCCGCACCTGCCGCGCCCTCGGCATCGCGACCACCGCCGTGCACTCCGACCCGGACGCCGGCGCCCCGCACGTCCGCGAGGCCGACGCCGCCGTCCGGCTGCCCGGTGCCGCGTCCGCCGACACCTACCTGCGCGGCGACCTGATCGTCCGGGCGGCTCTGGACGCGGGCGCCGATGCCGTCCACCCGGGGTACGGATTCCTGTCCGAGGACGCCGGGTTCGCGCAGGCGGTGCTCGACGCGGGCCTCACCTGGGTCGGCCCGCCGCCGGCCGCGATCGCCGCGATGGGCTCCAAGACGGCCGCCAAGCGGCTGATGGCGCAGGCGGGCGTGCCCGTCCTCGACGCCCTCGCCGAACCCACCGAGGCGGACCTGCCGCTCCTGGTCAAGGCGGCGGCGGGCGGCGGTGGCCGGGGGATGCGCGTCGTCCGCTCGCTGGCGGAGCTGCCGGGCGAGATCGAGGCGGCGAAGGCCGAGGCCGCCAAGGCCTTCGGCTCCGACGAGGTGTTCTGCGAGCGCTACCTGCCCACCGGCCGGCACGTCGAGGTCCAGCTGATGGCCGACGCCCACGGCACGGTCTGGGCGGTCGGCGACCGCGACTGCTCGCTGCAGCGCCGCCACCAGAAGGTGATCGAGGAGGCCCCGGCGCCCGGGATCCCCGACGCCGTGCGCACCGCGCTGCACGCGGCCGCCGTCTCCGCCGCCCGCGCGATCGGCTACGTCGGCGCGGGCACCGCCGAGTTCCTCCTCGCGGAGGACGGCCGCTTCCACTTCCTGGAGATGAACACCCGCCTCCAGGTCGAGCACCCGGTCACCGAGGCCGTCACCGGACTCGACCTGGTAGCGCTCCAACTCGCCGTCGCCGAGGGGGAGAAGCTCCCCGCCGCACCCCCGCCCACGAACGGCTGCGCGATCGAGGCCCGCCTCTACGCCGAGGACCCGGCGCACGACCACCGGCCCGCCACCGGCATCCTGCACCGCTTCGAACTCACCGTCCCCCACGAGGAGTTCGGCGGCATGCTCCGCCTCGACTCCGGCGTCGAGAACGGCAGCACCATCACGCCGCACTACGACGCGATGCTCGCCAAGGTGATCGCCTGGGCCCCGACCCGCGCGGCCGCCGCCCGCCGCCTCGCCGACGCCGTCGCCCGCGCCCGGCTCCACGGACCCACCACCAACCGGGAGTTGCTCGCCCGAGCACTGCGCCACCCGGCCTTCCTGGAGGGCCGCCTGCACACCGGCTTCCTCGTCGAGCACGCGGCCGACCTCACCGCCCCGGACGACAAGGGCGCCGCGCGGGCGGCCCTGGCCGCCGCCCTCGCCGACGCGGCGGAGCGCCGCACGCCGCTGCCGTCCGGCTGGCGCAACCTCCCGTCCCAGTCGCAGGTCAAGCGCTACCGGGCCGCCGACGGTGGCGAGTTGGAGGTGCGCTACCGCCTCACCCGGGACGGCCTGCGGGCCGACGACCACCCGGACACCGAGCTCGTCGAGCACGAGCAAGAGCACACGCCGGAGCGCGTCACCCTCCGCCACGGCACGATCCGCCGCACCTACCGCGTCGCCCGATACGGCGGGGAGGTCTTCGTCGAGACCCCGGACGGCACGACCGCCCTCACCGTCGTCCCCCGCTTCCCCGACCCCGCCGCCCAGACCGAACCGGGGGCCCTGCTCGCCCCGATGCCCGGCACCGTCATCCGGGTCGCCGCCGCCGTCGGCGACACCGTCACCGCCGGGCAGCCCCTGCTGTTCCTGGAGGCGATGAAGATGGAGCACCGCGTCGTCGCCCCCGCCGACGGCACCCTCGTGGAACTCCGCGCCACCCCGGGCCGGCAGGTCGAACTCGGCACCCTGCTCGCCGTCGTCAAACCCACCGCTGTCGCCCAAGAGGCCTGAGGAAGGACCCGCATGTCCGCCATCGGCAGTCAGCTCCTCGAAACGCCCGAACGTCAGGCCCTGCGTCGCGCCGTCGGCGACCTCGGCCGCCGCTACGGCTCCGCGTACTACCTGGCCAAGGCCCGGGCCGGCGAACCCGCCGACGAACTGTGGGCCGACGCCGGCAAGGCCGGCTACCTCGGCGTCAACCTGCCCGCCGAGTACGGCGGCGGGGGCGGCGGCATCACCGACCTCGCCATCGTCCTGGAGGAACTGGGCACCGCCGGCTGCCCGTTGCTCCTGCTGATCGTCTCCCCGGCGATCTGCGGCACGGTCATAGCCCGGTACGGCACGGACCAGCAGAAGAGCCGCTGGCTGCCCGGACTGGCCGACGGCACCCGGCGGATGGCCTTCGGCATCACCGAGCCGGACGCCGGCTCCAACTCGCACCGGATCTCCACCGTGGCCCGCCGCGACGGCGAGGACTGGCTGCTCACCGGCCGCAAGGTGTTCGTGTCGGGCATCGACCACTCGGACGACGTGCTGTTCGTCGCCCGCACCGAGGACGCCCGCACCGGCAAGCTCAAGCCCTGCCTGTTCGTCGTCCCGCGCGAGACCCCGGGGTTCGAGTTCCGGGCGATCCCGATGGAGCTCGTCGCCCCCGAGAAGCAGTTCCAGGTGTTCCTGGACGACGTCCGGCTGCCCGCCGACGCGCTCGTCGGCGACGAGAACGCGGGCCTGCTCCAGCTCTTCGCGGGCCTCAACCCCGAGCGGATCCTGACCGCCGCGTTCTCGCTCGGCCTCGCCCGCCAGGCCCTCGGCAAGGCCGTCGAGTACGCGAAGACGCGGACGGTCTGGTCGACCCCGATCGGCGCCCACCAGGGCCTCGCCCACCCGCTGGCGCAGTGCGCGGTGGAGATCGAGCTGGCCCGGCTGATGACGCAGAAGGCCGGGCTGCTCTACGACGCGGGCGAGGACCTCGCGGCCGGCGAGGCGGCCAACATGGCCAAGTACGCGGCCGGCGAGGCCGCCGCCCGCACGGTCGACCAGGCGGTGCAGACGCTCGGCGGCAACGGCCTCACCCAGGAGTACGGGCTGGGCGCGCTGCTGGCCGCCACCCGGGTGGGCCGGGTGGCCCCGGTCAGCCGCGAGATGGTGCTCAACTACGTCGCCCAGCACACCCTCGGGCTGCCGAAGTCGTACTGACGGCGGGTCACTTGACGCCGGTCAGGTGGGCGAACACGACGGTGTTGGACTCGTACCCGGTCTTCCGGTCGAACTTGCCGCCGCAGGTGATCACCCGCAGCTCGGCCCGCTCGGTGGCGCCGTACACGAGGGCGTCCGGGAAGTCCTTCTTCGGGAACACCCGGACGGAGTCGATCGTGAACACCGCCGTGCGCCGGTCCTTGCGGGCCACCTCGACGGTGTCGCCGGGGCGCAGCAGCCCGAGCCGGTAGAAGACGGCCGGCCCGGTGCGGTTGTCGGCGTGCCCGATGGTGATGGCGTTGCCGGCCGCTCCCGGCGCCGTGCCGTCGCGATACCAGCCGGCCAGGTTGCGCTGGTCCATCGGAGGGGGGTTCAGCTGCCGGGAGGCGCTGAGCCCGAGGCCGATGACCGGGGCGTCGACCTTGATCGCGGGGATCCGGATCCTGGTCGGCGGCGAGGCGGGCAGCGGCGGGTGGGCCGGGACCGACGGGGGCGTGGCCACCGGCGGACGGCCGGGGCTCGGCGCCGGTACGGCCGTGGCGGCCGGGGCCGGCAGCGGCGGCCCGTCCCGGCCGTCGGTGCCGACGTGGACGAGCCAGATGCCGCCCGCCGCGAGAGCCAGCGCGACGACCCCGGCCGTGACCGGGCCGGGGCCGCCGCGCGGTACGCGGAAGGGGAGGTCAGGAGTCGGCATTGGTCCCAGGACGGCGGCGCATCGCGCGGATGGTGAGGCCGCCGGCGCCGACGAGCAGCGCGACCCCGCCGATCACCTCGGCGGCGTTGGCCCCGGAGGTGCCTCCGCCACCGGTGGGCACCCCGCCGTGGGGCCCGCCGCTGGGGGAGGCGCTGGGCGAGTGCGAGTGGCTGGGCGAGGTGCTGGGGGAGGTGCTGGAGGACGCGCTCGGTGACGGTGACGGTGACGGCGAGGAGGAGGACGATGACGACGGCGACGAGGACGGCGACGACGAGGGCGACGACGACGGCGAGGGCGACGAGGAGGCGCACGAGACGTCGAAGACCTTGTGCTTGGCCGACCCGTTCTCGCCCACGAACGTCCAGTCGAGCTTGTAGTGCCCGTCCGGCAGGGTGAAGTTGCCGGTGTTCCCGGTGCCGTTGGTGAGCGTGATCGACCCGGCGAGCACCTGCGCCGTGCCGGTCGGCGGCTGCTGCTCGATCGTCCAGTTCACCTGCTGGATCGTGTCGAAGTTGAACGCGTCCAGGTAGAACACGCAGACCTTGGGCTCGTCCCGCGTGTCGCTCACCGGAGTGGTGCTGTTGTGGATCTTGACGTCGCCGTTGTCGCCCGGTGCGGCGAACGCGAGCGGTGCCCCGCCGAGGGCGAGGACGACGGCCGTGGTGGCGGCGGCGAGCAGGCGGCGGCCGCGCGGCAGGGTAGGGGAGGTGGCTCTCACGGTTGGGGTGCTCCAGGTTCCGGGGCCGCTCCCGGGGGCGGGCGGCCGTGGTGCACACCGTCCGACCGGGCGCCCCCCGGCGGCAACTGTGCCACGCGCGCTCCGGCCGTCGTTCCCCACAATGGCCCAGCGTCCCTCCGCTGTCCGTATGCTCCTGAACGCGCCCCCGGCCGACCCGCCCCCGAGACCCGTCGCCGGTCCAGAATCCACCTCAACTTCCTTAGTGGAGGCTTACCTTGGTGTTCCTCAGCGACTTCCCCGACGTACCGACGATCGACCTGCCGATCCACGACGCGGTGCTCGGCGACGCCGAGCGGTACGGCGACCGGCCGGCCCTGATCGACGGCCTCACCGGACGGACCGTCAGCCACGCCGAGCTCGCCGGGTCCGTGCGCAGGGTCGCCGCCGGCCTGGCCGACGCGGGCGTGCGCAAGGGCGACGTGCTGGCGCTCTTCAGCCCCAACACGATCGCGTACCCGATGGCGTTCTACGGCGCCACCCGGGCCGGCGCCACCGTCACCACCGTCTCTTCCCTCGCCACCCCGAACGAGCTCGCCGGCCAGCTGCGCGACAGCGGCGCCCGCTGGCTGGTCACCGTCTCCCACTTCCTGCCCACCGCCGCGAAGGCCGCCGGGCTGCTCGCCGCCGAGGGCCGCCCGCTGCGCGAGATCGTCGTGCTGGACGGCGCCGACGGCCACCGCTCGCTCGCCGACCTGCTCGCCAGCACCGCCCCGGTGCCCGAGGTCCCGATCGATCCCGGCGAGGACGTCGCCGTGCTGCCGTACTCCAGCGGCACCACCGGCCTGCCCAAGGGCGTCATGCTCACCCACCGCTCGATCGCCACCAACCTCGGCCAGGTGGACGCCCTGTACCGCCCCGAGCCGGGTGAACGGGTGCTCGCCGTCCTGCCGTTCTTCCACATCTACGGCCTCGCCGCGCTGCTCAACCAGCCGCTGCGCTGCGGCGCCGCGGTGGTCGTGCTGCCGCGCTTCGACCTGGAGCAGTTCTGCCGCGCCATCGAGGAGCACCGGGTGCAGGCGCTCATCGTGGCCCCGCCGATCGCGCTCGCCCTCGCCAAGCACCCGCTGGTGGAGCGCTTCGACCTGTCCTCCGTCGAGTACCTGCTGTGCGCCGCCGCCCCGCTCGACACCGAGCTCGCCGCCGCCTGCGCCCGCCGCCTCGGCCTGCCGCACCTGCTCCAGGGCTACGGCATGACCGAGCTGTCCCCGGTCACCCACGTCGTCTCCCCGCACGACACCGACCCCTCGCCCGGCGCCGTCGGCCGGATGGTCCCCTCCACGGAACTGCGCGTCACCGCCCTGGACGGCACCCGGACGGACCTCGGGCCCGGCGAGCCCGGCGAGCTCCTGATCCGCGGCCCGCAGGTGATGAAGGGCTACTTCGGCCGCCCCTCCGAGACCGACGCCGTGATCGACGAGGAGGGCTGGCTGCACACCGGCGACGTCGGCTTCGTCGACGACCGCGGCTACCTGCACATCGTCGACCGGGTCAAGGAGCTGATCAAGTACAAGGGCTACCAGGTCGCCCCCGCCGAACTGGAGGCCGTCCTGCTGGGCCACCCGCAGATCGCCGACGCCGCCGTCATCGGCGTGACGGACGCCGAGGGCACCGAGTGTCCCAAGGCCTTCGTCGTCCGGGTGCCCGGCAGCAGGCTCAGCGCCGAGGACGTCACCACGTTCGTCGCCGACCAGGTCGCCCCCTACAAGAAGGTGCGCGCGGTCGAGTTCGTCGAGGCCGTCCCCAAGTCCCCCGCCGGAAAGATCCTCCGCCGCGAACTGCGAGCCCGAGAGGCGGCGGCCCGCTGACCCGTACGCAGGGCGCAGCTGTGAGGATCGACCCGCCGAGCCCCCACCGGAACAGGAACCGCCAGCACCGATGACCAGCCACTCCGCCGTCCGCACCCCCCGGCAGGACCGCAGCCGTGCCACCCGCGCCCGGCTGCTCGCGGCGGCCGTGGACTGTCTGGCCGAACGCGGCTGGCACGGCTCCACCGTCGCCGTGGTCGCCGAACGCGCCGGGGTCTCCCGGGGCGCCGCCCAGCACCACTTCCCGACCCGCGAGGACCTGTTCACCGCGGCCATCGAGCACGTCACCGCCGAGCGGCTGGCGGCCGTCCGCGCCCACGCGGACGAGCTGCCGGCCGCCGGCCCCGACCGCACCGGGGCCGTCGTCGACATGATCGTGCGCCTCTACACCGGCCCGCTGTTCCGCGCCGCCCTGCACCTGTGGACGGCCGCCGCCACCGAGGAACCGCTGCGCGAGCGGATCATCGCCCTGGAGGGCCACGTCGGCCGCGAGGCCCACCGGGCCGCCGTCGAGTTCCTGGACGCCGACGAGACCCGCCCCGGCGTGCGCGAATCGGTGCAGGCCACCCTGGACCTCGCCCGCGGCCTCGGCCTGGCCAACCTGCTCACCGACGACAGCGCCCGACGATCCGGAGTGATCCGGCAGTGGGCGGGCCTTCTGGAGAGTACGCTGCGCCCGGTACGCCCATGACGCCCGTACGACAGGAGCGACCGGAACGGCCCCCCTCCAAGGGGTCGCCGGGCGGCCGATGTCCGTGCAGTCTGGAGAAGAATCCCGGCCGGCACCGACCGCGAGGCCCACCCGGCCGGGCACGAGCCGAACCGGGGTGCTGCCTGATCATGCACGGACACGAGTGGGACGCGACCGACGCCGCCGGCCCCGCACCGGGTGCCGCCCCCGCACGTCCCGAGGGCCACCGACTGGTCCCGCTCGCCACCGTCCTGGTCCAGGGCGACGGCCTCATCCTGCACTGGAGCGAGGACGCCGAGGCCCTGCTCGGCTTCACCGCCGACGAGGCCGTCGGCAGCTACGCCGCCCGGCTGCTCACCGACGAGCGCGACCGCGGCGAGGTGCTCGCGATCTTCCAGCGGATCATGGACGGCACCGGCACCTCCTTCGTCTTCCCGGTGCGCCACCGCGACGGCCACCGGGTCGAGCTGGAGTTCCGCACCTACCCGATCGCCGGCCCGGGCGGCACCCTCCTCCTGCTCGCCACCGCCTCCGACACCGGCGCCATCCACGAGATCGAGGCCGACCTCGCCGTCCTCGACGGCATCTTCGGCCGCTCGCCGATCGGCATGGCCGTGTACGACACCCAGCTGCGCTACGTGCGGATCAACGAGGCGCTCGCCCGGATGAACGGCGTCCCGGCCGCCGCCCACCTCGGCCGCCGGATATCCGCCGTCCTGCCCGGCATCAACACCGCCGAGATCGAGCAGACCATGAGACAGGTGCTCAGGACCGGCAAGCCCGTCGTGGACGCCCGCTCGCACGGCCGCGTCCCCGGGGACCCGAGGCGCGACCACGCGTGGTCCGCCTCCTACTTCCGCCTGGAGGACTCCACCGGCCGGGTCTTCGGCGTCGCCTCCTCGATCATCGACGTCACCGAGCGCTTCCAGGCCGAGGCCCGCGCCTCCCGCGCGCAGGAACGTCTCGCCACCATCGCCGAGGCCACCGCCCGGATCGGCACCACCCTCGACCTCCAGCGCACCGCCGAGGAGCTGATCGAGGCCGTCGTCCCCCGGTTCGCCGACTTCGCCACCGTCGACCTCCTGGAACCGGTGCTGCGCGGTGCCGAGCCCACCGCGATCCCCGCCGACCGCCCGATCAAGCTGCGGGCCGTCGCCGTCGGCGAGTCCTACGAGTCCGGCCTCACGCACGCCGTGGACGCCGTCGGCGAGACCTCCGAGTACGCCCCCCACCGCAGCTACACCCAGTGCCTGCGCAGCGGGAAGCCGCTGCTGCGCGCCCACGTGGACGAGGAGGTCCTGCGCGGCCTGGTCGCCAGCGAGGAGCGCGTCGCCCCCGGCATCGCGGCGGGCATCCACTCGTACCTGATGGTGCCGATCTCGGCCCGCGGCATGGTCCTCGGAGGCTCCGAGTTCATCCGGATGCGCAACCCCGAGCCGTTCACCGACGCGGACGTCGCCCTCGCCGAGGAGCTCGTCGCCCGCACCGCCCTCGCGCTCGACAACGCCCGGCTCTACCGGCGCGAGCGCGAGACGGCGCTCACCCTCCAGCGCAGCCTCCTGCCGCAGGAGATCCACCGCACCCTCGGCCTGGAGATCGCCTACCGCTATCTGCCCAGCAGCGTCGTCAGCGAGGTCGGCGGCGACTGGTTCGACGTCGTGCCGCTGTCCTGCGGCCGGGTGGCCCTGGTGGTCGGCGACGTGATGGGCCACGGCATCCGGGCCGCCGCCACGATGGGCCAGCTGCGCACCGTCGCCCGCACCCTCGCCACCCTCGACATGCCGCCCGAGCAGGTCCTCACCCGACTGGACGAGACCGCGCACGGAATCGGCGAGGGCCAGTTCGCCACCTGCATCTGCGCGGTCTACGACCCGCTGGAGCGCACCGTCCAGGTGGCCTCGGCCGGCCACCTGCCGCCGGTGTGGGTCGGCCCCGACGGGCTCGCCCGCCGGGTCGACCTCCCGCCCGGCGTGCCGCTCGGCGTCGGCGGCGTGGCCTTCGAGTCGATCGAATTCACCCTCCCGGAGGGCGGCATGGTCGCCCTCTACACCGACGGCCTGGTCGAGCGCCGCGGCCAGGACATCGACAAGGGCATCGACCTGCTCGCCCGCACCCTCGCCGAGCCCGGCCGCACCCTGGAGCAGACCTGCGACGCCGTGCTCGGTGCCCTCGTCACCGACGGCACCGACGACGACATCGCGATGATCATGGCCCGGGTGCTGCCGCTGCCCGCCGACCGGATCGCCACCCTCCCGCTCACCGGCGGCGGCCGCCTGCCCGGCAAGGCCCGCCGCTTCACCCGCGCGACCCTGGAACGCTGGGGCCTGACCCCGCTCGCCGACTACGCCGAACTGCTGGTCAGCGAGCTCGTCACGAACGCCCTCCTGCACGCCGACGCCCCGCGGAGGCTGCGGCTGTTCCGCGACCGCGTGCTCACCGTCGAGGTCTCCGACGCCGGCGGCCAGACCCCGCAGCTGCGCCCCTTCGCCGAGCAGGACGAGGGAGGGCGCGGCATGTTCCTGGTCAGCGAGCTCGCCCAGCGCTGGGGCAGCCGGCTGACCAGGGACGGCAAGGTGGTCTGGGCCGAGCTGGAACTGCCCTTCAGGGCGAGCCACTGACGGCGGCGGCCCCGCACCCGGGAACAGGGTGCGGGGCCGCCCAACCGCTTAGGAGCAGAACCGTTTCGCTGCAGAACCGTTTAGGCATCCACCTTCTCGGGCGCCGGCCGGACCTCCGTCGGCTCGGCCGCCGGGGCGGAGAGCCCGCGCAGCAGGCGCCAGGCCATCGCGGCGGCGCCGATCAGCAGCACGGCCGACGCGATGCCCGCGACGTTCATCCCGTGGACGAACGCGTGCTTCGCGCTCGCCAGCAGCGGCTCGCCGAGGGCCTGGGGCAGCCCGTGGGCCGCCTCGACGGCCCCGCCGAGCGACTCGCCGGCCCGGGCGGCGGCGGCCGGGTCCGCGCCCTGCGGGACGGACAGCCCGCTCGCGTAGAGCGAGCCGACCACCGAGCCGACCAGCGCGATGCCGAGCGCGGTGCCCAGCTCGTACGCCGTCTCCGACACCGCGGAGGCGGCCCCGGCCTTGTCGGCCGGCGCGGCGCTCAGCACGAGGTCGGCGCCGAGCGTGTAGACCACCCCTTCGGCCGTCCCGACCAGCAGGAACGAGGCGGCCAGCACCAGGTACGTGGTGTCCTGCTGGAGCCAGCCGAGCACACCGACGCCGAAGCCCATCGCCAGCAGACAGAACGTCAGCGCGGCCCGGGCGCCGGTGCGCCGGACCAGCCGGGCGGTCAGCAGACCGCCCGCCACCGAGCCGGCGAAGGCCGGCAGTTCGGCGAGGCCCGCCTGCAGCGGCTCGTAGCCGCGGACCAGCTGGAGGTACTGCGAGGTCACGAAGACCACGCCGGACAGACCGATCAGTGAGATCAGCGAGGCCAGCACGGCGGCGGTGAACCGGCGGTCGCGGAACAGCCGGACGTCCAGCAGCGGGGTGTCCAGCCGGAGCTGGCGGCGGACGAAGACGGTCAGCGCGGCGGCGCCCACGAGGCCGGCGAGCGGCACGTCCCAGCGCGTCACGCCGTTCGCGGCGGCCTCCTTGACCGCGTAGACGACGCCGATCACACCGGCCAGTGACAGCAGGACGCTCAGCACGTCCCAGCGGCCCGGCTTCGGGTCCCTGGACTCGGGCAGCAGCCAGGCGCCGAAGCCCAGCAGCAGGAGCAGCACGGGGATGTTGAGCAGGAACACCGAGCCCCACCAGAAGTGCTCCAGCAGCACGCCGCCGACCACCGGCCCGAGCGCGGCGCCCGCGGCCGCGGCGGCGCCCCAGATGCCGATCGCGGTGGCCCGCTCCCGGTCGTCCGGGAAGAGGCTGCGGATCAGCGAGAGGGTGGACGGCATGATCGTCGCCCCGGCCACGCCGAGCAGGACGCGGGCCAGGATCAGCCAGCCGGGCCCGGGCGCGTACGCGGCGAGCAGCGAGGCGGCGCCGAACGCGGTGGAGCCGACCAGCAGCAGCTTCTTGCGGCCGATCCGGTCGCTCAGCGCGCCCATGCTGACCAGCAGGCCGGCGAGGACGAAGGAGTAGGCGTCGCCGATCCAGAGCAGCTGGGTGCCGCTGGGGCGCAGCGTCTCGCTGATGGAGGGGATGGCGAGGGAGAGGACGGTCGCGTCGACGGCGACCAGGGTGACGGCGAGGACGAGGACGGCGAGGCCGCTCCAGCGGCGGCTCGGGGTCGGGTTCGTCAGGCTCGGAGTGGTCAGGACGGTGCTGCTCATGGTGTATCGGTTTCCGTTGAGCGGGCCGAAGAGGAGGTGGGAGCGGGGGACGAGGGTCGGCGCAGGGCGCCGCCGAGGAAGAGCTCGGTGATCGAGAACGCGGCGTCGCGCGGGGCGAGCCGGCCGTCCTGGATGGCCCAGCCGACGCCGGCGACGAGGTCGAAGAACGCCTCGCTGAGCCAGGCGGCGGACAGCTCGATCCGGAAGACGCCCTGGTGCTGTCCGCGCAGGAACAGCGCGTGCAGCCGTTCGGTCTGGGTCTCCCAGAGGGCGTTGATGTTCTCGTCGTCGTAGAGCTGGTTCTCGCCGGCCAGAAAGGCGCAGAGCATGGCGTCGGGGACGGCGACCTCGACCAGGCGGCGTACCGCGGCCTCGGCGTCGCCCTCCCCGGCGGTGGCGGTGTCCAGCGCGGTGGCGAAGCGCTGCAGGCTGAGCAGGCCGACCTCGCGGATCAGGGCCTCGCGGCCGGGGAACAGCCGGTGCAGCGTGGCGCGGCTGATGCCGGCGGCGCGCGCGATCTCGTCCAGGTGGGCGGTCGGGCGGCGGGAGAGCACGCTGACGGCGGCTTCGAGGACGGTGTCGCGATCGGTGGCCATGCTTCGAGTGTAGCTCAAGTGAGACATGGATGTCTCAAAATAGGATTGGTCGCCTCAGGTGGGGCGTGTGGGGCCGGCGGCCGGGCAGCAAAAAACCGGGGACGGCGGTTGCCGTCCCCGGTCCTCGTGCCGCTCCCTCGGGAGCTCAGCTCTGGTTGTAGAACCCGGTGTCGTCGAGCGGGCGGTCGATCACCATGACCTCGACGTCGGCCGGGGTGAGCAGGAAGACCCGGCGGGCGATCCGCTCGATGCCGCCCTGGGTGCCGAAGATCAGCCCGGAGGCGAAGTCGACCATCCGCTTGGCCTCGGCCTCCTCCATCTCGGTGAGGTCCATGACCACCGGAGTGCTGGCCCGGATGTGCTCGCCGACGGTGCGGGCGGCCTCGAATCCGGTCGGCCGCAGTGAGACGATCTTGGCCGGCGACGGCATCGCGGGCACGGTGTCCCGTTCGCTCCACTCGTCGTCGTACACGGCGGCCGGGTAGTGCCCCGAGGGCATCAGCCACCCGTTGTGGTGCTCGTCGCGAAGTGCTCCCATGCCGCGCCTCCCTGCCTCGTCCCGGCCGCGTCCCCCCGGGTGCGCGTGCCCTTTTTGACACGTCATCCACTCGTCGGAACTGTCCGAGTATCGCACTGTTCACCGGTCCCGTGCCCGCTCGCGCCCCCCGTACGAGTCGTGCCGCGCCGGAAACCCGGGCGGACCCGGGCACCAACATCGACGCGGGTGGCTTGCGTACGGTTGCGCGCGTAGACCTTATCGGTCGTGGTCACCGCGTAATTGACCTTCTGTCAACAATGCGGAAACGATTTCACTCCCCGGTCCTGCCGTCCAGCAGCTCGCGCAGAAAATCCGCGTGACCGTTGTGCCGCGCGTACTCCTCGATCATGTGGACGAGGATCCAGCGGAGCGTCACGTCCGCGTCCCGGCGCTGCCGTTTGCCCACCGTGTCGAGCGGGAGGCCGGCGATCGCGCGGCGGGCGGCGTCGACCTCGGCGTGCCAGGTGGCGAAGTCGGCGGCGACGTCCGCGGTGGCGACGTCGTCGAAGTCGCCGTCCTCGTTCTCCGGGGTCCAGTAGTGGCCGGTGCTGACGTCCGCGCCCAGCAGGATGCCCTGGAACCAGTGCTGCTCGACCTCGGCCATGTGCCGCACGAGGCCGAGCAGGGACAGGCCGGACGGCGGGACGGAACGCGTGCGCAGCTGGTCGTCGGTGAGGCCCTCGCACTTGAGGGCGAGCGTGCTGCGGTGGAAGTCCAGCCAGGCCGTCAGCATGGTGGTCTCGTCGGCGGACATGGGCGGGTCGACCCGCGGCGTGAGGTTGGTCATGGCCGCCATGGTGGCGCCGGGCGGGGGTGGATCGCGAGCGAATAAGCGCGTATCCGGCTCAGGCGGTGGTGGCGGCGGCGCGGCGGCGGGCGACGGCGGCCCGCCAGAGCGAGACCAGGGTCACCAGGCCGAACACCCCGATCACGCCCGCCGACAGCAGGAACGACACCGAGCCGGGCCGGCGTGCGCTGGCCGCGGCCGTCACGTACACCGCGGTGGTCGGTACGACGCCGATGGCGGTGGCCAGGACGTACGGCACGAAGCGCGTGCCGGAGAACGCGGCGCCGTAGTTGCCGGCCTGGAACGGCAGGCCGGGCATCAGGCGCAGCAGCAGGACGCTGCGGAAGCTCTGGTCGGTGAAGCGGCGGTCCAGGGCGGTCAGCATCTTCCCGCGCAGGAAGGGGCGCAGCGCGTCCCGGCCGAGGGCCCGGCCGAGGCCGAACGCCGCCGCCGCGCCGAGGGTGGTGCCGAGGACGGCGAGCAGGGTGCCCTGCTGGATGCCGAGCAGCAGCCCGGCGGCGGCGTTGAGGGCCGGGCGGGGCAGGAAGGCGAGCGTGCCGAGGGCGTAGACCGTGACGAAGGCCGGCGCGAGCCAGTACCCGGGCACCCCGGCGGGCAGCCCGCCGCGCAGGAACGCCGTCGGGCTCCACAGCAGCAGCGACCCGGCGGCGGCGCCGAGGATCAGGACGAGCAGCGCGAAGCGCCACCACGGCGAACGCGGTGCGGGCTCGGGCGGTGCGGGGGCTGCGTCTGGTGCGTGCACCGCCCGAGCCTAGCTCTCCTATGCGTAAGGATCCTTTTCGGGGCTGTAGTGCCAGAACTGGTTGTCCCCGGCGTGGAAGTCCCACTGGATGACCGGGGTGCCGTCGGCGATCACGCCGCCGGCGACGTCCAGGCTGAGCCCGCTGTTGGCGTTGACGATGTGGCGGGGGGTGCCGGCGTGGCTGACCGGCGGGTCGCTCCACTGCTGGTTGCTGCCGCCGTTGCAGGTCCACTGGCCGGCCTGGGTGCCCGGGGTGGTGCTGAAGGCGGGGACCTCCAGGCACTTGCCGCTGTGCAGGTTGATCCAGCCGTGGGCGGTCTGGGTCCACTTCTGGTTGTCGCCGCCGGTGCAGGTCCAGATCCGGACCGGGGCGCCGTCGTCGGTGCGCCAGTCGGCGACCTCCAGGCACAGGTCGTTCTGGCCCGCGTACATCCCGGTGCGGATCTCGGCGGGCCCGAAGTCGGTGGCGGTCGTCGCGGTGGCGGCACCGGCGGTCGGTGCGGCCAGCACCGACCCTCCGGTGAGGGCGAGGACGGCGGCGGCCGTCGCGAGTCTCGTGCGATGGGTCATCGGTGCGCTCCCCGTGGTCGACGTTGGAGTGTTCGACCGCGCCCGGCGCGGAAAAGTTGTGCGCCGATCCGGGGGAAGACGCGGGGGTGCCCGTCGGGTCAGAGCGTCGAGAGGTCGTTGCCCGCCGGGGCGCTCACGCCGCTGGACGGGCCGTCGGGTGCGTTCCGTTCGCTGCGGCGCAGTGCCCCGGCGCTCGGCACCAGGGCGAGGGCGAGCGCGGTGACGAGGACGAAGGAGACGGTCAGCGAGGTGGCCTGGGCGAGCCCGCCGACGACGGCCGGGGCGATCAGGCCCGAGGTGTAGGTGACGGTGGCGACGCCCGCGATGGCCTGGCTGGGGTTGGGGCCGCTGCGCCCGGCCGCCGCGAAGGCCAGCGGGACGATGACCGCGATGCCGACGCCGATCAGCGCGAAGCCCGGGATCGCGAGGGCCGGTTCGTCGGCCAGCACGACGAGCACGCCGCCCGCCGTCGCGGTGGCACCGCCGAGGCGGGTCGCCCGGACGGCGCCGAGGCGGCGGATCACCGCGTCCCCGGCCAGCCGGCTGACGGCCATGGTGAGCGCGAACGCGGAGTAGGAGACCGCGGCGACGGTGGCCGAGGCGCCGGTGACGTCGCGCAGGTAGACGCCGCTCCAGTCCATCGAGGCGCCCTCGGCGAACACGGCGCAGAAGCCGACCAGCCCGATCACCAGCGAGCTGCGCGGCGGCAGCGCGAACCGCGGCGGCGCCTCGGCCTCCTCCGGTGCCCGCAGGTCGGGCAGGCCCCGGCAGACGGCCTGGGCGAGGGCCAGCAGCACGAGGGTGGTGACGGCCAGCTGGAGGCGGGCGTCGAGGTCGAGGTGGGCGGCGAGGATGCCGAAGCCGGAGGCCAGCAGCCCGCCCGCGCTCCACATCCCGTGCAGGCCGGACATGATCGAGCGGCCGAGGCGCTCCTCGATCTCCACGCCCTGCGCGTTCATCGCGACGTCGGACATGCCCGAGGTCGCGCCGTAGACGAACAGGGCCGCGCACAGGACGGGCAGCGACGGCGCGAGCGCGGGCAGGGCCAGCGCCAGGCACCACAGCGAGATGAGCCCGCGCACGGCGGCCCGCCCGCCGTAGCGGTGGACGAACCGGCTGGCCAGCGGCATCGCGAGGAACGAGCCGACGGCGGGCATCACCAGGGCGAGCCCGAGCTGGCCGGGGGAGAGGTCGAGGCGGTGCTGGATCCACGGGATCCGGCTGACGAAGGTGCCCGTGACGGCGCCGTGCACGGCGAACACCAGGGCGATGCTCGCCCTGGCCCGCCGGGGCGCAGGGAGCGGGTCCAGTGGTGCGGTCGTGGTCATGTGGGGTTCCCTCCCGGTCGCACGCGGCGGATCGGCCGTCCGGCGGCGGGTTGCGGCGGCGGCAGTTTGCTGCGGCGGGCGATAAATTATCAGGAAGGGACCCTGATAGAAACACTCTGGAAGGATGAGCGTCCATGACCACCGTGCGTACGGCCACGCCGAGCACCGCCCGGGCGATCAACGACCGGCTGGCGCTCAACCTGCTGCTCGAACAGGGCCCCCTCACGGCCACCGAGCTGCGGGGCCTCACCGGCCTGTCCCGCCCCACCGTCGCCGACCTGCTGGACCGCCTCCAGCGCACCGGCCTGGTCGCCGTCGTCGGCGAGCGCGGCGAGCAGCGCCGCGGTCCCAACGCCCGGGTCTACGCACTGGTCGCCTCACGGGCCCACCTCGCCGCCTTCGACGTCCGCTCCGGCGGCGTCAGCCTCGTCGTCGCCGACCTGGCCGGGCGCACCCTCGCCTCCGCCGAGGTCCCGGTCGACGGCGGCGGCACCCCCGGCACCGCCGACCGGATCGTCCGGACGCTGCTCGACGTCGCGCACGGGGTCGGGGTCGAGCGGCTGCACACCGTCGCCGTCGGCGCGCCCGGCCTGGTCGACCCGGCCACCGGGCGCCTCCAGAGTACCGGGGCGCTACCCGCCTGGCACGGCGAACTCCTCGCCGCCCTACGCGAGTTGCCCGGCACCGAGGTGATCCTGGAGAACGAGGTCAACCTGGCCGGCCGGGCCGAGTACCGGGTCGGGGCCGCCCGCGACCGGGACACCTTCGTGCTGATGTGGCTCGGCCACAGCGTCGGCGCGGCCGTCGTCCTCGACGGGCGGCTGCGCCGCGGCTTCTCCGGCGGCACCGGCGAGATCTGCTTCCTGCCCGTCCCCGGGACCGCCGGCCTGCCCAGCGCCGCCAGCTGCGAGGGCGGCTTCCACGGGCTCGTCGGCAGCGCCGCCATCTGCGAGCTCGCCCGCGCCCACGGCCTGCCCGCCGACCCGGCCGGGGACGCGGCCGCCGCCGAGGCCGCCGTCCGCGCGGCGCTCGACGACCTCGACGACCTCGGCGACCTCGACGCCGTTGACGGGCCGGGCCGGGCGTTCCTGGACGAGCTCGCCGAGCGGATCGCCCTCGGCGCGGCCAGCGTCTGCGTCGTCCTCGACCCCGGCTGCGTCGTCCTCGGCGGCGAGATCGGCCGGGCCGGCGGCCCCGAACTCGCCGCGCGGGTCGAGCGCCGGCTCGCCGCGCTGTCCCCGCTGCGCACCGAGGTGCGGGCCGGTACCGCGGGCGGTGGCGCGGTGCTGGCCGGGGCCGTCCTGACCGCCGGGGACGCGGCCCGGCGGGACCTCTTCGGCGAGCCGTAGCGCCGAGCCGCAGCGTCGAGCCGTGGCGCCGAGGACCTGCGCCGCTTCGCGGGCCGGGGCACCGGTACGGCAGGATGGCGGCGATGCGCCCCGCGCGCGCCCGTTCCCGAACCACCATCAGGAGTCGCACATGGGCCAGCCCGACCTGCCGGTCAACCCGTACCGCATCGGCGAGGCCGCGTCGCTGCTCGGCGTCAGCGCCGACACCATGCGGCGCTGGGTGGACGCCGGGCGGGTCGCCGCCGAGCGGGACGAGCACGGCCACCGGATCATCCCCGGCGCCGAACTGGCGGCCTTCGCCCGCGAGTTGGCCCGGCCGGAGAACGCCGAGGCGGAGGGCAGGCCGTCCTCCGCGCGCAACCGCTTCCCCGGGATCGTCACCGACGTCGTGCTCGGCGACGTGGCCGCCCAGGTGGAGGTGCAGGCCGGGCCGTTCCGGGTGGTCTCGCTGATCAGCCGGGAGTCGGCGGAGGAGCTGAACCTGGTGCCCGGCGCGCCCGCCACGGCCGTCATCAAGTCGACCAACGTGATGATCGAACGCCGCTGACGCCGCCGACCCGTCCGTCGCACCCAGTCCCAGCCAGCCCCCAGCCATTCGCAGAGCAGCCCGAGCCGAACGAGAGGCCCCGACCGGGATGACCCACCCGCACCTGCCGACCACCCAGAGCGCCGTGCTCGCGATCGAGGCCGTCGCCGGCCGGCACGGCCGCACCGCCCGCGCCCAGCACGACATCGGCCGCGACCGGACCTTCGCCGGACTGGTCGGCGCCGGCGGCCCGGGCGGCGAGCTCGACGCCATTCCGCACGAGGCGCTGCTGGAGTTCGACGGCCGCCCGGCCGTCACCGTCCGCCTGTTCACGCACGACGAGGCGGTCGTGAGCGTCGAGGGCATCGCCTTCGACGTCCAGCGCGACAGCGTCCCGGCGTTCCTGAACTCGGTGTGGGGCGGCCTGGTGCAGGTCAAGGCCCGCACCTTCCCGCCGTCGACCACCATGACCGTCACCGTCCCCGGCGAGCCGACCTACCGCGAGGGCGTCGGCCTGCCGGACCTCACCCCTTGGATCGCTGGGCAGATTCGATGACCGCCGCCCGTACCCCCGCCGACCGTAGGCCCGTCCTCGCCGTCGCCCACCGCGGCGACCCGTACCGCTTCCGCGAGAACACCCTCGCCTCCGTCGAGTCCGCGCTCGCCCGCGGCGCCGACGCCGTCGAGGTGGACGTCCAGCTCACCCGGGACAAGGTGCCCGTCCTCCTCCACGACCGCACCCTGGAGCGCCTCTGGGACGACCCCAGGGACATCGGGCGCGTCACCCTCGACCAGCTCGACGAGCTGCGCCGCGGCCCGCTCGCCGTACCGACCCTCGCCGAGGCGATCAAGGCCGTGGCCGCCGCCCCCGAGGGCCGCCGGCTGCTCGTCGACCTCGACGAGCCCGGGCCGGCCGCCGCCACCTGGTCCGTCGTCACCGGCCTCGGCGCCGAGGAGCTGGTCGCCTTCTGCGGCCCGGCCACCGCGATGCTCGCCGTGCGCGCCGTCGCCCCCGGCGCCGAGATCGCGCTCACCTGGAAGCAGCCCCGGCTGCCCGTCCGCGCCCTGCTCGACGACCTGCGCCCGCGCTACCTCAACCCGCCGTTCGGGCTCGTCACGCCGGAGTTCACCGCCGCCGCGCGGGACGTCGGCCTGGCCGTCTCCACCTGGACCGCCGACCTGCGCCGCACCATGCGCCGGCTGCGCGACACCGGCGTCGACTCCATCACCACCAACCGGATCGACGTGCTGCGCTCGGTCCTGGACGGCCGCCGGTGATCGGTCCGAGGTCCCTCGGCCGCGCGGTGCTGGCCCGCCAGCACCTGCTCGACCGCTCCCGCCCGGAGCCCGCCGCGGTGGTCCGCCACCTCGGCGGCCTCCAGGCCCAGGCCGCGCCGCAGCCGCCCTACCTCGGCCTGCTCTCCCGGATCGACGGCTTCGAGCCCGGGCAGCTCACCACACTGATCGAGGAGCGCGCCGTCGTCCGGACCGCGCTCCAGCGCGGCACCATCCACCTCGTCACCGCCGAGGACTGCCTGACGCTGCGCCCGGTTCTCCAGCCCGTGCTCGACCAGGCGCTGCGCACCACCTACGGCGAGCGGCTCGCCGGGCTCGACCTCGCCGCGCTGGGCGCCGAGGCCAGGGAGCTGGTCGAGGAGCGGCCCCGCACCTTCCAGGAGCTCGGCGGGCTGCTCGCCGCCACCCGCCCCGACCGCGACCCGGCCGCGCTCGCCCAGGCGGCGCGCTGCCTCCTGCCGCTCGTCCAGGTGCCGCCGCGCGGGATCTGGGGCCGCGGCGGCCCCGCCGCCCACACCACCGCCGAGGCCTGGCTCGGCCGCCCGCTCGACCCCGCACCCTCGCTCGACGACCTCGCTCTGCGCTACCTCGCCGCCTTCGGCCCCGCCACCGCCGCCGACCTGCAGAAGTGGTGCGGCCTCAGCCGGCTCGGGCCGGTGCTCAAGGGGCTCGCCCCGCGGTTGTTCACCGACCGCGACGAGCATGGCCGCGTGCTCTACGACCTCCCGGACGCGCCCCGGCCGGGCCCGGACACCCCGGCGCCCGTCCGGCTCCTCGCGCCCTTCGACAACCTGCTGCTCTCCCACGCCGACCGCACCCGGGTACTGGCCGACGAGCACAAGGGCCGCGTCATGACGCAGAACGGGCTCGTGCACCCCACCCTCCTCGTGGACGGCGTCGTCGCCGGGACGTGGCAGCTGACGGCCGGGCAGGACGTCGTCGTCCGCCCGTTCGCGCCGCTGCGGCGCGCCGACCGGCAGGCGGCGGAGGCCGAGGCGAAGCGGGTGGCGGCCTTCGGGGGCGGTGCCGGGTCCGTTCGCTTCGAGGACGCCCGGTAGTGGACGCCCAGTAGAGGACGTGCAGTAGAGGACGTGCAGTACGAGGACGCCCAGTAGAGGGCGCCGAGCGGTGAGCTTCAAAAGGGTATAAAACGGGCAATTCGGCTGATCGTCTGATGGGATGGGTCGGTTCGCACTGATGTGACGACCCGGAGGTCCCGTGTCCGTGGAGCCCCCGTCCGGCGGTGCGCCGGACCACCGCAGGCCGTACCTGATGCTGCCGCCCGCGATGCGGCGGGCGGCGGCGTGGTCGGTGGCGGTCATCCTGCTGATCGCGGTCGCCTCGCTGGTGGTCTTCGCGCTGGTCGAGCTGCGGGCGGCGACCGTGCCGTTCGTGCTGGCGCTGCTCGGGGCGTCACTGCTGTATCCGGTGGTGCCGTGGCTGGTGCGGCGGGGCGTGGGGCGCAGCCTGGCGGCCGCCCTGACGTGCGTCGTGCTGGTCGCGGCCGTCGGCGGGGTGATCGCGCTGCTGGTCAACTCACTGGTGCACAGCGCCCCGCAGATCGCCACCTCGCTCCAGCGTGCCGGCCACCGGATCGCGGACTGGCTGGGGCCGTTCGGCGAGAAGATCCAGCACGCGCTCGACAATGCGAAGGGCGAGACGAACTCGCTCGTCTCCACGCTCACCAGCGGCGTGCTCTCCGGGCTCGGGCTGCTCACCCAGCTGCTCACCGGCGGGGTGCTGGCGCTGGCCCTGGTGTTCTTCTTCCTGCGGGACGGCCACCGCACCGGCGACTCGATCCGCTCCTACCTGCCGGGGCGCGGCGGCGACACCGTGGTCGCCTGCGCGGAGCGGGCGTTCGACGCGATGGCGGGGTTCATGCGCGGCACGACGCTGATCGCGCTGATCGACGCGGGCTTCATCACGGTCGGCCTGGTGGCCCTGGGGGTGCCGGGCGCGCCGGGGCTGGGCGCGCTCGTGTTCATGGGCGCCTACATCCCGTTCGTCGGGGCGTTCCTGTCCGGGACGGTGGCGGTGCTGGTGGCGCTCGCGGACGGCGGGCTCGGGACGGCGCTGTGGGCGCTCGGGGTGGTGCTGACGGTGCAGATGATCGAGGGCAACATCCTCCAGCCCGTCATCCAGAGCCGGACGGTGGAGCTGCACCCGGCCACCATCATGGTCGCGGTGGTGGCCGGCTCCGGGGTCGCCGGGATCCTCGGGGCGCTGCTCGCGGTGCCGCTGTGCGCGGCGGGCGCGGGCATCGTCTCCGTCCTGCGCGGCGTGCCCGGCCCCCGCGGGGCGCGGCGCGCGGCGGAGGGTGCCGGCGGTCAGGAGTAGGTGACGGGCCGGCCGGTGCGCAGGACGAACTCGGCGGCGCGGAGGTGGACGGTGACGTGGAAGGCGGCGTCGAGGTCCTCCGTCCAGGGCCCCGGGTGGAGCGCGGCGGCGGCCTGCGCCCGGTCGGCGAACCAGCTGTTGAGGAAGAGGTTCTCGGAGGTCGCGGGGATGCCCGGGGGCAGGCCGAGGACCTCGGCCAGGTGCCGGGCGGCGGCGAGGGCCGCGGGGGCGCCGGCCACCCGGGTGGTGTCGGTGTAGGCGGACTCGGCGGGCAGCTCGATCTCCTCGTCGAGGTCGACGGGTATCAGCACCTCCCAGTCCAGCAGTTCGCCGGACACGTCGTGCGCACGGCAGAGGCGTCCGAAGCTGTCCATCGGCACGTTGATCTTCACGTCGAACCGCTCGCCCGTGCCGTCCGCCGGCTCCGGCGGGCACGTGTACGGCGGCAGCCCGAGCTCGGCGAGCTCCTCGGCGAGCTCCTCGGCGAGCTCCTGCGCGATCGGCGCGTAGGCGTCCTCGTCGGCCCAGTCGTCGGAGCCGATGTCGACCAGATAGATCCCCATGCGGCACACCGTAGGGGGTGCCACCGACAATCCGGTTGCCGGGGGCGGGCGGGAGGTGCGAGGATGTTAATGCGACGGAAGTCGCAATAGTGAACGAGGGGGCGTGGATGACGCAGCGCGTGACGGAACGGTTCGAGGTCGCGGGTCCGGAGGACGGCCCGTACGGCGTCGCGGTGGGGGCGGACGGAGGCGTGTGGTTCACGCTCGTGCACGCGGGGGAGATCGGACGGCTGGCGCCGGACGGGACGGTCACGCGGTACGGGCTCGGGGCGGGCGGATGCGGGCCGGCGGTGATCACCCCGGGGCCGGACGGGGCGCTGTGGTTCACCCGGATGCGTGATCACCGGATCGGGCGGATCGGGGCCGACGGGCGGCAGGCCTCGTACGCCGTGCCGACGGCGGAGGCCGGACCGTATGGGATCGCCGCCGGGCCGGACGGCGCGCTCTGGTTCACCGAGATGAACGCCGACCGGATCGGACGGATCACCGTGGACGGCGACGTGACGGAGTTTCCGCTGCCGCTCGCGGGCGCCTTCCCGTCGATGATCACGGCGGGCCCGGACGGCGCGCTCTGGTGCACGCTCAACCAGGCGGACGCCGTCGCCCGGGTCGGCGTCGACGGCGAGGTCGTCGTGCACCGGCTGCCGGTCGGCACCGCGCCGGTTGGCATCACGGCGGGCTCGGACGGCGCGCTCCGGTACGTCGGCATCGGCGGCGGGCTGGTCGGGCGCGTCACCGTGGACGGCGAGGTCACCGAGCACCCGCTGCCCGACCGGGCGGCCCGGCCGCACGCGATCGCGGCCGACGCCGCCGGCCGGCTCTGGTTCACCGAGTGGGGCGCCGGGCGGATCGGCGTGCTCGACCCGGACGGCCGCTACGACGCGTACCCGCTGCCCGGTCCTTCGCCCGAGCCGCACGGCATCGCGGTCGGGCCGGACGGCGCGGTGCACGCGGCGCTGGAGCGCGGCGAACTCGTCCGGCTGGCGGGCTGATCCGCGTGCCGGGGCAACGGAACCGGCGGCGCAAGCAGGACGAGGAGCTGCGCCGCCAGAGTGAGGCGCGGGCGGCGGTCGAGGCCGCCGCCGGTCCGTGGGAGGTGCTGTTCAGCACCGAGGACCACCAGGAGCTCAAGGCCTTTGTGCAGCGCCTGCACCAGGACGGGCTCCCGCCGGACGCCGAGGTCGTCACGGACATGCTGTGCGGGCGGCTCCTCCACCCCACCGTCTACCGGCTGCGCATGCGGCGGCTCGACGTTCAGGGCTGAGGGGCGGTCAGGGCTGACGCCGCAGCAGGTTCTCCAGGTCGGCGAGCAGGCCGAGTGCGACCGTCCGGTCCGGGGCGGGCACCGGCGCCGGGGCGCGTTCGGTCAGGACGCGCAGGGCGGCGGCGGCCTGGCGGGCGAACAGCGCGAGGAGGTCCAGCTCGGGCAGGCTCGCGCGGGCCTGCGGGGCCGGGTCGAGCACCTCCAGGACCCCGAGCACCCGGCTGCCGTGCGTGAGCGGGGCCGCCATCAGCGCGTTCGGCACGTAAGCCGTGGACTCGGCGAAGTCGCGGTCGAAGGTGCGGTTGGCGGCCAGGTCGTCGACCACCATCGGCTCGCCGGAGGCGGCCACCCAGCCCGCGATCCCCGCGCCGGCCGGGAACCGGCGGCCCACCAGGGACTCCTCGCCGCGGCCGGACACGGCCTGGAAGACCAGCTCGCCCGCCGCCTCGTCGAGCAGGCAGACCGAGCCCGCCTCGGCGCCGAAGATCGCGCGGGCCACGTCCACCACGGACTGCAGCAGCTCGCGGGCGAGCGGGTCGACGGCGGGGTCAGTGCTGAGTGTCATCGGGCGCCTCCGGGGTGGGCGTGGACGGGACGGGCCGGACGTTGGCCGCGGTGAGGTAGAGCGCGCTCTTCAGCTGGAAGGTGGTCAGCCGCGGCTGCCGGGACAGCAGCCGGGCGCACAGCCCGGCGACGTACGGGGTGGCGAAGCTGTTGCCGGTGGTGCGGATGCTCGCGCCGCCGAGCCACGGCACCCGGACGTTCTGGCCGGGGGCGAAGAACTCGACCGGCGGCGCCGGGTTGTACAGGTGACGGGCCGGCTCGTCCTCCTGGTGGCTGCCGACCGAGATGACCGAGGAGAACCGCCAGGGGAAGCTCTCCACCGGGGTGTTGTGGGCGGAGGCGACGATCGCGGTGCGGGCGAAGTAGGCGTCGTCGGCGAGGGCGTGCAGCTCCTCCAGGAAGCGGGTCCGGGTGGTGGAGAGGCTGAGGTTGATCACGTCGAAGCCCTGCTCGACCGCCCAGCGCAGACCGGTGAGCAGCATGTCGCCGGTGCCGGTGAAGCGCTCGCCGAGCACCCGGACGCTGTAGAGCCCGCAGTCCGGGGCGGTGCGGCGGATGATGCCGGCGCACGCGGTGCCGTGGCCGCAGGTGTCGCCGGTGCGGTCCGGGCGGACGACGAGCTCGCGGGTCGCCGGGTCCCTGACGACGGCCCAGGCGCCGTCCAGCGGGCCGACCAGCGGGTGGTCGGGCTCGACGCCGGAGTCGACGACGCACACGCGCACGCCCTTGCCCGTCCCCCCGCCGTCGGCCCCGTCCGCCGGGGTGCCCTGGTCGGCGAGGACCGGGAGGTCGGCGGCGCCCCGTCCGCGCAGGCTCCAGGTCAGGCCCGCCGCGCTCACCGCGCGCCGCCGAGGCGCTCGGCCCGCCGGACGCCCGGCTGGTGGCCCTTGGCGGCGTAGTGGTCCCGCGCGGCGGCCGCGGCGACGGCGGCCTCGGCGGGCCGGTCGAGCAGCAGGAGGGCGTGCGCCCGGTCGAGCGCGGTGTCGGCCTGGAGGAGCAGGGAGTCGGTGGCCTCGGCGGCGCGGACGGCGGCCGCGGTCAGGTCGAGCGCCGGGCCGCGCTCGCCGCGGGTGGCGAGGAGCCGGCCGCGCAGCGCGTCCCGCTCGATGGCGAGGACGGACGGCAGCGGGGCCGGGCCGGCGGTGCCGTCGGGGTCTTCGAGGCCGTCGAGGTGGCGGGCGGCCTGGGCGGGGCGCTCGGTGTCCAGCAGGACGCGGGCGCTGTCGAGGGCCAGGCGCGGCAGCGCGCCGGGCGTGCCGAGCCGGCGGGCGGCCTCGGCGGCGTCGGCGAGCAGGTCGATGGCCTGGGCCCCCTGGCCGGTGGCCGCGGCGGCGCGGGCCGTCAGGGCGGGCAGCGTGACCGTCGCGTCGGCCAGCGAGAGCTCGCCCGCCAGGCCGTTGGCCTCGGCCAGCAGGAGCTCGGCCTCGCCGGGCCGGTCGCGCATGGCCAGCAGGACGGCGAGCGGCCCGCCGAGGGCGACCCGGACGGTCCGGCGGCCGGTGCCATGCTCGGACAGCAGGGCGCGCAGCCGGAAGACGGCGTTGGGCACGGGCTCCGGACCCGCCAGCAGGGCCTCGGCCAGGGTGCCGAGGACGGCGGCGCGGTCCAGCTCGGCGCCGGTGCGCGAGACGTGGCCGAGGGCCTCGTCCAGCAGGCGCTCGGCGGCGCCGGCCCGGCCGGCCCGCAGGTGCTCCTCGCCGAGGCGCAGCAGGGCGCGGGCCCGGCCGAGGTCGTCCCCGGCGTCGGTGAAGACGGGCAGGACGGCGCGGGCGGTGGCGGCGGGCTGGTCGGGGCCGGGCGGCAGGCCGCGGGCGGCCAGGACGAGCCGGGCGTGGGCGGCGTCCAGCGGGTCGGCGGCGGAGTCGCGGACCTGGGCGAGGACGGGCAGGGCCTCGTCGGCGCGGCCGGTGGCGAGGCGGGCCTCGCCGAGGCGGCGCAGCACCGGGCCCGCGGTGCGCTCGTTCGGGTAGTGCAGCCGGACGGAGCGCTCCAGCAGGTCGGTGGCGGCGGCGAGGTCGGCCCGGTCGAGGGCGCGGGCGCCCGCGGCGCCGAGCGCGGCGGCGGCCCGGGTGCGCAGGGTGTCGGTGCGGGCGTCGAGCAGGCCGAGTTCGAGCCGGAAGCGGTGGGCGGCCTCCAGGTGGCCGCCGACGGCGGCGTCGCCCGCGGCGCGGACGCCGGGCAGGTCGGCGGCGCGCTCGTGGCGCTCGGCGCGGGCCCGCTTGGACATCGACTGGTAGACGGACTCCTGGACGAGGCCGCTGCCGAAGCGGTAGCCGCCGTCGGCGGGTTCGACCAGGCGGCGCTCGGCGAGCCGGGTGAGCGCGGCGTGCAGGCGGGGCGGGGTGTCCTCGCCGTCGGCGGGCGGGCCCGGCAGGCCGGGCAGGCCGTCGATCGGGCCGGTGAAGACGTCGTCCTCGGGGTCGGCGAAGGCGTCCTGGTCGCTGCCGCCGCGGGCGAGCCGGGCGAGTTCGGCGGCGGTGAACGCGCGGCCGAGGACGGCGCCGAGGTCCAGCGTGGTGCGCTCGTCGCGGTCCAGGTCGGCGATCTGGGCGCTGAGCAGCGCCCGTCCGGTGGGCGGGAGTTCGTCGGCGAGGGCGGGCCCTTCGGCCTCGGTGAGGGCGGCCAGCAGCTCCTCCAGGTGCAGCGGGTTGCCCTCGGCGCGTTCCAGCAGGCGGGTGGGGACGGTGTCCTGGTGGGCGGTGAGCTCGGTCAACTGGGCGGCCAGCAGGGCGGATTCGTCCCAGGACAGGCCGCCGACCGCGAGGTCGGGCAACTCGGGCCGGGAGGCCGGGAGTTCGGGGCGGGCCAGGCAGAGCAGCAGGACCGGTGCCGGGCCGAGCGCGGCGACCAGCCGTTCGGCGGCGTCCAGCAGGGCGGGGCCGGCCCATTGGCAGTCGTCCAGGACCAGCACGGCCGGGCGCTCGACGGTGCGCCCGCGCAGGATCGCGGCGAGGCGGGCGCAGGCCTGCTCGGGGCCGAGCCCGGCGGCGGTGGCCTCCTCCAGCCGGGCGAGCGCCTCGGCGGGCGCGCCGGCCCCCGGCTCGTCCAGCAGGGCGCGGAGCGCCTCCGCGAGCGGGGCCAGCGTGCTCCGCTCGCCGTAGCTGCGGCAGCGGCCGGTGCCGCAGCGGGCGGTGCGCCGCCCCGTCCGCTCCAGCCACTCGCGCACCAGGCGGGTCTTGCCGATCCCGGCCTCGCCGTGCACCACCAGCAGCTCGGCGCCCTCGCCGCCGGCCACCCGGGCCAGCGCGGCGTCGAGGCGGGCGAGTTCGCGGGTGCGGCCGACCAGCGGGACGTCGAAGCGGCGCAGCAGCTCCGGGTCGTCCTCGTCCAGGCCGACCAGGCGGTAGGCGGTGACCGGCTCGGCCTTGCCCTTGAGCTGGAGCGGGCCGACCTCGTGCACCTGGGCGGCCGGGCCGGCCGCGCGCAGCGTCTGCGGGCCGATCAGCACCTGGCCGGGGGCGGCCCGGGTCTGCAGGCGGGCGGCGATGTTGACGGTCTCCCCGGAGATCAGCGCCTGGCGCGCGGACGCGTCCGAACCGGCCACCACCTGGCCGGTGTTGACGCCGATCCGGACGTCCAGGCGCACGCCCAGGGTGGCGTCCAGCTCGGTGTTGAGGTCCGCGAGGTCCTCCAGCATGGCGAGCGCGGCGGCCAGTGCCCGGTGGGCGTCGTCCTCGCGGATCACCGGGACGCCGAAGACGGCCATCACCGCGTCGCCGATGAACTTCTCCACCGTGCCGCCGTGTGCCTCGATCTGACGGTGCATCTGGTCGAAGTAGCGCAGGATCACCTCGCGGAGCGTCTCGGGGTCGAGTGCGCCGGAGAGGGCGGTGGAGTCGACCAGGTCGCAGAAGACCACCGTGACCAGCTTGCGCTCCTCGCCGGCCAGGTCGAGGGCGGCGGCCCGGGGGGTGCCGCAGGAGGGGCAGAACTGGTCGTTGGTGGTGGCGAGTTGGGCGCAGAGTGGGCAGGGCATGGTGGCAGTCCTTCGCTGGTCCTTCGCGACTGGGTGCGGGAGCGGGGCGCGGGAGCGGGGTGCGGGGGCGGGGTGCGAGAGGGGTGCGGGAGTGGAGTGCGGAAAGGCGGGTGCACGCCCAGGTTTTCGGGCGGGGCTTAGAGCCCGGTTCGCAGGCGCCTCGCGGGTGGTATGGCCGCAGGTGGGGAGGGGTTCGGGCGGCGCGACGGCCGTGGGCGGGGCGGCGCGGGAGCCCTCGGCGGGGCGCCGAGCTGCGGCCATACCGCCCGTATGCCGATTCCGAAGCCCGCCCGAGGTGCGGGTGCCTACCGTCGGTGCCGCGGCGGCGATCCGGCCGTCGGACAAGGTACTCGTTCCGAGAGAGGGGATCGGCCATGGCCGAGAACATCGAGCCGGTTGTCGGCGAGGACGGCTGGGACGGCTGGGAGGGCACCGAGGGCGCCGGCTGGGCCGAGGGCTCCGAGGTCGAGGCGCACGGCGAGGACGGCTGGGACGGCGCCGAGGGCGTCGACGGGAGCGAGGAGGCCGAGGTCGAGGCGCACGCCGCCAACGTCCTCGACCTCCAGGCGATGAAGATGCTGCACGAGGCCTCCGACGGCGCCTGCTTCAGCCTGATCAGCTACGTGCACGGCGCCGAGACCTCCGCCTGACCGCGCGGAACCCGGCGACGCCCGCGGCGGGGGCGGGCGCACCACCGCCCCCGGCCGGGCCAGTGCCGTGGCCCGAGGAACCCCGTCCCTGCTGCGAAGGGTGGCCATGGAAGCCACGTCACCGGAGCCCACGTTGCCGGAGCCCACGTCACCGGAGCCCACGTCGCTGGCCGGCAACCGCGACTTCCGGCTGCTCTGGATCGGCGGCCTGCTCGCCTCGCTCGGCGCCCAACTCGCCTCGATCGCGCTGCCGTTGCTCGTGCTGCGGGAGACCGGATCGGCCGCGCGGGCGGGGGCGATCGGCACCGTGTCCATCGGCGCGCTGCTGCTGAGCATGCTGCCCGGCGGCGTGCTCGCCGACCGGATCGAGCGGCGCCGGCTGATGCGGCTGTGCGACGTCGGCAGCCTGCTCGCCGTCACCGCCCTGGTGCTCGCCGTCCTGCGCGGGCACGCGCCGCTGCCGCTGGTGCTGCTCGTCGCCGCCGCCGGGGCACTCATCGCCAGTACGTACGGTCCCGCCGCCGGCGGCCTGTTGCGCGCGGTCGTGCCGCCCGAGCAGGCCCGCGCCGCGTCCGCCCGGATGCAGGCGCGGGGGGCCGCCGCCCGGCTGGTCGGGCCGCTCGGGGGCGGCGCCCTGTTCGCCTGGCACCCGGTGCTGCCCTTCGTCGCGGAGGGCGTAGGACTGCTGCTGTCGACCGTCTGCGTGGCGCTGATGCGGACCCGGTCCCACCCCGAGAAGAAGGCCGGATCGGTCTTCGGCCGGGGCGAGTTGACCGCCGGGATCGCCTTCATCTGGCGGCAGCCGTACTTGCGCACGCTGCTGCTGATCTTCGGGCTCGGGATGAACTTCGCGTTCAGCGCGCTGATGTTCACCACGCTCGCCGTCGCCTCCGACGGCGGACGGTCCGGCCTCGGCGGCGGCACCGTGGTGTCGTTCACCGCCGCCGGGGCCTTCGCCGGGGCGCTGCTCGCGCCGCGGCTGGACGGGCGGGCGCGCGACGGCGGCCTGGTCGCGGTCAGTTGCTGGGCCGCCGCGCTGACCGCCGGGGTACTGGTCGTCACGCGGGCACCGGCGCTGATCGGCCTGCTCTGCGCGGCCTGCATGTGCCTGTCGACGATCGCCAGCATCGGGTTCGTCTCCGGCATGCTGCTCGCCGCGCCGAAGGACCGGATCGGCCGGGTGCAGAGCGCGGCCGGCTTCCTGTCCACACTCGTCCAGCCCTTCGGCCCGCTGGCCGGCGGCGCCCTGCTGGGCGCGCTGGGCGGCACCCGGACCTTCGCCGTGCTGGCACTCGCCATCGCGCTGTGCGCGGCCGTGGTCACCTGGGCGCCACCCGTCCGGCGCGGGCCGCAACTCCAGACCGCCTGACGGATCCGACGAAGGAGCTGCTTGTGGCCGGCGTCCAGGAGACCCAGCTGTACTGCCTCGCCGACCGGACGTACTACGACACCCCCGGCCGCCTGCGCGACCGCGCCACCCGCTACCGGCTCGCGCTCGGCGCGCCGCCCGCCGGGTGGCGCCGCGAGGAGCGCGGGCTCTGGACGGCGTTGCGGCCCGAGGGCGGGCGGCTGCCGGAGCAGGGCTGGAAGATCCACGTGTCGGCGGTGCCGGAGGAGGCGGAGGCGACGCTGGCCGACGTCGCGCGGGTGTGCCTGGAGCGCCGGGTGGCGTTCAAGTTCCTGCGCAGCGCGGACGCGCTCCTGGTCGTCTCCGGGAAGTACATGGGGCGGGGGAGCAGCGGCAAGTTCGTCACGGTGTACCCGCGCGACGAGGACGAGTTCCTGCTCCTCGCACGGGAGTTGAGCGCGCTACTGGACGGGCGGCGCGGCCCGTACGTGCTCACCGACCTGCGGATCGGCACGGCGCCCGTGTACGCGCGCTACGGCGCGTTCGTCGAGCTGTGGTGCCGGGACGGGAACGGGCGAGCCGTCCCCGCGCTGCGCGACCCGTCCGGCGAGCTGGTGCCGGACCGGCGCGACCCGGTGTTCCGGGTGCCGTCGTGGGTCACGCTGCCCGCGGCACTGCGGCCGCACCTGGCGGCGCGGGAGGCGGCGGTCGGCGCGTTCCCGTACACCGTCCGGGAGGTGCTCCAGTTCTCCAGCGCGGGCGGGATCTACCTGGCCGAGCACCGGGAGAGCGGTGAGCGCGTGGTGCTGCGCGAGGCGCGCCCGCACGCCGGGCTGGACGCGGCCGGGGACGACGCCGTCACCCGGCTGCGCCGCGAGCGGTGGGCGCTGGAGCGGCTGGCGGGGCTGGACTGCGTGCCCCGGCTGCACGGGGTGCGGGAGGTGTGGGAGCACACCTTCCTGGTTCAGGAGCACGTCGAGGGCGTCCAGTTGTTCGGCGAGGTGATCCGGCGGTACCCGCTGGTGCACCAGGACTGCGGCCCGTCGGAGCTGGCGGCGTACGCGGCGTGGGTGGACGGCGTGGCGGCCGGGCTGGCGGCGGCGCTCGACGCGGTGCACGGGCGCGGCGTCCGGTACGGGGACCTGCACCCGGCCAACGTCGTGCTGCGGCCGGACGGTTCGGTGGTGCTCGTCGACTTCGAGTACGCGGACGAGCTGGGGAGTTCGCGCGTGCCGCGGGCGGGCGCGGGCGGGCTGCACGCGCCCGCCGGGCTGGGCGGGGCCGACGCGGACCGCTACATGCTGTGGGCCACTTGGCTGTTCATGCTGATGCCGCTGACGGAGCTGGCCGACCTGGACCCGGGCAAGCTGGCCGGGTTGGAGCGGCGGGCCCGGGAGTGGTTCGGACTCGGGGCGGAGGCGGGGCCGGCCCGGCCGGGTGCGGCCACGACTGGGGTGGTCGACCGGTCGCCGCTCGAAGGCCCGGAATTCGACGGTGTCGCCGGGGAGTTGATCGCCGGGATCCATGCCGGCGCGACACCGGACCGCCCGGACCGACTCTTCCCCGGCGACCCGGCCGGCTTCGCGGACGGCGGGACGGGCTTCGCACACGGCGCCGCCGGCGTCCTCCACGCGCTGCACCGCGTCGGCGCCCCGCACCTCGACGACTACGCGGACTGGCTGGTCGCGGCCCTGCGCCGGGTCGGACGGCCTTGTGGCGGCGGGCTCTTCGACGGGCCGCTCGGTGCGGCGGCGGTGCTCGCACGGGTCGGGCGGGCGGCGGAGGCCGCCGAGGCCGTGGAGCGGGTGCGCGGGGAGGCGCCGGCGCCGACCGCCGCGCTGTTCGGGGGCCGGGCCGGGGCGGCGCTCGCCCGGCTGCGGCTCGCCGACGCGCTGGGCAGCGCACGGGAGTTGGCGGACGCCGTCGAGGACGGGCGGGCGCTGGCGGCGGTCGTCCGGGGAGAGTACGTGCCGGGGCTGGCCGCGCCGGCCGGGGCCGGGCTGCTGTACGGCTGGGCCGGGATCGCCTTCGTCCAGCTACGGCTCTACCAACGCACGGGCGAGAAGTGGCTGTTGGCGTCCGGCCAGGCGGCGCTCGCGCGGGCCCGGGCGCAGTGCGTGACCGCACCGGACGGGTCGGTGCAGGTACTCGACGGCGGGCGGCACCTGGCGTACCTCGACCGCGGGAGCAGCGGGATCGCCCTCGTCGCGCAGGAGTACGCGGCGCTCGGGGACGAGGGCTGGGACGGGTTCCTGGCGGGCGTCCGGCGGGTGTGCGCGCCCGGGTTCGTCCGGGAGCCGGGGCTGTTCCGCGGGCGTGCGGGCCTGCTGCTGGCGCTGGACGCGCTGGGCGGGACGGCCGTGCGGGACGCCGTGCTCGGACAGGTGCGGAACCTGGAGTGGCACCTCGTGGCGCGGCCGGAGGGGCTGCTCGTGCCGGGCATGCGGCTGCGGCGCTTCTCGGCCGACCTCCACACGGGGGCGGCGGGGGTGCTGCTGGCGCTGCACGAGATCGGGGGCAAGGGGCTGCTGGACGCGCTGACGGCGGGGTGATCCGGGCTCAGGCCAGGTCGTCGGTGCGCTCGCGCGCGTGGAGGTGGGTGAGGCGCGGCAGGCCGTACAGGGCGGCGTGGGCGGCCACCTCGCCGGTCGGGGAGGTCACGGCGCCGGTGTCGGCGAGCGCCTCCAGCGTGCGCAGGGCGACGCGTTCGGGGCGGCCGAGGGCGGTGGCCGCCTCGGGGAGGGTGAAGAGCAGCGACAGCGGGAGCGCGGCGAGCCGGCCGAGGGCGAGGCGGCCCTGGTCGGTGAGGTCGCGCCAGCCGGAGTCCAGGCGCGCGCGGACGGCGACGTCCCCGGCGACGAGTTCGTCGAGGGCGCCGGTCGGGTCGGCCAGGCGGGCCGCGTACTCGGCGAGCGGGAGGTGGCGCAGCACGGCCAGCCGGGTGCCGCCGACCCGGACGGCGAGTGGCAGCAGGCCGCAGGACTCGACGATCCGGGCGGCGGCGGCGCGGTCGGTGCCGATCCGGCCGGGGCCGACGATGCGGCCGAGCAGGTCGAGGGCCTCGGCCGGGGCGAGGAACGGCACGGTGGTGCGGTGCACGGAGCCGAGCCCGGCGAGCTGGCTGCGCGAGGTGACGAGGGCGGCGCTCGGGCCGGAGTCGGGTGCGAGCTCGCGGACGGCGGCCTCGCCGGGGGCGTCGTCGAGGACGAGCAGCATCCGGCGGCCGGCCAGCGAGCCGCGCCACAGGGCGGCGGCCCGGGCGGGGTCGGCGGGCGCGTGGCCGGGGTGGCCGTCGTCGGCGCTGCCGTCGTCGGGGCGGCCGGTGAGGGCGGCGAGCTCGGCGAGGACGTCGGGGAGCGGGCGCGGCGTGCCGTCGGTGGTGCGCAGGCGGACGAGCAGGCGGCCGTCCGGGTAGCGCTCGGCGAGCAGGTGGGCGGCGTGCACGGCGAGCGTCGTCTTGCCGACGCCGGCCGGGCCGGAGAGCACCGCGACGCGTCCGCCGTCGCCGCCCAGCGCGTCCAGCAGGCCGTGGAGTTCGTCGGTGCGGCCGGTGAAGTCGGCGGTGTCGGCGGGCAGCAGCGAGGTGCCGGGGCCGGCGGCGGGTCTGGCGCCGGCCGGGCGGGCGCGGCCGGTGGTCAGCAGGCGGCGGTAGAGGGTGGTCAGCGCCGGGCTCGGTTCGAGGCCCAACTCCCGTGCGAGGAGCTGGCGGTGGTGGTCGTAGACGGCGAGGGCCTCGGCCTGGCGGCCGGACAGGTGCAGGGCGTTCATCCGGGCGGCCTGGAGCCGCTCGCGCAGCGGGTGCCGCTCGGCGAGGTCGGCCAGGTCCTCGGCCACGGCGGCGGCGTTGCCGAGCTCCAGCTCCGTCTCCGCCCAGTCCTCGTGGACGCCCAGGCAGCGCGCCTCCAGCCGTTCGGCCTCGGCCTCGACGGCGGGGGAGCGGCGCAGGTCGGCGAGCGGCGGGCCCTGCCACAGGTCGAGGGCCTGGCGCAGCAGCCGGGCCGCCGGGGCGAGCGCGCCGCTGTCGGCGGCGGCCCGCCCGGCCCGGGCGAGGGCGCGGAAGCGCAGCACGTCGAGCTCGGGCTCGGCGACGCGCAGCAGGTAGCCGGCGGCCGAGTGGACGAGCCGGTCCGGGCCGTCGCCGCGGCCGAGCAGGGTGCGCAGGGTGCTGATGTAGACCTGGAGGTTCTTGCGGGCGGTGCGCGGCGGCTCGTCGGGCCAGACCGCCTCGGTGAGCACGTCGACCGGGACGGCCGTGTTGGCGCGGCTCAACAGGACGGCCAGCACGAGCCGTTGCTTGGGGGCGCCGAGCGCGAGCGGGCGGCCGGCGGCCTCTGCGGTGAGCGGGCCGAGCACGGAGAAGCGCAGCCGGGCGGGGTCGGCGGACGGGGCCAGGGGCATCGGCGGACCTCCGGGAGGGTGGGGGCGGGGTGCTTCGCAGGGGGACGGTCCGTACGGGCGCAGGCTAGTGGAGGGCCGCCGCTCCCCGGAGGGTCGGTCGTCCCGCACGGGCCGGTTGCCAAGCGCGTGGTGCGGTTCCGGTAAGGCGGGTGGGCGGGCTGTCGGGGCAGGTCAGTCGGCGGGGCGCCGGCGCGAGGGCCGAGCCCGGCGGGGGGTGAGGGCCGGGTGAGGGACGGCTGCGCTCAGGCGGTTCTTGAGCGGGCGTCGGTGCGGGGGCGAGCGCGTCCCGAGGCCGGGGGGCCTGCCGGGCGTCCCGGGCAGGCCGTGCGGGAGGCCAAGGGGAGGACCGTGCGGGAGGTTCCGGGCAGCGGCGGTGAGGCCGAGGGGTGAAATGGGGCCGTTCGGCCCTGGGGCCGCCGCGGCGGGTGGGCGATGATGCCCTGGGCCCCGCCGTCCGTGGGCGGGGGTGAACAGAGGTGGAGTCGCGCGATGCCGGTCCGGGTGTTCCTGTTGGACGACCACGAGGTGGTGCGCCGCGGAGTGCACGACCTGCTGGACGGCGAGCCGGACCTGGAGGTCGTCGGGGAGGCCGCGACCGCCGAACAGGCCCTCGTCCGGGTGCCCGCGCTGCGCCCCGACGTGGCCGTGCTCGACGTCCGGCTCGGCGACGGCGACGGGGTGTCGGTCTGCCGCGAACTGCGCTCCCGCATGCCGGGACTGGCCTGCCTGATGCTCACCTCCTTCGACGACGAGGAGGCGCTGCTGGACGCCGTGATGGCGGGCGCCGCCGGCTACGTGCTCAAGCAGATCAGCGGCACCGACCTGGTGGCCGCCGTCCGGACCGTCGCCTCCGGCCGCTCGATGCTCGACCCGGGGGCCGCCACCCGCCTGCTCAACCGCATCCGCAGCGACGCCGAACCCGCTCAACCATCCATACCTGGACCAGATCTGACGACTCGTGAGAATGAAGTCCTGGCGCTGATCGGCGAAGGACTGACGAACCGTCAGATCGGCGAACGGCTCTACCTCGCCGAGAAGACCGTCAAGAACCACGTCTCCCGCCTGCTCGCCAAGCTCGGCGTGGAGCGGCGCGTCCAGGCGGCACTGATCGCCACCGAGCTGCGCCGCCCGGCCGCCCCGGACCGGCCCCCGCACCACCGCGGCCGGGGCTGACGGCCGACCCGGCGGAGACGGTCGGCACTTCCCCTGTGGGGTGTCGGGGGCATGCCCTAGCATGCGGCTCATGGGCGACGACGGGGGCACGAACCGGGTCCACAACGAGTTCAGCGGTGGCACGGCCGACAACGTGGTGATGGCCGGGCGCATCGACCACCTCACCATCACGCCACCGGGCACCGCTGACACGCCGGTGGACCGGGCCGCGCTCGAACTGGCCCGGATGGTCGGGGCCCAGTGGCGGGCCGAGGCCGGGGTCCGGGGCGTCCTGGACGAATCGGCGCTCCGGGTCCGGTGGACGCTCGACCGGGGCCAGGGCGAGCCCGACACCCTCGCATCGGCCGAACTGGCCACGGCCTACCTGGCGTTGCGGAGGCGCCGGCTGGTCGTCCTCGGCGGGCCGGGGAGCGGGAAGACGACGAGCGCGGTGCTGCTCGTCCTGGCCCTGCTCGCCGGGCACCCCCGGCTCGCGCAGGGCGACCGGGTGCCTGTGCTGCTGTCCCTGGCCTCCTGGGATCCGGACGCCGAACACCTGCACGCGTGGGCCGCCCGCCGGATCGCCGAAGAGTACCCGCGGCTGCTGCGCGCGGAGTTCGGCGGCCCGGAGGGCCCGGGCCGGCTGGTCGAGGCGGAGCGAGTGCTGTACGTGCTCGACGGACTGGACGAAATTCCGTCCCACCGGCGGACGTTGGCGTTGCAACGGCTCAACGAGTCGATGCCGGGGGACACCCCGGTCGTCGTGACCTCCCGGACGGACGAGTACTGGGCCGCCGTCCGGGAGTCCGACGTCCTGCGGTCGGCGGCCGTGGTCCGGGCCGATCCGGTGACGGTCGAGGACCTGGTCGCCTTCCTCCGCGCCGCCGCGCCGGCCCACCGGGCCGAGCAGTGGCGGCCGGTGATCGACGCGCTGCGCGCCGAGCCGGACGGACCCCTGGCCGCCGCCCTCGCCTCGCCCCTGATGGTGGGGCTGCTGCGCGAGGTGCACCTCACCGGGCCGGCTGATCCCGCCGTGCTCCTGGACCGGCTGCTGCTACCCGATGCCGCCGCCGTCGAGAACCACCTCCTCGACTCGCTGGTCGCCACGGCCTTCCCCGACGCACCGGCGCCGCCCGGCCGGCCGGGGCCGCACCGCCGCTGGCCGGCCCGGGCCGCGAAGCGGTGGCTCGGCAGCGTCGCGGCGGGACTCGGCGGGCCGGGCGGCGAGGACATCGCGTGGTGGCAGGTGGGGGCACCGGCGTGGCAGCGCGGTCTCGCGGCCGGAGTGGCCGGCGCGGTCCTGAGCCTTGCCTCGTCCTGGCCGCTGACGGCGGCCGAGCCGGAGGCGACCCTCGTCTTCGCCGGTGTGGCAGCCGGCTTCTACGCGGACGCCGCGACCAAGAAGCGCAGGTACGTCTCGCGCCGGATGCCCCGCGGCCGTACCCGGCCCTGGCGGCGCCCTTCACCCGGGATGCTCCTCCTGCTGGCGATCCTGGTGGCGCTGTTCGGCCTGATCAACGCCGCCTTCGTGTCCATCGGTGCCCGGAACGGGCACCTGTGGGCCGTGCTGATCATGCTGCCCGCGCCGCTGGTGGGTCTCTGGGCGGCAGCCCTGCTGGACCGGACGGCGACGTCCGACGACGCCGTGACTCCCGCGCGGTCGGCGGCGAAGGCGCTTCGACGGGCGACGGGCGCCGCCCTGGTGATCGGTTCACTCGTGACCTTCGCGGTCGTCACCGCGGTGCTGCTCGTTGCGAACCACGTGACCGTCAAGCTGGTGGTGCTCCTGCCGGTCTTCGGCCTGCACGTCTCGCTGGTTTCCCTGCTCCGGTCGCAACCGGGCCGGTACCTGCTCGCCCGCGTGGTGCTGGCGGTGCGCGGGCGGCTGCCGTGGCGGCTGACGGCGTTCCTGGAGGACGCGCACCGGCGGGGCGTGCTCCGGCAGGCGGGGTCGGTGTACCAGTTCCGCCACGCCCGCCTGCGGGAGCGGCTGGTCCACCGCCGGGCCGCCGGGCGGTAGGTGGTGCGGCCCCGGTCCACCGTGGGGTGGGCCGGGGCCGCCGTTTCGTCCTTAGGCGGGGACGATGGCGAAGGCGCCGTTGCTGAGCCCGGTCTCGGTGTACTGGCCGCTGTCGATGGCCTGCGGCCCGTACGCGTCGAAGACCTGGCCGTTCACCGTGATGCCGGAGAAGTCCAGGCGGTCGAACGACGGGTAGCTCTGGCTCGGGGACTCGATCACGGCCTCGGCGCTGACGTTCTGGCCGTTGAGCCGCTGGGTGGTGTGCTCCGTCCAGCCCTGGGTGGTGTCGGTGATCGTCAGCGTGTAGTTCGAGCCGCCGCTGTTGACCACCGAGGCGGTGAAGCTGTCGCCGGCGTCCACCGGGTCGTTGAAGTACTGCGGCGGGGCCGGGTACATCTCGTACCAGGCGGAGTAGGCCGGGGCGCCGCTGGAGCAGTCGACCTGGACGCCGGTCTGCTCGACGGTCTGCGAGCCGTAGCCGTCGATGCCGACCCAGGGGGCGAACAGGTCGTTGGAGGTGTTGCACTGCACGGCGGGCATCGTCCACGAGCCGGAGACGCTCCGGAAGCCGTTGCCCTGGGCGACGTAGCCGCCCCAGACGCCGCCGTCGTAGCGCAGGCCGCCGTGCCCGTAGCTGTGCACGGTGGCGTGGGCGGTGTGGGTGGGGGCGGCCGAGGCGGCGGGTGCGGCGACGGCCGCGGCCGGGAGGGCCAGGGCGGCCGCGAGCAGCAGCCGGCCGGTGCGGGAAAGGGCCATGGGGGGCTCCTTCGCTGGGGGTTGTGGGGTGCGCCCAGCTTGGGGGCGGTCGCGGCGGCCGGGAAGGGCGGAGGTGGGGCCGGAACCCGACATGGCGGGAACCTGTCACCAAGTCAATCCCTTGATTTCCGGCTCCGAGTGGCGCACAGTCGGGACTCGTCCGCCGGTGGAGGCGGCCGCGGGGAGGAACGTCGTGCCGAGTACAGCCAGGTTCGCGGGCCTCGGCCTCGGCACGGTCGAGGAGGAGATCTACCTCCGGCTGCTCGGCGTCCCGGCCGCCGACGCGGAGTGGCTCGCCACCCGGCTGCACCTGCGGGTCGTCAGCGTCGTCGCCGCGCTGACCGCGCTGTCCGACCAGGGCCTGGTCGAGGGCTCCGGCGACGGGAACTGGGCCGCCGTCCCGCCCGACGTCGCCCTGGAGGAGCTCCTGCTGCGGCGCGAGGTCGAGCTGCGGCGCGCCAGGGGCCGGATCGGCGAGCTCATGCGCACCTACCGGCAGGGCAGACCCGGCACCGAGGCGGGCGAGCTCGTCGAGGTGATCAGCGGCCGCGAGTCGATCGCCGAACTGTGGCGCACCCTGCAGCTCGGCGCCCGCGAGCGGCTGCGGATCCTGGACCGCCCCCCGTACGTCCGCCGGGCCGACCCGCAGACCGAACTCTCCCTGCTCGCCCGCGGCGTGAGCGCCCGGGTCGTGTACCACAGCGGGGTGCTGCGCGACCCGGAGCAGCTCGCCGGGATCCGCACCTTCACGGCGGCCGGGGAACAGGCCCGGGTGCACCCCGAACTCCCCCTGAAGCTCGCCCTGCTGGACGACCGCTACGCCCTGCTCCCGGTCACCGCGGGCACCGAGCTGCAGAGCGTCCTGCTGATCCGCCCCTCGACCCTCCTGGACGCGCTGGCCGGGCTGTTCGAGCTCTACTGGTCGCACGCGATGCGGCTGCCGGCCGTCCCCGAGGAGACCCCCGAGGACCGGCACCGGCAGCTGCTCACGCTGCTCGCGGCCGGACTGACCGACGAGTCCATCGGCCGCCAGCTGGGCGTCTCCACCCGGACGGTGCAGCGCCTCGTCCGGGAGCTGATGGACCGCTTCGGCGCCAGGACCAGGTTCCAGGCCGGCATCCAGGCCGCCCGGGCGGACCTGCTCTGACGCGGGTCGCTAGTGCGGATCGCCCTCGATCCGGCCCGCCAGCGCGCGGGCCGTGGGCCGCAGTTCGCGCCACCGGAGGACCAGCAGCGGGACGGCCAGGGCCAGGTAGACCCAGCTGAGCGCCAGGCGGGCGCTCTCGCCGGGGAGCACGAACTGGACCGCGAAGAGGACGAACAGCAGGCCCGCCTTCCACGGCAGGAAGCGCAGGTCGAGCAGCAGGACGACCGCGAGGAGCGTCTGGGCTGCCGTCAGCAGCACCTCGTCCACCTGGCGCTCGACCAGCGGGAGCGAGGCGCCGCCGCCCCCGGCCAGGTACGCGAGCGGGAGGCAGCCGATCAGCAGCGTCCACTGGTTGACCTTGCTGGACAGCAGTGCCCCGAGGCCGTCGTCGCCGCGCAGCCGCCACGCGAACACCACGGCGACGATCAGCTCCGGTGCCTCGGAGGCGAGCGGCGCGAGCCACTGCACGAGGAGGAAACGGTCGATGCCGAGCGAGGCGCCCGCGTCGACCAGCGAGGTCGCGAACGGCTCGGCGCACGCGAAGACGACCCCGGCAGCGACGGCGAAGACCAGGACGGTCGTGCACCGGCGCCGCGCGCGGGGCAGGGCGGCCAGCCGGGCCGGGACGCCGACCAGTTCCTCCTCGTCGGTCTCGCTGCACCGGCCGATCCGGAACAGGTAGTACGCGTACCAGGCGATCAGCACGGCGGCCAGCACCCACGAGATCTGCCGCGCCGCGGGCATCACGAAGGCCACCAGCGCGGCGACGCCCAGGAACGCGGTGTCGATGCGGCGGTGCTCGCGCAGCCCGATCCCGGGCGCCACCCCGCGGCGGCGCGCCGCGACGTACGCGGCCAGCGCGACCAGCGGCCAGCCGACGCCGACGAGGAGCCGGTTGGCGCCGGTCATGTTGGCGGCGGCGTAGGCGGCGTACTCGGGCCGGGTGCCCGCCGCGTACGCGAACCAGAGGTCGACGGCGTACTCGGGCAGGACGGCGATGAACGCGAGGAGGGCGAGGGCGAGCGGGCCGGAGATGTCGGCGCGGGCGGTCTCGGCGGCCCACATGAGCAGCAGCGCCGCGGACATCACCCCGAGCCCGAAGAGCGCCATCCCGGCCACCGGCGACGGGTGCACCCCGGCGATCCGCAGCACCACGGCCGGCAGCGCGCCGGCCACGGCCGCGGCCAGCCGTAGCGCCGTCACACCGCCGCTCGGGGGCGGCGCCGACGGCGGCTCTGCGGTGCCCTGCGGGGCGGTCACGGGCAACTCCTGGGCCATGGGCCGTCCTCACGCGCTCGGGAACGCGAGCAGGTTAGGGGTCTGTCTTCGAACCCCCGTCGTCCGCCCGGAGGGCGGGCTGTGCGGCGTCTGGGTGCGTGCATCGCAAGGCGGAGGAGGGAGTCCATGCGGAGCATCGGCGACCGACGACAACGCGGCGAGGCGCGTGCCCAGACGTCGCACGGCAGGCGGGGGTTCGAAGACAGACCCTAGGGCAGCGGGGTCCCGGACGGTGCAGGGGCGCGGCCGGAGTTCCCCCGGACGGCGGCTATCCGCGGCGGGTGCGGCGGTCCCGCGCGTCGAACTCGGCCAGGGCGAGGGCGCCGGGCCGCAGGGCGTGCTCCAGGTGGTCCCGGAGGTCCTCGTCCAGGCCGCCGAGGGCCTCGGCGAGCTCCTCGGCGACGTCCTTGAGGATCTCCTGCGCGACGGCGTCGGCCGGCGTCCGCGGTCCGAGTTTGCTCACCGCCCCGGCCGCGCGGCCCGGGGTGAGGAGGGCCGAGGCCTGGACGAGCAGCCACGCCGGCACGCCGGCAGCGCCTTCCGGAGGAGCGACGTAGGGGCGCGAGCCGTCGTAGCGTTCGTCCTCGGCGAAGGCCTTGTGCTTGACCTTCAGGATCGGACGGGCGGAGGCGCGTTGCCATTCCCCGGCCGGCTTGAGGACGTAGCCCTCGGCGAGGTTGTCGGCGAGCGCGGGCAGGCCGAGGAGCGCCGGGAGGCGGGTGGGGTAGGCGGGCGGCAGGTCCTGGAGCGTGGTCAGCGGGCCGTACCCGAGGGCGGGGACGCAGGTGAGCCCGGCGGCCTGCGCGGCCTCCCGGACGGCGCGGTCCGCCAGCCACCACGGGCCCCCGGGCAGCTCGACGGTGGCGTCGAACGGCAGCCAGTGCAGGCCTGGGGAGTACCAGACGCCCGTCTGCACCGGCTCGGCGCCGGCGACGGCCGGGACGTCCGGGTGCGGGTAACTCCCGCCCGCGAGCTCGCCGTAGACCGTCACCACCGCGTCCGCGCCCCGGTCGGCGCGCACGGCGGAGGCGAACCGGGCCGCCGCCACCGCGAGTTGCGGCCAGATCCGGCTGACCCCGAAGAACCCGTCCAGGTCGTCGTCCCCGAGCGCCTCGCGCCGCTTCGCCGGCCGCACGCCGTCCCGGTCGCACACCACCGCGAAGTGCGCGCCGTGCACCTTCTCCAGGGCCACCCACTCCCGCACCCCGGGCACGGCGAGCGGCCGCTTCGCCGGGATCTTCGGGTAGGGCGTCAGCTCGGGGCCCGTCGGGGTACGGGACGTGGAATCGGACATACCGGAGATCATCCCGGGGCGTCCGCGCACGGGCAACGGGGATTCGCCGGACAGGCCGTAGGGTGCGGCCATGGACGAGACGGCGATGAAGGAGCAGTACGCCCGGGACGAGACGTGCCGGGCGCTGGGGATCGCGCTGGACGAGGTGGCGCTCGGGCGGGCCGTGATGCGGATGACGGTCGGCGCGGCGATGGTCAACCAGCACGGGACGGCGCACGGCGGGTACTTGTTCCTGCTCGCCGACGCGGCGTTCTCGTACGCGTGCAACAGCCACGGGCCGGTCACCGTCGCGCAGGCGGCGCAGGTGGTGTTCCTCGCGCCGGCGGCCGTCGGGGACGAACTGGTGGCGGAGGCGGTGGAGCGGACGCGGGCCGGGCGCAACGGCGTCTACGACGTCACGGTGCGGCGCCCGGCGGACGGCACGACCGTCGCCGAGTTCCGCGGCCAGAGCATCGTGATCGGCGGGCGGCCGCCCGCCAACTGAACGGCCGCCCGCGGTGGTTCAGTCCTCCGGGCGTTCGTCGAGGACCTGCTGGAGCTTGCCCGTGCGCGGGTTGGTGACGAGGTCGGCGCGCGGGACCCACTCCACGGCGAGGTGGTGGATCGTGCCGAGCGCGACCTCCTCGGGGTAGAGCGGGCGGGCGGTGTAGACGGCCTCGACGAGGCGCTCGGACAGGCCCGGCGGGGGCTGTTCGGTGCAGCCGAGCCGCAGGATGAGGCCGTCGCGGCCGTCCCAGCGGCGCTGGACGAGCTGCATCCCGGCGATGTGCCCGTCCGGGTCGGCGGCGAGGAGGACGGCGCGGATCTCCTCGGTGGGCATCGCGACCGGTCCGACCCTGGCGCCCTCGGCGGAGCGGCCGAGGAGGCGGAAGCGGCGGCACTCGCCGTCGGTCCACTCGGCGCGGTCGCCGGTGGGGTAGCGCAGGATCGGCATGAGGGTGCGGAAGAGGTTGGTGACGACGACCCGGCCGGGCACGCCCGGGGCGGTGACGACGTCGCCGGTGGCGTCGTCGATCAGCTCGACGACCGTCCGGTCCGGGAAGGCCTCGTGCACCCGGACGTCGTCGCCGGGCACCGGGGAGCCGACCAGTCCGGCGTCGTTGGAGGCGTAGCCGACGGAGGCGACGGCGGCCTTGGGGAAGGCGCGGGACAGGATCGGGCGCAGGTCGGCGAAGAGCAGGTCGCCGCCGAACAGCAGGAGTTCGACGGAGTCGGCGCTCTCGCCGCGCCGCACCAGGGCCTCGGCGACGGCGCTGAGCTTCATTGGCTCGCCGGCCAGGACGTGCACGCCGAAGCCGCCGATCAGGTCGGCGACGGCCTCGTCCGGGGCCGCGCCGCCGACGGCGAGGCGGACGTTCTCCACCGGCGCGTGGTGCAGGGCGTTCTCGATGTAGAGGAAGCCGCCGTAGAGTTCGCCGGCCATGAAGAGGTTGGCGACCCGGTGGCCCGGCCTGAGCCCGGCGCGGACCAGGCCGGCGCCGAAGGCCGTCACGGAGTCGGCGTGTTCGCCGCGGGTCCAGGGGGAGAACTTGGGGACGCCGGTGGTGCCGCCGGTCTTGTAGACGCCGGCGTCGGTGAGGGGGCCGGTCAGGACGCGGTTGTCGGGCCAGGTGTTGGCGGCCCAGAAGGCGGCCTGGTCGATCACCGGCAGCTGGGTGAGGTGGTCGATCCGGGCGGGCAGGCCGCGGTACAGCTCGGCGTAGAACGGCGAGTGTGCGCGGGCGAACGCGACCAGCTCGGACACGGATTTCGCGGGCATGTCGACTCCACGTCTCAAGAAGGGCTTTCGGACTGCCCGAGCCAGGTGCGGGCGAGCCGCCGGACGGCCGAGCCGTCGCGGTCGGCGAGTTTGGCGGCGAGGTACTCGGAGGCCCAGGGGCCGGTCGGCACCCGGAACGGCGGGTCCTCCTCGGAGAGCGTGCGCACCACGACGGCCGCGACCTCCCGGGCGGGCTGGCCGACGGCCTCCCACCCCTGCGAGCCGAGCCACTCCAGGTACCCCGCGAAGGTGGGCGCGTACGGGCCGGAAGCGGCCCGCAGGGTCTCCCGGTTCACGTCCGGGAAGATGCCGAAGGAGGAGTCCGGAACGAAGCCCGGGACGACGATCGAGACCCGCACGCCGTGCGCGGCGGCCACCGGGGCGAGCGCCTCCATGAACCCCTCGACGGCGAACTTGGCCGCGCAGTACGCCTCGTTGAAGGGCTGGCCGATGACGCCGTGCACGCTGCCGATGGTGACCAGCCGGCCGCCGGAGGCCCGCAGCAGGGGCATCGCGGCGCGGCTGACGGCGGCGACGCCGAAGAAGTTGACCTCCAGGTTGGCGCGCAGCGCGGCGTCGGTGGACATCTCCAGCGTCGGGTCGGAGTTGGCGACGCCGGCGTTGTTGACGACGGCGTCCAGCCGCCCGTACGTCCGCGCGACGTCGTCCACGCAGTCGTCGACGGACGCGGCCTCGGTGACGTCGAGGTGCCGGATGTCCAGGGTGACGCCGGCCCGGCGGGCCGCCTCCCGCAGCGGGCCCGAGCGGGCGGGGTCGCGCAGCGAGGCGACGGTGGTGAACCCGGCGCGGGCCGCCGCGACGGCGGTGGCCAGGCCGATGCCCGAGGACGTCCCGGTGACCAGGAGCACCCGCTCCCGGGCGCTCACGGCGTGCTCTCCGCGAGCTCGGCGGCCGGCTCGGGGACCGCCGCGTCGAGCAGCGGCTGGATGCCGAGGGCCGGGAGGAAGGAGCAGGCGGCCAGCAGGGTGCCGCCCGCCATGACGGTCCGGGCGGCGTCGAGGATGCCGAGCGGCCCGGTCAGGAGCGTCACGGCGAGGCCGCCGACGAGCGCGGCGAGCGGGATCACGCCCCATGTGACGGTCCGGAAGGCGGCGTGCATGACGCCCTGGTTGCGGGCGGACATCCGGGACTGCCGGGTGGGCGCGCTGCACACGTTGATGCAGGACATGAAGAAGCCGTAGCAGCCCATGCTCACGGCGATCACCGGCCCGGCCGGCAGCGCGGGCGCGGCGAGCACGCCGAGGCCGACCAGGCAGTGCAGGAGCAGCGACCAGGCCATCGTGCGTCCGAGGCCGAAGCGGGTGCTGAGCCGCGGGGCGACGAGGGCGCCGGCCAGCGCGCCGACGGCGGCGACGGACATGGCCGCGCCGAACTCCCCGACGGAGACGTCGAGTCCGCGGTAGGCGAGCACCGGCAGGACGGTGACGAAGACGGGCCCGCCCGAGTTGAGCGTGACGGCCGCCAGCACGACGCGCCGCAGCACCGGGTCGGCCCAGTTGAGCCGGAAGCCGCGGGTGAGCCGCTCCCGGACCGAGCCCTCCTCGACGGTCCGCTTGCCCCACGGCCGCATGGACCGGAAGCAGACGGCCGAGACGAGGTAGCTGGCCGCGTCCACGAGCAGCGCCGCGACGCCCAGCGCGCTGTAGAGGGCGGCGGCGATGGAGGGCCCGGCGACCTCGGCGACGGAGCCGCTGCCCTCAAGGCGCGAGTACGCCCGGACCATGCCGTCCTCGGGCACGACGGCCGGGACGGCGACGAGGTAGCCGACGTTGAAGAAGATCGTCGCGCCGCTGATCACCGCGACGCAGCCGAACAGCAGCGGCGTGGAGAGCACGTCCAGCCAGTACGCGAGCGGGATCGCGGCGACGGCGGCGAGCCGGACGAGGTCGCAGCCGATCATCGTCCACCGCTTGTCCCAGCGGTCGACCAGGACGCCGGCGACCGGCCCGAGCAGCGGGATGCCGAGGTACTGGGCCATCGCGACGACGCCGACCTGGAGGGCGGAGGCGTGCAGCACGAAGATCATCAGGGTCGGGACGACGAAGACGGTGACCTTGTCGCCGACCAGGCTGACGGTCTGGCCGCCCCAGAACAGGTTGAACCCGCGGCCCAGCCGTGTGTTCACGCCTCCTCCCGCACGACCAGGGCGGCGGTCTTGCCGGTGCGGTCGTTGCCGATCAGCTCGGTGACCGCGCGGACCCGGACGTTTCCGGGGTCGTGCTGGAAGGCGGTGCTCAGCGTGAAGGTGGCGGCCAGCAGTTCCGTGCGCAGCCCGTCGGTGTCCGGCGAGGCATCGGGGTCGGTCAGTAGGAGGACCTCCAACTCCGCCACCCGGCCACCCTGTTGGGTGAGCACCACCTGGGCGCGGGCGACACCCGGCATGCGTTCCGCGTGGGCGATCACCTCGTCCACGTCCAGTCCGAGGCCGCGGACCTGGACGACGCTGTCGCGGCGGCCGAGCACCCGCATCGCCGGGCCCGGCCGGCTGCACGGGCAGGTCGTCAACTCGCCCGCGTCGCCGGTGCGGTAGCGCAGGACGGGGTTGAGCATGTGCGGGTTGAGGGTGGTGAAGTCGAGCAGGCCGTCCCGGTCGGTGTGCACCAGCTGGTCCGGCAAGGGGTGGAAGGTGTCGGGCGGGCAGTCGGGGGTGTTGGTGGCGACCACCCAGGTCTCGGTGCTGCCGAACATGCCCCAGCGGCGGGCCTGCGGGGCCACCACCGCGAGGTCCTCGGCGAGTTGGGGCTGCCACGCCTCGCCGAGCCACAGCACCTTGCGCAGCGCGGGGAGCCGGATCCCGGCGGCGCGGGCGTGCGCGAACCAGAGCCGCAGGACGCTGGGCGTCCCGCCGACGGCCGTCACGCCGCGCGCGGCCATGAACTCCAGCCAGCCGCCGTACTCGTCCCTGGCGACCGAGCCGAGGGCGATGATCCGGCAGCCGGAGAGGTCGGCGAGCGCGGCGGCGAGGAAGTGCGCGCCCCACATCCGGCCGGCGCCCCACGCGTTGACGAAGACGTCCGAGCGGTCCAGCGGCTGCCAGTGGGCGTGCACGCCGGCCATGTAGAAGCCGGTCGGCGCGTAGCCGACCTTGGGCGCGCCGGTGCTGCCGCCGCTCTGGAACAGCCAGGTGGCGGCGTGCTCGGCGGCCGGCTCCAGGTGGGCGAGGGCGGTGTTGAGGTCGTCCTTGGCCAGCGGCGGGAGCGCGGCGAGGCCGTCGAGGGTGCGGACGTCCGGGTGGCCGTCGTAGCGGCCTGCGAGTCCGGGCACGGTCCGCAGGCGGTCGAGCGTGCGCCGGGCGACGGACAGGCGCGGGGCGGCTTCCTCCGGCAGGAGGGAGAAGGAGGTCATCGGAGGTCCGTCCGGTGGTCGAGGGTCAGCGGCCGGGCGCCGTCGGCGAGCCACTTGGCGTGGCCGTCGCGGTAGGCGGTGAACCGGGCGCGGGTGACGTCCCGCTGGAGGGTGCGGTGCGGGTCGGTGTGGTCGGGGGCGATGACGCCGTCGGGTTCGAGTTCGGAGAACCAGTACGTCGTGCCGTCGTACAGGAAGTCGACGCAGAAGAACGGGATCGGCAGCTTCTCGGCGAAGTAGCGGGTGGTTTCGGCGAGTTCTGGCGGTACGGGCGGGAACTCCATGCTGCCGCCGCGGCTCGCGTTGGCCACCGGGGAGCCGGCCTCGGGGGTGCGCTTCAGCACCGCGTACGGCTCGCCGTCGACGACGTAGACGCGGTAGTCGACGGTGCCGTCCCCGAGGTACGGCTGCACGACGAGCGTCGTGTCGCCGCCCTGGGCGAGGCTGGCCAGGCCCCGGACGTCCTCCGGGCCGCGGGCCAGGTTGATCCCGCCCCCGCCGCACCAGCCGGACGGCTTGACGATCGCCGGGTACGTCATGCCGCCGAGCGCCACCTCGTACTCGTGCTTGCCGATGTCCCGCCCGGTGCCGATCCGGACGGTCGGGATCGTCGGGACCGGGGAGCCGGCCAGGTAGAGCAGGGTGGCGAGCTTGTCGTTGCCGATCAGCGACACCTGCGGCGGGAACGGCAGGTAGAAGCCGGCCTGTTCGAGCACCGCGTAGAGCGCGTACTGGTTGAAGACGTCCATCGACTGGTACGGCAGGGAGTAGAGCGCGGTGATGAACAGCGTGTCCTCGGGGGTCACGGGTTCCTCGTCGACGTAGACGCGCGGGCGGCCGGGGCCGGTGGCGTCGACGCTGACGGACTCCGGGGCGTTCCGCGTCCAGCGCAGGCCGAGGTCGGCTGCGCACTCGGCGTAGAGGTCCCAGAAGAAGGGGTGCCACAGCGCGGCCATCCGGGAGGACTCCCGGTCGGGGAAGATCCAGCACAGCCGGCGCAACGGGCCGTCGGGCGTGGGGGATTGGCTCATCGTGCTCCTCGCGGTTCGAGAAGTTCTGGCCGTGCGGACCCGGTGGCCGGGCCGGACCACCAGCGCCGGCCGGTCTCGGGCAGGGTGTCCACCGGGTCGTAGAAGGGGAAGCGACGGTCGAGCGGGGCGTCCGTGCCCCCGCCGCCGGACTCCACGCTCGTGCGGTAGTTCTTCGTCCAGTACGAGATCCCGCGCTCGCGGTCGTAGGCCACCGCCTGGTGCACCCAGCGCTTGCCGACGTGCGGCACGTCGCACACGATGCGCGGGGTGGCGTAGCCGGGCAGGTAGCCCATGATCGCCTCCTGGAGGCGCTGGGCCTGGTGCAGCGGGGTCCGCCAGTGTTCGGCGTTGGGGATCATGTCGCAGAGGTAGAAGTAGTACGGCAGGATGTTCGCCTCGCCCTGGAGGGCGAAGCAGAGGTCCAGCAGGGCCTCCGGGGTCGCGTTGACGCCGCGCATGAGGACGCCCTGGTTGCGCACGTCCCGCACGCCCGCGTCGAGCAGCGCCCGGGCGGCCTCGGCGACCAGCGGGGTCACCGACTGCACGTGGTTGGCGTGGGTGTGCACGGCCAGGCTGACGGCGCGGCGGGCCGCGACCGCCGCCACCCGGGCGAGTCCGTCCAGCACCTGCGGCTGGAGCCAGTGCTGGGGCAGGCCGACCACGGCCTTGCTGGCGAGCCGGACGTCCCGCACCGAGCCGAGGTCCAGCAGCCGCAGCAGGAAGGACTCCAGGCGCGGCCAGGGCACGTTGGCGAGGTCGCCGCCGGAGACGACGACGTCGCGCACGGACGGGGTGCGTTTGAGGTAGTCGAGCATCTGCTCCTGGCGGTCCGCGGGGCGCAGTGCCAGGCGGGCCTTGGTGACCTGCGGGGTCGAGGTGCCGACGAGGTCCATCCGGGTGCACTGGCCGCAGTACTGCGGGCAGGTGGAGGTCAGTTCGGCGAGGACCTTGGTGGGGTAGCGGTGGGTGAGGCCCTCGACCGCCCACATGTCGGTCTCGTGCAGGGAGTCGCGCTCGGCCAGCGGGTGGCTGGGCCAGTGCGGGTGCCGGTCGCCGCGCACGGGCAGCATGTAGCGGCGGACGGGGTCGGCCAGGAACGCGTCGGTGAACGGGCCGGGCCGGGCCGGTGCGTGCGGGGCCATGGTGTTGAGCACGTGCGGCGGCAGGAGCATCGCCATGGTGGCGAACCCGGCCTGGTCGGCGGCGAGTTCGTCGTAGAAGCGGTCGTCGAGGAGGGGGCCGGCGAGGGCCCGCAGCTGCCGGGCGTTCTTGACCGAGTGGGCGCGCTGCCACTGGGGGTCGCGCCACTGGGCGGCGGTCACGTCGCGCCAGCCGGGCAGGCGGCGCCAGTCCGGCTCGGCGAGCGCGGTGCGGGTGTACTGGTACGGCTGGCGGATCACGTGGTGGTCCATGGCCGGGCTACGGGCGGGCGAGGAGGGTGGCGTGCCGGGTGCGCAGCTCGCGCTTGAGCACCTTCCCGGTGGGCCCGAGCGGGAAGTCCTCGGGCGTCCGGGCGATCCGGACGGCGGCGAGCGGGGCGAGGCCGGCGGCGGCCAGGGCCCGGTTGGCGGTCGCCTGGACCTCGTCGGGGCTGCTCGCCTCGGCGTCCGCCTGCAACTGGACGACGGCGACCGGTAGTTGGCCGTGTTCGGCGGGGACGCCGATCACCGAGCAGTCCCGCACGAGGTCGGCGCAGTCGGCGAGCAGCACCTCCTCGACCGGGAGGCTGTGGACGGGGCCGTCCGCGGTGTCGATGACGTCCACCGTCCGGTCGAGGTGGTAGAAGCGGCCGTCGGCGTCGCGGCGGGCGACGTCGCCGGTGAGCCAGTAGCCGTTCAGCTCGAAGGAGGCGGTCAGCCGGGGGTCGTTCCAGTAGCCGGGGGTCAGCGAGGGGGACACGACGCCCAGCAAGCCGACCTCGCCGTCCGGGAGTTCGGTGCCGTCGAGGCCGAGTACGGCGGCCTTCTCGACGACCTCCAGCGGCTTGCCGACGCAGCGGTCGTCGCGGGCGCTCTCGGGTGTGGTGATCTGGCCGAACAGCGCCATGCCCATCTCGGAGGAGCCGAGGCCGTCGATGAACTGCGAACCGGGCAGGGCGGGTTGCTCGGCCCGCTCCTGCGGCAGCAGCCAGGGCCGGATCAGCCCGGCCGGCCGTTCGCCGAGCGTCACCAGGCGGCGGATGTGTCCGTGGTGGGCGCTGTCGCCGGTGTTGAACCAGGAGTGCACCTTCGTGGCCCCGCGCACGGGCAGTTCGCCGGTCGCGAGCTCGACGAAGGTGCGCGGGAAGGAGGCGACCATGGTCGGCCGGAACGCCTCCATGACCGGCTCGACGGCCGCGCGCCGCCAGTCGGACATGACGACGGTCGGCAGCCCGAGCAGGACGGCGGTGAGGAAGTAGCTCAGGCCGCCCGCGTGGGTGTGCGGCATGAGCGACATCAGCCGGTCGTACGGCTCGGCCGGGAAGCGCACCATGCGCGGCTGCTTGCCGTCCCAGAACCCGCGGTGGGAGAGCATCGTGGACTTCGGGGTGCCGGTGGTGCCGGAGGAGTGGATCAGTGCGACGACGTCGTCCGGGCCGTGCCGGTGCGGGTACGCCGAGGGCAGCCCGGCCCGGTCGGCGTCGAATGCGCGCACCTCGGCGGCGAGGGCGAGGAAGCGCGGGCGGCGCTGCGGGTCCTCGCGGTAGGCGGCGGCGAGCCGGGTGGTGTCGTCCGCGACGACGCCGACCACGCCGACGTGGTCGAGGTAGCGGACCAGCACGTCGTGCCGCAGCGCGTCGTTGACCAGTGCGGGGACGGCGCCGAGCGCGGTGAGCGCGAGGAAGTGCAGCAGCGGTTCCAGGCCCTCGCCGACGACGACCGCCACCGGCTCGCCGGGGCGCACGCCGTTGGCGTGGTACCAGGCGGCGTAGCGGTCGCGCAGGGCGGCGAGGTCGAGCAGGCTGTGGCCGCGCAGCACGACCTCGCCGCGGTGGTCGGTGCGGTGGGTGAAGACGAACGGGACCGTGCGGTGCGGGTTGGCCGCGAGGGCGTGGTCCAGGAAGTTGCCCGCGCCGAGGGCGGGTTCGGCCATCAGCCGCTCTCTGGCGGCGAGCGGGGCGACGGAACTGTGGTCGTTCATGGCGGTCTCCCGACGTGGGGTGCCGGGCGCGCGGCTCTCGTGGAGCCGGTGCCGGGCGGAAGGGGTGTGGATCAGGGCCGGGCGAGGATCTCGGCGGCGGCGCGGTGGCCGGAGCGGATCGCGCCCTCCATGAGCCCGAAGTAGGCGGTGCTGGTCTCGGTGCCGGCGAAGTGCACCCGGCCGTGCGGGGCGGTGAGCGCAGGGCCGTGCGCGAGCCAGTCGCCGGGGCCGAGCAGGGCGGCGTAACAGCCTTGACTGTACGGCTCGTTGACCCAGTCGGTGACGTGGCAGGCGAGGGGCTCGGGCAGCATGGGGAATAGCTGCGCGGCCTGTCGGACGGCCGCCTCGCGCTGTTCCCCGGCGCTGAGGGTGGCGAAGCGGTGCGCTTCGGCGCCGGTGACGAAGCCGGTGAGGACGCCCGGTCCGCCCTCGGGCGGGGTGTCGTCCACGGTGGAGAGCAGCGGGCCGTGGGCGTTGACCGACCAGCCGGACAGGCCGTGGTCGCGCCAGAGCGGCGCGGGGTAGACCAGGCTCGCCTTGATCGCGCAGCCGCGCGCCGTGCGTTCGCCGGCCCGGTGCGGCGGCGGCCCGGGGCGGTGCTCGATCGCGTCGGCGAGCAGTGGCGGCAGTGCCAGCACGGCGACGTCCGCGCGGTAACTCCCCTGATCGGTCACGACGGTGACCCGGCCCGCGTCCTGGTGCACGGCCCGGACGGGTTCGCCGAGCCGCACCCGCGCGCCGAGCCGCTCGGCCAGCCGCTCGCACACCTGGTGCGCGCCGCCGGCGACCCGGTCCTGCTGGGCGCCGCCCTCGAACGCGTTGAGGTAGCGCAGTCCGCCGCCGGAGCGCAGGTAGAACGCCATGTGCAGGACGGAGAGGTCGGCCGGGTCGGCGGCCATCATCTCGCCGAGGAAGAGCGGGAAGAAGAGCCGGGCGTCGGGGTGGGCGAGGTGCTGCTCGGCCCACTCGGCGGCGGTGAGGGTGTCCAGGTGTTCGGCGCCGGGGGTGAGCCAGGGCGCCTCCGGCCGGACGGCGGAGGTGAGTTCGTCCAGCTGCTCGAAGAGGTCGCCGAGCGCGACGGCGTTCAGCGGCGGGAACCGGCCGTCCCGGGTGGCGTGTTCGCCGCCGAGGGCGAAGCGGCTGGCGCCGGGCATCGTCGTCGGCGCGGTCTTGAGGCCCAACTCATCGATGAGGGACAGGAGTTCGGTGTGCCGTTCGCCGAGGTAGGCGGCTCCGCCGTCGATCCACCGGCCGGGGGCGACCTCGATGCCGTGCGTGCGCCCGCCGACGCGGTCCCTGGCCTCCAGGACAGTGACGTCGATCCCCTGCGCCACAAGGCGATCGGCGGTGGTGAGGCCGGCGAGGCCGGCGCCGACGACGACGGCGGCCCGGGGGGTCACACCGCCCCCGTGATTCTCCCGGCGAGGCCGGCCGGGGTGGGCTCGGCCAGGAACTCCTCGAAGGTCAGCTCGACGCCGTGGCCCCGCGCGACGGCGCTGAGCACCCGGGTGGCGATCAGCGAGTCGCCGCCGAGCTGGAAGAAGTCGGAGTAGGCCGTGACGTCCTCGCGCTGGAGGACGCGGCGGAAGATGGCCACGACGTCGTCGGGCGTGGCCGGGGTGGTGGTGTCAACGCTCAATGGGGGTCTCCTTCGACCTGGTCGTGGAGGTGGCAGGGGCCGCGGCCTCAGGTGGCGTACCGGCGGTGGCAGCCGGCGCGGTCGACCTTGCCGCTCGCGGTGAGGACGAGCCGGGGCACGACGGTCACCCGGCTGGGTACGAGGTGGCCGGGCACGCGTTCCCGCAGGTGGGCCAGTAGTTCGGTGTCGAGGGTGGTGCCGTCGGCGTCGGGCCGTGGAACGACGTAGGCGACGAGGACCGAGCGCCCCGCGAGGGCCGCCGCGGTGACGGCCGCGGCCGACACGCCGGGGTGGGCGGCCAGGTGGGCCTCGACCTCGGCCGGGTCGACCCGGACGCCGCGGATCTTCACCTCGCCGTCCAGGCGTCCCTCGTGGGTGAGGACGCCGCCGTCCCCGGCGGCGACGCGGTCGCCGGTGCGGTACCAGCGCTCGCCGTCGACGGTGGTGAAGCGTGCCGCCGTGGCCTCTGGCAGGCCGCGGTAGCCGAGGGCGACGGCCGGCCCGCCGATCATCAACTCGCCGTCGTCGCCGATGCGTTCGCGCACATGGGGGAGGGCCCGCCCGATCGGCGCCCGCGCGGTGCGGTCCCACGTGCGCCCGGGGGCGAGCGGGCCGTGCAGGTCCACGGCGTGCGTGATCATGGTGGTCTCGGTGCTGCCGTAGGTGTTGAGCAGCCGGATCCGCCCGGTGCGCAGCCGGCTCCAGTCGGCCAGCCGGGCGGGGCTGGCCGCCTCGCCGCCGATCACCAGCAGCCGGACGCACTCGGGCAGGGTGAGCCCGTCCTCGGCGAGGTGGAGCACGAGTTCGTGCCAGAAGGCGGTCGGCAGGTCGAGGACGGTGACGCCTTCGCGCTCGACCATCCGCAGGAAGCGGGGGAACGAGCCGCTGTGCGCGTCGGGGTCGACGACCAGCGCGGCGCCGGTGGCGAGGGTCGGCAGGATCTCCTCGAAGCAGGTGTCCCAGTTGAGGGAGGCGAACTGGAGCACGCGGTCGTCCGGCGTGAGGCCGAACAGCTCGCGCAGGGAGGGGACCGTCGCCGCGAGTGCGCGACGGGGAGTGACGACGGGTTTCGGCTGCCCGGTCGAACCCGACGTGAAGAGAATGTACGCCGGCCGTTCCCCGGCGTCCTCGGCGGCGCTCTCGGCGCGTTGTGCGGAGCCCGCCTTCGGCGGGTCCCCGGGGAATTCCGGGGCCTGCGGTAACTCGACCGAAGGAAGCCCGACTTGGGGTGACAGGGCGGTTCCGGTGACGACTGCCGAGCGGCACTCGGCCGCGGTTGTCATGGCCTCCTGGCGAGGCCCCGGAAATGCCGGATCGACCGGGCAATAGGCGCCGCCGGCGGCGAGGACGCCGAGCAGCGCGACAACGGTTTCCGGTGTGTGCACGGCCGGTACGGCGACCGTGCCCGGATCGGTGCCCAGGCGCGTGGCCAGGGCGTTCGCCGACTCGTGGAGCCGGCGGTAGGTCAGGGCGCGTCCACGGTGGACGATCGCCGGACGGTCGGGATATCGACGTGCCATTTCGGTGAACACGTCGAACAGGTCGGGGACGACCTGGAGGGTACCGCGAATATTTGACATGCCCGCCCCAAATGACGCTCAGAAGTGCTCATCCGTGCTCGGCGAACGGCGACTCTACCTTCGAACATGCGTGGGGACAATGTCCGTTGGGAATGTTCTTCGAGGAGGGTGTGGGCGAACTGTGAATCCAGGCCCGATACTTCGGCGGTTCGGGTGGGGAAGGGTCCGGCCGGGCGACCGGGGAGTGGTGGTGCGGTGACGGAGCGTCGCCGATCCGACGAGGCGTCAAGACCCGAGCGGGGCGGACCACATGAGCCGGGTGCCGCCGCCCTCGGCCGTGCTCGCCTCGAACGTGCCGCCCACCCGCTCGGCCCGCTCGGCGAGGTTGCGCAGCCCGCTGCGCCGGCCGCCCTCCGGCAGACCCGCGCCGTCGTCCACGACGGTCAGCGAGACCCGCCCGGCGATCGCGCGGAGCGTCACCTCGACCCGGCCCGCCCCGGCGTGCCGGGCGGCGTTGCTCAGCGCCTCGCCGAGCACCGCGACCACGTGCTCGGCCAGCTCCTGCGGCACGTCGGTGTCGAGGAGGCCCTCCATGCTCAGCCGCGGCGGGAAGCCGAGCGTCGCCTGCGCCTCGGTGACGGCGCGCGTGGTGCGCGCCCGCAGGCCGCGGTCGGGCTCGCTGTGGGCCCGCAGGCCGAAGATCGTCGAACGGATGATCTTGATGGTCTCGTCCAGGTCCGCGACCGCCCGCCCGACCCGGTCGGCCGCCGCCGGGCTGTCGATCAGCCGGCCCGCGCTCTGCAGCGTCATCCCGGTCGCGAACAGCCGCTGGATCGCCAGGTCGTGCAGGTCCCGGGCGATCCGGTCGCGGTCCTCCAGCAGCGTCAACTGCTCGGCGTCGCGTCGTCGTTCGGCCAGTTCGAGGGCGAGCGCGGCCTGGTCCGCGAAACCCAGCAGCGGGCCCGTCTCGGCCGCGCTGAAGGCCGGCTGCCCGGCCGCCCGCGCGAGCAGCAGCACGCCCCGCCCGTACCCCGAGCCGGTGCCCAGCGGCACCGCGACCGCCGGCCCGAGCCCGTCGAACCGCCCGGCCGGGCCCGCCGGATACCGTCCGTCGCAGGCCAGCCCGTCACTGGTCACCGGCGAACCGGACGCGTACGCCGCCCCCGACAGCGTGCCGTCCACCGGCACCGTGACCCCCAGTCGCTCGGCCGGCGTGCCACCCAGCGCGACCTCGACCGCCAGCTCCTGTGCCCGCTCGCCCGGCCCGGCCGGCGCCATCGACACGTCCGCCAGCTCGGCGCCGGCGATCTCCCGCGCCCGGCGGGCGATCAGCTCCACCACCGCCAGGCGTGGCGCGCCGGACAGCAGGCTCCGGGTGATCTCCGCGCTCGCCCGCAGCCAGCGCTGCTGGCGCTGCGCCTCCTCGTACAGCCGCGCGTTGTCGATCGCGACCCCGGCCGCGACGGCCAGCGTCGAGATCACCGCCTCGTCGTCCGCGTCGAAGTCCAGGCCGCCGCGCTTGTCGGTGAGGTACAGGTTCCCGAACACCTCCCCGCGCACCCGCACCGGCACCCCGAGGAAGGTGGTCATCGGCGGGTGGCCGGGCGGGAACCCGGCCGAGGCCGGGTGGTCCGACAGCATCGGGCAGCGCAGCGGGCGCGGGTCGCGGATCAGCTCGCCGAGGATGCCCCGGCCGGACGGCGGCGGGCCGATCTCGGCGATCTCCCCGTCCGTCATCCCGACCGTGCGGAACTCGGACAGCGAGTGCCCGTCCGCCCCGATCACGCCGAGCGCGGCGTAGCGGGCGTCCACCAGGTCGGCGGCGGCCTCGACGATCCGGTGCAGCGCCTGGGCGAGGTCCAGCTCCCGGCCGACCGCGAGCACCGCCTCCAGCAGGCTGTGCACGCGGTCCTGGGTGCCGCGGGCCGCGTCGATGCGCCACTGGAGCTCTTCCAGCAGTTCGTCCAGCCGCAGCCGGGGCATCCGCGCGCCGCCGCCGGCCGTGGGGGTACCGTCCGCCGGGGTCCCCTGCGCGCCGCCCACCCGTACTCCTCCAGTCGCCCGCCGCACCCCGGGTCAGGAGCGCCCTGACCGGGAGGATTGTCGGATTCACGGTAGTGCCCGGGTGTCGCCCCGCCGCACCCCGGGGTCGCCCGTAGGCTCCGTCGGGCGGGCCTTTCGTCCCGTCCCCGGGGGCCCTGCGGCCTCTGCCGCGCGGGCGGCGTGGCCGGAGAGGGTGGGGGAGCAGCGGACGGAACGTCAGCACACCCACCGTCCGGCAACGGCCACCGAGGGAAGGACCTCCTGCCATGACGCCACTCGTACTCGCCGGGGTCGACGGCTCGACCGGCAGCGCCGCCGCCGCCCGCTGGGCCGCCGGGGAGGCGGAACGCCGCGGGGTGCCGCTGCGCCTGGTGCACGCCTGGCCGTGGCTCACCGACGGCCGCAACGCCATGGCCGAGCCCGACCACCTGCCGGCCGCCGCCGAGCGCGTCCTCGCCGACGCCGCCGCCGAGCTGCGCGCCGCCCACCCCGGCCTCGACGTGCGGACGGACGTCGTGCTCGACGCGCCCGTCGACGGCCTGGTCACCGCCGCCGAGGACGCCGTCCTGCTCGTGGTCGGCTCGCGCGGGCTCGGGGGCTTCGCCGGGCTGATGCTCGGCTCCGTCGGCATGGCCGTGGCGGCGCGCAGCAGTGTGCCGGTGGTCGTGGTGCGTGAGCGGCAGGAGGGTGCGGGCGGGTCGGACGTCGTGGTCGGCGTCGACGTCCAGGAGCCGGACGAGGGCGTCCTCGGCTTCGCGTTCGCCGAGGCCGCCCGGCGCCGGGCGCGGGTGCGGGCGGTGCACGGCTGGGACCTGCCGCCGGTGTTCGCGTACGCGGGCTGGGTGCCGCAGGCCGCGGAGATCTCCCAACTGGAGGCGATGGAGGAGAAGATGCTCTCCCTCGCCCTGGCCGGGCAGCGGGAGCTGCACCCCGGCGTGGAGGTGGTCGAGGAGGTCCGGCTGGGCGCGGCCGGGGCACTCGTCGAGGCCTCGGCGGGCGCGGCGCTGGTGGTCGTCGGCCGCAAGCGCCGCAGGGTCGAGCTCGGCCCGCGCCTCGGCCGCATCGCGCACGCGGTGCTGCACCACGCCAAGGCGCCGGTGGCGGTGGTCCCGCACGGGTGATCCGCACGGGTGATCCGGACGGGGGCGGGGGGGCCGGGGGCCCCCCCCCCCCCGGGGACCGCCCGGAAACCCGCGGCCGCACCTCGGCCGATTACCCGAGCTCCCGGCGGGGCCCGAAACGGAGGGGTCAATACCACCCAGGG